>NZ_NPEX01000111.1 GCF_003258865.1 Rhodoplanes roseus | reverse complement strand
GCCCGGCGCCCGCCACCATCACGATGTCGTCCGGGGCGAGGGCGCCTTGCGGACCGGGATCGTGGTTGAGCACGCCGTCGACATCGAGCAGCAGGGCCGGACGCCGGTGGCCGAGCCGCAACGCCTCGGGCCGGCCGGCCGCGAGGTCGGCCTCGGCCGCCGCCACGGCCGCCTCGTCGTCGAGCCGGGCCAGATACTCGGTGGTCGGCCGGCACGCGACCGGACGGCCGGCCGCGAGCAGGGCCGGCAACAGGTCGCGGACCACGTCCGGGCGAAAGTCCGGGCCCGGATTCGGCAACACGCCGGGCGCGGCGAGCCAGATCCCGGCCGGCGAGAGATTCCTCTGGTCCTGCGGGCTCGGCCGGTGCTTCGGGACGACAGCGACGATCCGGCCGTCGCGCTCCGCCAGCAGATCGCTGTCACGCGGCTGCAGGGTGGGCTGGGCCACCACGGTCAGGGCGGCGGTCCGGGACGCGTGGACCTCGGCGAGCCGGGCGAGGTCGATGTCGAACAGCACCGGGCCGTCGATCACCAGGGTCGGCGCATCGGGGGAGCTTCGGCCGTCCTCCAGGACCAGGCCGAGCCGCGCCGCCTCGGCGGCTGCGAGGTCGCGCAGGGGACCGGCCTCGGGACCCGTCGCCGCGATGCCGATTCGTCGGACGCCCTCGCGGGCCAGGATGCGCATCTGCCGGGCCAGCAGCGGGACACCGCCGAGCGGCCGCAGCAGCGCCGCCGTCGGTGTCGCGCCGGAGGTCGGGGCGTCCGAGATCGGGGCGCCGGGCGCCGGGCGGTCGGCCAGGACGAGTGCACGCATCGAGGTTCCAGCTGCCGGGGGGCGAGGGGGAGGACGGGCTGCCGGTCCGGCCCCGCGGGTCCGGCGCCATGGTTCACCACGTCACCCCGTAGCGTTTCCGTTCCGGCCGAAAATGCCTTAAGCAGTCGCCGGCGCGTTGGGAAGCCCTCCTTCCGGCTGCGCGGACCCACTCGTTCACGGCGCATGCGCCGTCGCCCCGGTACGCAAACGGTCCTGACACGGTCGCCATGGCTCGCACCAAGATCATACCCCTCCTGCTCGCCGGCGGTTCCGGCACCCGCCTGTGGCCGGTGTCGCGCGACGCCATGCCGAAGCAGTTCCTGCCGCTGGTCGGGGAGCGCTCCACCTACCAGCAGGCGCTCGCCCGGGTCTCCTCGCCGGAGCTGTTCGCCCCGCCGATCGTCATGACGGCGGACGACTTCCGCTTCTTCGCCAAGGCGCAGGCCGACGAGCTCGGCATCGACGCGACCGTGGTGCTGGAGCCGATGCGGCGCGATTCGGGGCCGGCCATCGCGGCCGGCGCGGCGCTCGCCCGCAAGCGCGACCCCGGCGCCGTGGTGCTGGCGATCGCGGCCGACCACGTCATCCTCGACCAGGACGTCTTCGAGGCGACCTGCGCGGCCGGCCTGGAGGCGGCCGAGAAGGGCAGCATCGTCACCTTCGGCATCCTGCCGTCGTCGCCCAAGACCAGCTACGGCTACATCCGGCGCGGCGCCTCGGTCGGCATCGACGGCGTGTCGGTGGTCGACGCCTTCGTCGAGAAGCCGGACGCGCCGACCGCCGCCCGCTACGTCGCCGACGGCTATCTGTGGAACTCCGGCAACTTCCTGTTCGGCGCCGAGACGCTGCTGACCGAGCTCGCCCGCTTCGAGCCCGAGATGGCGCGCGCCGTGATCGCCGCCGTCGACAAGGCCTCGCTCGACCTCGGCTTCGTTCGGCTGGACGCCGAGGCGTTCGGGGCGGCGCCGCAAAAATCCATCGACTACGCCGTGATGGAGCGCACCGATCGCACCGCCGTCATCGAGGGTCGCTTCCGCTGGTCGGACATCGGCTCGTGGGACGCCGTGTTCGACATCGCGCCGCGCGACGACGCCGGCAACGTCACGTCCGGCCCGGTCGAGACCTACGAGGCGCAGGATTGCATCATCCACGCCGAGGACCGCCTGACCGTGGCGCTCGGCGTCAAGGATCTGGTGATCGTCACGACGCCCGACGCCGTGCTGGTGCTGCCGCGCTCGCGCGCCGAGGACGTCAAGGCCGCCGTGGCGATGCTCAAGAAGCAGGGCCGCAGCGAGGCGACGGCGCACCGGCTCGCCCATCGTCCGTGGGGGCATTACGATTCGCTCGACCGCGGCGAGCGCTACCAGGTGAAGCGCATCGTCGTGTCGCCGGGCGCGCAGCTCTCACTGCAGCGCCACTATCACCGCGCCGAGCATTGGGTGGTGGTGCGCGGCACCGCCGAGGTGACGACCGGCGAGACCAAGAGCATCGTGCACGAGAACGAGTCGATCTTCATCCCGATCGGCACGGTCCACCGCCTCGCCAATCCCGGCAAGATTCCGCTCGAGCTGATCGAGGTGCAGACCGGCAGCTATCTGGGCGAGGACGACATCGTCCGCCTCGAGGACGTCTACCGGCGCGAGTGAGCGATTTCCGCGCGACGCGGCAGACCGGGCACCCATCCATGCACGCGACACGCGCCGTATCGCCCGAGACCCGCCGGCGGCTCGATCGGATCGGCGGCATCGCGCTGGGGCTGGCGCCGATCCTCGGCTGCCTGCTGGTCGTGCTCGGCGCCAAGCTGTGGCTGATAGCCACCCACGGCAGCCCGACGCCGTTCTGGGACCAGTGGGACGCCGAGGCGGTGCTGATCTATCCGGCCTGGCTCCAGGGCCGGCTCGGCCTCGCCGAGCTGCTCGCGCCGCATGTCGATCACCGTATCCTGTTCACGCGACTGCTCGCGCTGGGCCTGCTGGCGCTGCAGGACCGCTGGGACACGATCCTGCAGATGGTGGTCGGCGCCATCCTGCATGTCGGCACGCTCGCCATGGTGCTGGTGCTGCTGGTGCGCGGTCTCGGCGCGGCGGAGCGGCTCGCGCTGTGCTGCTTCGCGGCTCTGGTGCTCGGCTTGCCGTTCGGCGCCGACAACACGCTGTGGGGCTTCCAGTCGCAGTTCTATTTCCTGCTGCTGCTCAGCATCGCCGGGCTGGCCCTGCTGATTCCGGCGCCCGCTTTCGGGCTGCGCTGGTGGATCGGCCTGGTGATCGCGAGCGCGGCCTATCTCGGCATGGCCTCCGGCGGCATCGCGCTGCTCGCGATGCTCGTGGTCGCGGTGCTGCAGATCGCCGCCGGGCAGCGGCGCGGCGCCCGCGAATGGGCGGCGCTGCCCGTCTATGTCTGGCTGTTCGTCGCCTCCTGGCTCCTGCTGCCGGCGATACCCGGCAACGACGCGCTGCGGCCGGCGACCGCGATGGCGTTCCTGCGCAGCCTGCTGGCGGCCGGAGCCTGGCCCGTGCTCGTCCCCCAGGTGAACCTCGCTCTCCTGGCCGTCGTCGCCCTCGTCGTGCAGGCTCCGGTGGTGCTGGTCGTCCTCGCGCTGTGGCGCGAGCGGCCGGCGCTGCGCCACCACGGCTGGCTCCTGGTCGGGTTGTGGATTTGGATCGCCTTGCAGGCCCTGGCGATCGTCTATGGTCGCGGTGCCGCCTTTCCGAGCTCCCGTTATCTCGACGTCTTCGCGGTCGGCCTGGTGCTGAATGTCGCGATCCTGCTATGGGCGCTGCGCCGGTCCGGCCCGGCGGGACGGTGGCTCGCGGTGGCGGCCGCCGCCTGGGTGCTGGTCGTCGGGCTCGGGGCGGGGCGCTGGTTCACCGGCAGCACGTTGTTCGAGATCGCCCAGCGGCGTGACATGGCGGCGATCCAGACCGAGCGTGTGAAGGCCTATCTGGCCTCCGGCGACATCCGGGAGCTGCAGGAGCGGCCGCCGCTGCACATCCCGTACCCCACCGCCGAGCGGCTCGCCTTCGCGCTCGCCCAGCCCGGGATCCGGGAGCTGCTGCCGCCCGTGCTGCTCGGCCGCGACGAGGCCGAGGAGCCGCGCGCCGGCCTGGCGGGGTTCGTGGCGCGCCAGCAGGCGAGCCTGCTCAAGCGCGGGCCGATGATCGGCGTGCTCGGGCTGGCGATCCTGCTCGCCGCCGGAATTCTCCGCCTGCGCGGAGGGAGCCGCGACGACGAGGCCGTGTGAGTCCGTCAGCGGGGCTTGCCGCCGAACAGCGCGTCCTCGACCACGGTGCAGATCGCGTGCGCCGCGACGATGTGGATCTGCTGGATCAGCGGCGTCGACGAGGACGGCGCGGCCAGCACGTGATCGCACAGCGCCGCCATGTCGCGCGGTCCCTCACCGGTGAAGCCGACCGTGACGACACCCAGCCTCTTGGCCGCCGCCAGGGCCGTCATCACGTTGGGCGAGCGGCCCGAGGTCGAGATCGCGATCAGCACGTCGCCGGCCCGGCCGAGGCCGCGCACCTGCCGCTCGAAGGCCAGATCGAAGCCGTAGTCGTTGCCGACCGCGGTCAGCACCGAGGTGTCCGTCGTCAGCGCGATCGCCGGCAGCGGATCGCGGTCGTAGTTCATCCGCGACAGGAATTCCGCCGCGATGTGCTGGGCGTCGGCGGCGCTGCCGCCGTTGCCGGCGATCAGCAGCTTGCCGCCGGACCGGAACGCGCGGGTGATCGCCTCGGCGATCTCGGCGATCGAGTCGAGCAGCTCCGCATCGGTCGCGGCGCGCTCCATCGCCTCGCGCGACCGGTCGAAATGCGCCGCGATGCTGTCGGCTGCCCGCATGGGTTCGTCTCCCGGGATCCGGCGCAGCCCCCGTGGCACGGGGGTTCCGTGGCCGGACGCCGCGATAAAGCGGGCCGCCGCCGGGACGTCAAGGCGCAGGCTCTGGATGCGGCGCAGGGCGCCCGTGCGCCGGGGGGTGGTCGGGCCCGTCGCGGGAGGCGTGCCCCCCGGTGCGGAGCCGCCACGGCGCATCGATCGCGACCCGTCCGAGCCGGCAGAGCAGGCCGACCGAGAACGCGATGACTTCCGGCGTGACGCTCAGCCGGAACCGCATGTTCTCCCCGATCTCGACCAGGTTGAACAGCACGGCGCCGTAGGCGGCGACGGCGAGCACGAGCAGGAGATCGCGGTTCAGCAGCGGCGCGCAACGGCGCCACAACCGCACCGCGTCGACCAGAAGGATCACCGGAAGCAGGACGTGCATCACCAGGATGCAGAGCGAATCGAGGAGGTGGAGCGGCACGGTGGGCAGCCGCACCGGGACCGGTTTCTTGTCGGGGAACGTGCCCGTCATGGCCCGGGCCTCCTGCCGGCGAGACGGCAGGACCGACAGCAGCCGAAGCCGTCCGACCGGCTCGACGAAGATCGGGCCGACGAACATGGCCGCGTAATCGGCCATCGGATGCCAGAACAGCATGTAGGCCCGTCGCACCTTGTCGAGCACCAGACCGGGCTCGCGCCGTGCGAAGCCGGCGAGCGCCCGGGTGTACTGGTCGGCGATCATCCGGATCGTGATGCTGTTCTCGGGCCGGTTGGTGCCGCCGAGCTCGGCCTGGATCTCGCGCTCGCGGCGCGCCACCTCCGGATCCGGCGCGTATCCGGCCGGCAGATTGTGCCAGTGGACGTAGCCGTGCTCGCGCAGGAGCCGGACGAACCAGTCCGGATGGGCGGCCGCGTTCGCCTCGACGCTGGCGATGAAGCGCGGCCGCGCGGCCGGATCGAACCCGTATCCGACCGTGGCGTTGATGCCGCCCCAGGACGAGGTCGCGACCGGGGCATGGCCGTAGACCGCGAAGGTCTTGAGGCTCCAGCCTCCCTGGAGCAGAACGACCGGAACCAGGAACACGGCCATGCTTCGCGGCCCCCTCGCGACGGCCAGGAACACTGCGACGATCACGAACAGGTACGAGAACGAGGCCCGGGTCAGCGCCGCCCCTGCGACGAGCAGGCCGGCTGCGATCAACCGGCGTCGTCCGGTGGCGCCGGCCGGCAGCCGGGCGAGGCACAAGCAGGCCGCCGCGACCAGCAGCATGGCGGCGGATTCGTAGACGAGCTGCCCGAACGAGGCGATCTCCAGCGTGTAGAGGTCCGTGGACAGCCCGAACAGCAGCGCGACGCCGGCGGCGACCAGGCGGCCGCAGCCGAGGCAGTGCAGGAGACGCGCCAGCACCAGCACGGTGCCGGCCGAGATCGCTGCCTGCAACCCATAGAGCGCGCGGGCCGTCCCGACCGGCCACTCGGTGGTGGAAAGCAGGATGCCGAGCAGGACGTGGGGGAGCGGCGGGGTCTGCTGCAGGTAGCGCAGCGAAGCCCAGAAGTGGTCCCGATAGGCCGAGAGCGGGAGATACTGCCAGGTCCGCCAGCCGGGATTCGCCCGCGCGGCGGCATCCAGGAGGTCGCCGAACAGCACCCACAGGACGGCCCGATGCAGCAGGACGACGGCCGCGATCCCGATCGCGATCGGCGCGAACGAGCCCGGCCGGACGACCTCGGCGCGGCGATCGATCGGGTGCATCCGCATGCTGAAAGGCCCGGCCCGGATCTGGCAATGACGATCCGGTCCTTGCTCCGAGCCTGCCACCATGGCGGGAGAATGCAATACATCTCTCGTCGGGGCGCCCTGGTGCGGTTCTCGCTGGCGTCTCGTGTTATCTGGCCGGTCGAGGGGCCGTGACGGGCCCCGGTGCGAAAGCGACCATGGGGCCGTGCCCGAGGGCGGGGCCGGTCGAGGCAAGGTTCCTTAACGCGGAACCGGTACTCGTTTGTCGGAGTGAGGCTGGATGTCGGACACGGGCCGATCAGGGGGGCAGGGGGCCAGCATGCCGTCGGCGACTGCGTTGTCCGAAGGCGCGGCTGCGGCCGACGGCGCCGGGGCGCTGCGTCCGGCGCTGCGGCGGGCGGCCGTGTTCGCGTCGGCGCTCGCGATCCTGTCGCTGCTCGCCGCCGTGGTGGTGCTCGCCGCCCGCAACGACCTCGACAAGGCCGTGCGGGTGCTGGCCGATGCTCCGGTGTGGCTGGTGCTGGTGGTGGTCGCCTTCGCCACCCTCAACTACGCGATCCGCACCCAGCGCTTCGTCTATCTGGCCCGGCGGCTCGGGCTGGAGGTGCCGTTCGGCGAGATGTCGGTCTACTACGTCGCCGGCTTCGCCCTCACCATGTCGCCCGGCAAGCTCGGCGAGATGGTGCGGCTGTGGTTCATGAAGCGGAAGTTCGACTTCAGCTATCGGCGCGGCGTCGCGCTGCAGCTCGGCGACCGCATCAGCGACGTCTACGCCATGCTGCTCCTGTGCCTCGCCGGCCTCACCGGCTTCGAGCAGTATCGCGGCTCGGTGCTGGCCGTGCTGGGGGTGGCGCTCGCCGGCACGCTGCTGCTCGCCCGTCCGGCGCTGCTGATCGGCTGTCTCGACATCGTCTACGCTGCAGTTCGCATAAAACCGCGCCTGTTCGTCCATCTCCGCCACATGGTGCGCAACACCGCGCTGGTGATGCAGGGCCGGGTCTTCCTGGTCGCCCTGACCCTCGGCCTCGCGTCGTGGTTCGCCGAGGCGTTTTCGCTGTGGGTGGTGCTGCATCTGCTCGGCGCGCCGGTCGATCTGCTCGCCGCCACCTTCGTGTTCGCCTTCGCCGGCGTGGTCGGCGGTCTCACCATGCTGCCCGGCGGGGTCGGGGGCTTCGAGATCGTCATGGTGATGCTGCTCGGCCTGCAGGGGGTGCCGACCGAGGTGGCGCTGGTCGCCACCGCCATCCTGCGCCTCGGCACCGTGTGGTATGCCACCGCCGCCGGCTTCCTGGCCGCGCCTTTCGCGGTGCGGCTCTCGACGCCGCGGCCCGCGCGCGGGTGACGGCCCGGCCGTGATTAAGGATCGACAGGTCGCATGAGCACGATGCCGATGTCCGCCTGGGGCCGCCTGAGCCGCGCCCCGCACGAGGTGACGCGACCGCCGTTCCTGGACGATGCCGCCGCCCTGATCCGCACGTCCGGAGCACCCGGCACCTCGCGGCTGGTGCGCGGGCTCGGCCGCTCATACGGCGATGTCTGCCTCAACGCCGGCGGGCCCCTCGTGGTCACGGACCGGCTCGACCGTTTCCAGAGCCTCGACCTGGCGGCCGGGCGGGTCCGGGCCGAGGCCGGCATGTCGCTCGACCGGCTCTTGCGGGTGATCGTGCCGCGCGGCTGGTTCGTGCCGGTGACGCCCGGCACCAAGTTCGTCACGCTGGGCGGCGCCGTCGCCAACGACGTGCACGGCAAGAACCACGAGACCGCCGGCAGCTTCGGGGCGCATGTCGACAAGCTCGGTCTGGTGCGCTCGACCGGCGAGAGCCTGACCCTGTCGCGCGACGAGAACGCGGAGCTGTTCGCCGCCACCATCGGCGGCCTCGGCCTCACCGGCTTCATCGCGTGGGTGGAGATGACGCTGGTGCCGATCGCGGCGGCCCGCCTGCACACCGAGTCGCTGGCGATCCGGGACGTCGACGACTTCTTCCGCATCGCCGAGGACAGCCGGGGCTGGCCCTTCACGGTCGCCTGGGTCGATTGCCTCGCCAAGGGACGCGACCTCGGCCGCGGCCTGTTCATGCGCGGCCGCTGGGCCGAGACCGGCGACCTCGACGTGCACCGGCCGCCGCGGCTCGGCTTTGCGCCGGAGTTGCCCGGGGTCCTGCTCAACAGCCTGAGCATGCGGGCCTTCAACGCGCTCTACCGCAAGCGGCCCTTCGCGGTCGGCGCCTGCACCCAGCACTACGACCCGTTCTTCTACCCGCTGGACGCGCTGGCGAACTGGAACCGGCTCTACGGCAAGCGCGGCTTCTACCAGCACCAGTGCGTGGTGCCGTTCCCGGCGGCGCGCGACACCGTCGTGCGCCTGCTGGAGACCACGGCGGCGCAGGGGCAGGGCTCGTTCCTGGCGGTGCTGAAGCTTTTGGGCGAGTCGCGCTCCGGCGGCGTCTTGTCCTTCCCGATGCCGGGCGCCACGCTGGCGCTCGACTTCCCCAACAAGGGCGAGAGCACCCGCCGCCTGCTGGCGACGCTGAGCGAGATCGTGCTGGCCGCCGGCGGCCGCCTCTATCCGGCCAAGGACGCCGTGATGACGCCGGAGATGTTCCGGGCCGGCTATCCGGACTGGCGCAGGCTGGAGGCCTGGCGCGATCCCGCCTTCGGCTCCGACTTCTGGCGCCGCGTGACCGGAGACGCAGCATGAGCGCGCCGTCCCGCATCCTGGTGCTCGGCGCCAGCTCCGCCATGGCGCAGGCTTATGCGCGTCGCCGCGCCGCCACCGGCGCCGCCTTCCTGCTGGTCGGCCTCAACGCCGCGCGGCTCGCCGCCGTGGCCGCCGATCTGCGCGCCTGCGGGGCGCCGTCGGCCGAGGTGGCGACGGCCGACCTCGCCGATCCGGCCGGTATCGGCGCACACGCCGCCGCGTTCCGCGCCCGGCTCGGCGAGCCGGACGAGATCCTGATCGCCTATGGAGAGCTGGGTGATCAGGCCGAGAGCGAGCGTGACCTCGATGCCGCGCGGCGCGCCTTCGATGTCAATTTCACCAGCGTGGCGCTGTGGACCCTGGCGCTGCTGAAGGACCGGCCGCCGCAGGCGCCGCTCGCCCTCGTCGTCATCGGTTCGGTCGCCGGCGACCGCGGCCGCGCCTCGAACTTCGTCTACGGCGCCGCCAAGGGCGGGCTCGACCGCTTCCTCGAAGGGCTGGCCCAAGCATACGCCGCGACGCCCGTGCACATCGTCACGGTGAAGCCCGGCTTCGTCGATTCGCCGATGACCGACGCCATCGCCAAGGGCCCGCTGTTCGCCAGCCCCGACGCGGTCGGCGCCGACATCGTGCGGGCCGTGGAGAAGCGCCGCCGCGTGGTCTACACCCCGTGGTTCTGGTGGGTGATCATGACCATCATCCGCCACCTGCCGTGGTTCGTCTTCAAGCGGCTGAAGATCTGAGGACCGTTCGGGACGGCGGGCAATTTCCGGTGGTCATGGTGGCCGGAGTGCAATAATCAGGCGCCCGCGGCCGCCCGCGGTCGCGGAAACAGAACGATGCTCGCCATGCCGTCCAAGAGTCCCTCCGCGCTCCGCGTGGCCGTCACGGGTGCCGCCGGCCTGGTGGGCCAGAACCTCGTGCCGCGCCTGAAGGCGCGCGGCTTCACCGACATCGTCGCGGTCGACAAGCACCGCGCCAACACGGCGACGCTGCGCCGGCTCCACCCCGACGTCACGGTCGTGGAGGCCGATCTGGCACGCGACGACGGCTGGCAGGAGGCGGTGGCCTCGACCGACGTGCTGGTGGTGCTGCATGCCCAGATCGGCGGGCTCGATCACGATGTTTTCGTCGCCAACAACGTCACGGCGACCGAGCGGCTGCTCGCCGCCGTCGCGGGGCACCGGCCCTACGTCGTCCATGTCAGCTCCTCGGTGGTGAACTCGGCTGCCGACGACTGGTATGTCGAGACCAAGGACGCGCAGGAGAAGCTGGTGCTGGCCTCCGGGCTGGATGGCGTGGTGCTGCGCCCGACGCTGATGTTCGGCTGGTTCGACCGCAAGCATATCGGCTGGCTGGCGCGCTTCATGCGCAAGGCGCCGGTGTTCCCGATCCCGGGCGACGGCCGTTATCTGCGCCAGCCGCTCTATGCCGGCGACTTCTCCGACATCGTGATGGCCTGCATCGAGCGGCGGCCGTCCGGCACGTTCAACATCTCCGGGCTGGAGCGCATCGACTACATCGACCTGATGCGGGCCGTGAAGCAGGCGAGCGGCGCGAAAGCCGCGATCGTGCGCATCCCGTACGGGCTGTTCTGGGCCTTGCTGTGGGTCTATGCGCGCGTCGACGGCGATCCGCCGTTCACGACGCGGCAGCTCGAGGCGCTGGTGACGCCCGACGTGTTCGAGGTGATCGACTGGCCCGGCCTGTTCGGCGTCACGGCGACGCCGCTGAACGCCGCGCTGGAGGAGACGTTCCGCGATCCGGTCTATTCCGACGTCGTGCTGGAGTTCTGACGGTGGCGCGCGTCGTCGTCATCGGGGCCGGCGCGATGGGGCTCGCGGCCGCGCATCACGCGGCGAAACGCGGTCACGCCGTCACGGTCGTCGAGGCGGCGCGCGAGCCCGGCGGCATGGCGGCGCATCTCGATCTCGCCGGGCTGTCGATCGAGCGCTTCTATCACTTCGTCTGTCGCGCCGACCGGCCGACCTTCGAGCTGATGGCCGAGCTCGGCATCGGCGACCGCATGCGCTGGGTGCCGACCAGCATGGGCTACTATGTCGACGGCACGCTGCATCGCTGGGGCGACCCGGTGTCGCTGCTGCGCTTCCCCAGCCTGAGCCCGGTCGAGAAGCTGCGCTACGGCGCCATGATGTTCGTCGAGACCAAGCGCCGCGACTGGCGTCCTCTCGACGATGTCTCGGCGCGCGACTGGATCACGCGCTGGTGCGGAGCGAGCGTCTACGAGCGGATGTGGGCGCCGCTCTTCCGGCTGAAATTCTTCCAGCACGCCGACAATGTCTCGGCCGCCTGGATCTGGACGCGCATCAAGCGGCTCGGCACGTCGCGCCGTTCGCTCGTCCAGGAGGAGCTCGGCCATATCGAAGGCGGCTCGCAGACGCTGGTCGATGCGCTGGTCTCGTCCGTCGAGCGGCAGGGCGGGACGCTGCGCTGCGGTGCGCCGGCGGAACACATCGCGATCGTCGACGGCGCCGTGACGGGCGTCACGGCGGGCGGCGAGACGCTGCCGGCCGACGCCGTGATCTGCACGGTGCCGACGCCTCACGTGAGTGCTCTGGTGCCCGCCATGCCGGCCGCCGAGCGCGCCCGCTACGATGCGATCGAGAACATCGGCGTGGTGTGCGTGCTGTTCCGCCTGAGGCGGTCGATCACGCCGCATTTCTGGGTCAACATCGCCGACCCGCGCTTCACCATCCCGGGCATCGTCGAGTTCTCCAACCTGCGACCGACCGGCGACACCGTCGTCTACGTGCCGTACTACATGCCGTCGGACCGTCCGGAGTTTTCCCGCGACGACGAGACCTTCCGGGCCGAGGCGCTGGGCTATCTGAAAATGCTGCAGCCGGCGCTGCGCGACGACGACGTGGTCGCGACAAAGATCGGCCGGCTGCGCCACGCCCAGCCGGTCTGTCCGCCGGGGTTTTCAAGACTGCTGCCGGACGTGCAGACCTCCGTGCGCGGGCTGCAGATCGCCGACACGGCCTTCTACTATCCCGAGGACCGCGGCATCTCCGAGAGCGTGCGGCTCGGCCGTGAGATGGCGGAGCGCCTGCCGTGACGATGCTGGAGCCCGACGAGGAACCGCCGCCCGGGCCGGCGGCGGACCCGCGGGCGCGCTGGCGTTTCGTGCTGTTCCTCGCCGCCGGCGGCACGGCGGCGGTCGTCAACGTGCTGTCGCGCGTGGCGCTGGGCCTCGTCGTGTCCTACGAGGTCGCCGTGGTGCTGGCCTATCTGTGCGGCATGACGGTGGCGTTCGCGCTCAACCGCGCCTTCGTGTTCGCCCCGTCGGGCCGCGCCGCGCACCAGGAATACGTCCGCTTCGCCATCGTCAACGCGGTGGCCATCGTCCAGGTGTGGATCGTCAGCGTCGGCCTCGCCCGCCTGGTGTTTCCGGCCATCGGCTTCGCCTGGCACGCCGAGACCGTCGCCCACATCGTCGGCGTCGCTGTGCCGACCGTGACGAGCTATCTGGGCCACAAGCATTTCTCGTTCGCGGCGCGGCGGTGAGGCTGGTGCGGCGGATCGACTCGGTCGTTCCGGGACGGTGCGGAGCACCGGACCCGGAATCCAGCCGAGCTTTCGGAATATGCCGCTGGATTCCGGGTTCGCGCCTTTGGCGCGCCCCGGAATGACGCAGCAACATCGCTCCGCTCAGATCGCCACGAAGAACGCCACGCCGACGGCGGTGCCGAGGAGGAGGCTGCGGGGGTCCCGCAGCGCGAACACCACCGGGTCGTCGTCGAGCTCGGTGCGCTGGGCGAGCAGCCAGATTCGCTGCAGCCACAGCGCCATCAGCACCGGTACGGCATAGAGCCACTCGGCGTGGCGATAGAAGCCCGACGGCGCCGCGTCGTTGGCGAGATAGAGCAGCATGATGATCAGCGAGAACAGCCCGGCGCCGACGCCGAACACCAGCGTCAGCGGCCAGTCGTCGCCGCGATAGCCCCGCCCGGCGATCGCAACGAGGTCGTTGCGCGCCGCCCGCATCACCTCGGCGTGGCGCTTGGCGAGCGCCAGCGACACGAAGAAGGCGAGTGCGAAGGACAAGAGCCACGGCGACTGGCCGAGCCCGACCACGGCGGCGCCCATCGCCACCCGCAGCGTGAACAGGCAGCCGATGACGAACACGTCGGTCAGCGGCTCGCGCTTGAGGACCAGCGAATAGGCCGTGGTGAGCCCCAGATAGATCAGCAGCATCAGGGCGAAGGCCGGCGACAGCAGCGCGCCGGCCGCGATCGCGCAAACGATCATCAGCGGCGCCACCGTCAGGCCGACCGTGAGGGACAGGGCGCCGCTGGCGAAGGCCCGGCGCCGCTTGGTCGGATGCCGCCGGTCGGCGCCGAGATCGGCGATGTCGTTGAGCAGATAGGTGCCGGACACCATCAGCGACAGCACCAGGAATCCGGCGATAGCGGCCGCGACCTTGGCCGGATCGGTGAAGACATGGCCGACGAACAACGGCACGAACAACAGCACGTTTTTCGACCACTGGTGCACCCGCAGGGCCTTGAGCCAGACCCGCGTACCGGCGCGTGGCCTTGCCAGCGTGGCGAGCACCGGCGTGCCGCTCGTCGCCACCGCGCCGGCGACGCTCTTGGCCACGTCGCACAGCACCGCGCCCTTGGCGGCGGCGAACAGCGGCAGGTCGGCCGGGCTGTCGCCGGCATACAGGAAGCCGTCGGGGAAGCGCGCGCGCAGATGGGCGAGCTTGGCCTCGCCCTTGAGATTGCGCACGCCGTCGCTGCCGGTCGCGCTGTCGAACAGGCCGAGCGCCTCGGCGACGCCGTCCGCCACCGCCTGGTCGGCCGCCGTGACCAGATGGACGGCGCGGCCGCGCGCCCGCTCGGTGCGCAGGAGCGCGACGAGATCCTCCCGCCACGGCATGTCGGCGAGCTCCAGCAGGGCGTGGCCGGCGAGCCGCCGCTTGAAGGCGGCGCGGTCGCGGATCGCCAGGAGCGCGCCGAGGGCGTCGATCGGCTTCCGGAACAGCACCACGCTGAAGTTCTCGACCAGCGAGTCGCCGAGCAGCAGCGTGCCGTCGAGATCGACCACCAGCGGGATCGCGACGTCGGCGGACAGGCCGCGGGAAGGTTCGGGGATCGGCTCGAGCACGGCCCAAGAGTCCTCGGTCGGCACGGGCCCTTCCCGTGTCGGCGGGACTTATAGCAGCCGGACGAAGCCGTTGCAGCAGGCCCGGCGGCCGCTCATGCGGAGAGGCTGAGCGGTGCCTCGCGGGCCAGGAGCCCGTCGTGGATGTCCTGCAGGGTGCGGCGGATGTCGCGCGTGATCGTCCAGCCCGGGTAGCGGGCCTGGAAGCGGCGCAGGTCGCTGACGTACCAGACGTGGTCGCCGATGCGGTTGTCGTCCTCGTAGCGCCAGGCGAGCCGGCGCCCGGCGATCTCCTCGCACAGCGCGATCGCCTCGAGCATCGAGCAGTTGGCGGGCCGGCCGCCGCCGATGTTGAACACCTCACCGCAGGGCGGGTCGCGCCATACCGCGTCGAACGCGGCGATCAGGTCGGCCGAGTGGATGTTGTCGCGCACCTGCTTGGCCTTGTGGCCGAACACCGTGTAGGGCCGCCCCGTCAGGGTGCATTTCATCAGATAGGCCAGAAAGCCGTGGAGCTGGGTGCCGGAATGGTTCGGGCCGGTCAGGCAGCCGCCGCGGAACACCGCGGTCCTCAGGCCGAAATAGCGCCCGTACTCCTGGACCAGCACGTCGGCCGCGATCTTGGAGACGCCGAACAGGCTGTGGGTGGACTGGTCGAGCGTCATGGTCTCGTCGATGCCGTGCGTCGCATAGGGGTGCGACGGGTCGATCTCGAAGCGGGTCTCGTGCTCGATCAGCGGCAGCCGGTTCGGCGTGTCGCCGTAGACCTTGTTGGTCGAGGTGAAGACGAACACGGCGTCGGGCGCGTGCCGGCGCATCGCCTCGAGCAGCGTCATCGTGCCGTTGGCGTTGATGGTGAAATCGGCGCGCGGGTCGCGTGCCGCCCAGTCGTGCGAGGGCTGCGCCGCGGTGTGGACGATCAGCTTCAGGTCGGAGCCGTATTCGGCGAAGATGCGGCCGACCGCGGCCTCGTCGCGGATGTCGACGTCGTGGTGGTGGAAATTGGGGAGCTGCTCGGTGAGCCGGGCGGAGAGCCAGCGAGTCGACGCCTCGCTGCCGAACAGGCGCGAGCGCATGTCGTTGTCGATGCCGACCACCCGGTCGAAGACGCCGCTGAAGTGGAGGACCGATTCGCTGCCGACCAAGCCGCCCGAGCCCGTTACCAGCGCGACCGTCATCCCGTGCGTCTCCCGAGAACGCCGGCGGCTGCGCCGGCCTTCATAGAAGCCTCGGATCCAGAATACGTTCCGGGCTGGGCACGGCAGGCGTCCGTGAGGCGGGTGAATGACGGCGGCGCTCGCGCCGTCCCTGAAGTTTATTTCGGCGGGGCCGGAACTATACAGGGGCGAGCCGGTTGCCATCGATCACTGGCCACGACCCTCTGGGCGCCGGTGGCTGAGAGATGCGTGTGCTCCCGCCCGTTCGGCAGAACGGAGCCAGGCCATGCGTGATCCCCGCGATCCCCCCGACGCTGCGGCAAAGCCGCCCGAGGCGAGTCGGCCGGAGATCTCTCCCGAAAGCACCCCTAAAACCCCGTCAGACCGTCCCGGAAAAGACTGGAGTCGCAAGACCTGGAACGAGGCCACCTGGACCAAGCACCGGCCGCGCACCCGCCATGCCCGCCAGGTCGCGATGCAGGACCAGACCCGCGCCGCCTGCACGGAGTCCCGGGTGCTGATCGACGGCGCGGCGGAGCGTGTGTCCAGCTCGGACCAGGCGTGCGCCGTGCATCACGAGCAGGTCGCCAAGAGCCGCGCCACGATCGCGCAGAGCCGCGCCCTGATCAAGCGTCTCACCGAAAGCTAGCCCTGGCGCCGGATGCCCGGCGCGACCCGCCGGCCGCGTCCTCAGCCGGCGTCCTGCATCAGCCTCAGCCGGGCCCGCAGCGCCTCGCGGATATGGGCGCGCGCGGCCTGCTCGGCCGTGTCGGCGTCGCGCGCCGCGATGGCGCCGACGATCGCGGCGTGCTCGGCGACGGCCGTGGTCGGCCGCCCGCCGACATTGAAGGTGGTCGGGCCGAGCAGCGCGATGGCGTCCTGCATCTCGCGCAGCGCGGCGTCGAGGAAGCGGTTGCGGGCCGCCCGCACGATCGCCTCGTGCAACAGGCGGTTGAGGCGTGCGAGCGCCCGTGGATCGTCGGCCGCCCCGGCGAAGCCGTCGGCGAGATCGCGCAGCGTGTCGACCTCGGGCGGCGTCGCCTGGATCGCGGCGAGGCGGGCGGCGGCGCCCTCCAGGATCTCCCGCATGGCGTAGAGCTCCAGGACCTCGGCGGCGTCGGGCCGGCGCACCACCATGCCGCGCCCGCCGGCGTGCTCGATCAGGCCCTTGGCGAGGAGCCGGCCGAGTGCCTCGCGCACCGGCGTCCGGCTGAC
This sequence comes from Rhodoplanes roseus, assembly GCF_003258865.1. Lineage (GTDB taxonomy): Bacteria > Pseudomonadota > Alphaproteobacteria > Rhizobiales > Xanthobacteraceae > Rhodoplanes > Rhodoplanes roseus. The sequence continues at coordinate 1,992 of NZ_NPEX01000111.1, read as the reverse complement.
CTCGAGCTTCTGGGCCACCTCGTCCTCGACGATGCGGTCGCCCGGCCGGTAGGCGCCGTCGCGCAGCGCCCCGCACAGGGCGCGAAACACCGCCTCGCCGAGCGGCAGGGCACCGCGCTCCAGCGCGCCACGGTCGAGCGTCGGCCGGGCCGGTTCGGCCTCGCCGGCCGGCGCCCCGGGGGGCCGTTCCGCTGTCGCGTCCTTGTCCACAGGGTTCCGCCCCACGCGCTGGTCTCCGTCGCCCGTTCTGCGCGATTCGCGCCGCTACGTCCCTGGTTCAAAGCCGGCTCTTGACGACCGTGTTCGTTCGTATCTTATTGTATACGAACGGACCCGAAGCAGTCGAGTCCGCCGGGTGTCGGGTTCGAGAAGGGGTGACGACGATGAGCGAGCTGCCGTCTGCGGTGGACGTGGTGGTGGTGGGCGGCGGCAACGCGGCGTTCTGTGCGGCGCTCTCGGCGGCCGAGCACGGCGTGTCGGTGCTGGTGCTGGAGCGCGCCCCGGAGGACGAGTCGGGCGGCAACTCGCGCTTCACGGCGGGTGCCTTCCGCTGCGTCTACGACGGCGTCGACGACCTCCAGGCCTTGATGCCGGACCTCACCGAGCAGGAGATCTCGGTCACCGACTTCGGCACCTACACGGAAGAGAAGTTCTTCGACGACATGGGCCGGGTGACCGAGTATCGCACCGACCCGGATCTGTGCGAGCTGCTGGTGACGCGCAGCCGCGACACCATGCGCTGGATGCGCGGCAAGGGCGTGCGCTTCGCGCCGATCTACGGCCGTCAGGCCTACAAGATCGACGGCCGCTTCAAGTTCTGGGGCGGCCTCACGGTCGAGGCGTGGGGCGGCGGACCGGGCCTGGTCGACGCGCTGACCGCATCGGCGCGCAAGAACGGCATCCAGGTGGTCTACGAGGCGCGCGCCACCGCGCTGATCGCCGACGACGACGGCGTCAAGGGCGTGAGGGTGCGCCACCAGGGCAAGACCCGCGAGATCGCCGCCAAGGCGGTGGTGCTGGCGTCGGGCGGCTTCCAGTCCAACACCGAGATGCGCACCCGCTATCTCGGGCCCAACTGGGAGCTGGCGAAGATCCGCGGCACCCGCTTCAACACCGGCGACGGCATCAAGATGGCGCTCGACATCGGCGCCATGCCGACCGGCAACTGGTCGGGCTCGCACGCGGTCGGCTGGGACCGCAACGCGCCGGAGTTCGGCGATCTCGCGGTCGGCGACAACTTCCAGAAGCACTCCTATCCGTGGGGCATCATGATCAATGCCGACGGCGAGCGCTTCGTCGACGAGGGGGCCGACTTCCGCAACTACACCTATGCGAAATACGGCCGCGTGATCCTGATGCAGCCGGGCCAGTTCGCCTGGCAGGTGTTCGACGCCAAGATCATCCCGATGCTGCGCGACGAGTACCGCATCAAGCGCGTCACCAAGGTGCGGGCCGACACGCTGGAGGAGCTGGTCCAGAAGCTGGAGGACGTCAACGCCGACAAGGCGCTCGCCACCATCATGGACTACAACGCCGCCGTGATGACCGACGTGCCGTTCGATCCGAACGTCAAGGACGGCCGCGGCACCAAGGGCCTCGCCATCCCCAAGACCAACTGGGCCAACACGGTCGATACGCCGCCGTTCGAGGCCTATGCCGTGACCTGCGGCATCACCTTCACGTTCGGCGGCCTGAAGGTCGACACCTCGGCCCAGGTGATGGACACCGACGGCCAGGTGATCCCGGGCCTCTGCGCGGCCGGCGAGCTGGTCGGCGGCATCTTCTACTTCAATTATCCGGGCGGCACCGGCCTGATGTCCGGCGCCGTGTTCGGCCGCATCGCCGGTTCGAGCGCCGGCGCCCAGGCCGCCGCGAAGAAGTGAGACGAGCACGTCTCGGGTCGAGCTGATCACGATCCAACAATCAGCTCCTGTATCCGGGGCTCTCCCCCCACCCCCGACCCCTCCCCGCCATTCGCTGACGCGAATGGGA
>NZ_NPEX01000110.1 GCF_003258865.1 Rhodoplanes roseus | reverse complement strand
CTCCCCCCCTCACATCGTCCGGCCGACAGTGGCCCCGGTCAAAAGCCGGGGCCATCTGTTTGTGCGGTGCCCGATCTCCGGCGTCCGATCCCGGACGGGGTGGCGTCCTGCGGCGCGAGCCCATATAGAGAGCGCCGGTTTCAGCCCCGGCCGGCCTGCATGGCGTGGCCGGACGTCCCACCCGAGCGAGCCTCCCTGAGCGAGCCTCCGAGCGACCCGCGAGCGTCATGGTCAACATCACTTTCGTCAGCTTCACCGGATCGTCCCGCACGGTCGAGGCCCAGCCGGGCGCGACCGTGATGGAAACCGCCATCAAGAACGCGGTGCCCGGCATCGAGGCCGAATGCGGCGGCGCCTGCGCCTGCGCCACCTGCCACGTCTATGTCGACGAGGCCTGGCGCGAGGTGGTCGGCCCGCCGACCGCCATGGAGGAGGACATGCTCGACTTCGGCTACGACGTGCGGCCGAACTCCCGCCTGTCCTGCCAGATCAAGGTCCGCGACGAGCTCGACGGCTTGGTCCTGCAGACGCCGGAACGGCAGGCGTGAGGCGGGCCGTCCGCAACCGATGACGGCCCGGCCTCTCGACCGTCGTCGCCCGCGCAGGCGGCGACCCAGTAGCCACCGACCTTCGTCGCTTTATTCGAGACGCTTCGACGTACTGGATGCTCCGCCTTCGCGAGGGCTTTGCAGAATCGGTCATTCCGGGGCGCGCCGACGCGAACCCGGATTCCAGCTCCGAACTCGGTATTCTGGGCTGGATTCCGGGTCCGACGCTCCGCGTCGTCCCGGAATGACGAATTATCCAAAGCCCTCGCCTTCGCGGAGCATGACGAAGGGGAGGCTTCGAATCGCGATTTTGTGCCTGTGCGCCCGTGCGGGACGAGCGGTCCGAGAGATTGCCGCCGGTCCTCACCCCACCTCCGGCACGGCGCCGCCGCCCGCGCGCAGGCGGGCGGCCAGGTCGGCCGGCAGGGGGCGCGGCTTTCGGGTGTCGCGGTCGAGCATCACCAGGGTGCTGGTGGCCAGCCCGGCGCAACGGTCGCCCGAGAAGACCGCCTGGTCGAAGGTCAGCGAGCTGGTGCCGACGCGCGCCACCCTCGTGCCGATCACGACGTCGCCCGGGTAGTGGATCTCGGCCAGGTAGTCGATGATCAGCCGCGCCTGCACATAGGTCGCCCCGTCGATCCACATGCCGTAGCGCGGGTCGCGCAGCAGCGGCACCCGGCCGGCCTCCAGGAAGGTGACGAACACCGCGTTGTTGACGTGGTTCTGCGGGTCGAGATCGCGGAACCGGAGGGTCTGCCGGACCAGGTGCGGGAAATCCTCGGGCCGGGGCGGGCTCCGGCGGGGTGCGGCGCTCTCGTCGGTCACGGGTTGCAGTCCTCGCGGCGGTGGCTTACAGGCTCGGGCGTCCGGGCCGGGGCCGTTGTGCGGCGGCGGCCCACGAACCGCAAGGCACGCCGGCGCAATTGCGCTCTGCGCCCGCGGCTCGAACCGGCACCCCCGACCGTTCCACCGAGACCATCATGACCGAACCGATCAAGACCGACGCGCTCGTCATCGGGGCCGGCCCGTGCGGCCTGTTCGCCGTCTTCGAGCTGGGCCTGCTCGACATCAAGACCCACCTGGTCGACGTGCTCGACAAGGTCGGCGGCCAGTGCGCCGAGCTCTATCCGGAGAAGCCGATCTACGACATCCCGGCGGTGCCGCGGGTGACCGGCCAGGAGCTGGTCGACGCGCTGATGGTGCAGATCGCCCCGTTCGGCCCGACCTTCCATCTCGGCGAGATGGTGACGACGATCGAGCGGATCGGCGACCCGCTGTTCCGCTGCACCACCGATCGCGGCACCGTGTTCGAGGCCAAGGTGGTGATCGTCGCGGCGGGCGGCGGCTCGTTCCAGCCCAAGCGGCCGCCCATCAAGGGCATCGAGGCCTACGAGGACTCCTCGGTCTTCTACGCCGTGCGAAAGATGGAGACGTTCCGCGACAAGCGGCTGATGATCGTCGGCGGCGGCGATTCCGCCCTCGACTGGACCGTCAACCTGCAGCCGATCGCCCACCGCGTCACGCTGGTGCACCGGCGCGACGAGTTTCGCGCGGCGCCCGACACGGTCAACAAGATGCGCTCGCTGGTGGCGCGCGGCGACATGGATCTGGTGATCGGCCAGGTGATGTCGCTGGAAGGCGAGGGCGGGGCGCTCTCGGCCGCCGTGGTGCGCACCAACGACGGCGTCACCAGCACGATCCCGTGCGAGGCGATGCTGCCGTTCTTCGGGCTCACCATGAAGCTCGGCCCGATCGCCGACTGGGGCGTCGCCCTGCAGGACGGCCTCGTCGCGGTCGACACCGAGAAGTTCGAGACCAGCGTGCCCGGCCTGTTCGCCATCGGCGACATCAACACCTATCCGGGCAAGCTCAAGCTGATCCTCTCCGGCTTCCACGAGGGCGCCCTGATGGCGCAGGCCGCCTCGCGCTACGTCTTCCCGGAGAAGCGCGTCGTGTTCCAGTACACGACCTCCTCGACCAGCCTGCAGAAGAAGCTCGGCGTCGCCTGACGCCGTCGCGGCGACGGGCGGGCGTCGCCTGGTCCCGGGCCAGAGCAGTTTTCGCCGACGTTGACCCACGCTCCGCTCATTCCCGCGAAAGCGGGAATCCAGGGTATCTCTGCCGTGTCGTCCCTGGGTCCCCACCGTCGAACCGGGCCTAGTAGCGGGTGAACAGCGCCCGCAGTGCGTCGACGTCCTGCGTCTTCGTCAGACCGAGCGCCATGAGCAGCCTTGCCTTCGGGGCCGTCTGATCGTCCACCGCGATCCAGCCGCGCTTGTCGTCGTCCTTGAAGGACGGGCCGCGATACAGGGTTCCGCTGCCCGTGCGCGACGCCCGCACGACGAACACGCCGCGCGAGCGGATGGCGACGAGCGGCTCCACCAGCGAGTCGGACACGTTGCCGTTTCCGGTTCCGGCGTTCACGATGGCCTTCGTGCCGGCCGCTGCGAAGGCATTGTAGGCGGCGGCGTCGCTGCTGCTGTAGCTGTAGGCGATGTCCACGCGCGGCAGACGATCGATCGTCTCGATGTCGAACTCGGAATCGCGGGTGTGGCGCCGCGCCGTGTTGCGATAGAACAGGACCTTCCCTTCCACGACATAGCCGAGCGGGCCGTAGGGCGACCTGAACGTGTCGGTCTTGAACGTGTTCGTCTTCACGATGTCGCGGGCGGTGTGGATCTCGTCGTTCATGGTGATCAGCACGCCCTTGCCGGCCGCCTCCGCGCTGCTCGCCGTCACGACCGCATCGAACAGGTTCAGCGGGCCGTCGGCGCTGAGGGCGGTCGACGGCCGCATCGAGGCGGCGAACACGATCGGCTTGGTGGTCTTCACGGTCAGATTTAGGAAATAGGCGGTTTCCTCGAGCGTGTCGGTACCGTGGGTGACCACGACGCCGGCGACGTCGTCCCGCTTCAAGACCTCGTTCACGCGCTTTGCGAGCTTGATGATGAGATCGTCGTTGATGCTCTTGCTGCCGACCTGGAAGACCTGTTCCGAGCGGACGTTCGCGACCGCGGCCAGCTCCGGCACCGCCTGGACGATCTTGTCCACACCGACGGTTGCCGTCGCGTAGGTCGACGTGTCCGTCGACGACTTGCCGGCGCCGGCGATGGTCCCGCCTGTTCCGATCACCACGACGGTAGGCTTGTTCGATGCGGCCGCGGCGACGTCCCCCGCCTGGACCGGATGAGCGCAGGCGAACGCGGCGAGCATGCCGCCGACGGCGACACAGGTGGCGAGGTCGGCCCGGATGCGGGCCAGCGCATCGTGTTGAACCATCGACATGAGAAATCCTTTCTTCGGCGGTGGCGGCTTTGGCGCCGGGTTGGTGACGGTGCGAAAGGTCCGCCGATTTATGCGCATATCGCTAAGCCATTCACCACGTCGCCCCACCGCACGGCGCTCGCTTATGACCTAGCGTCCCTATTATCAGCCACTTAACGTACAATCCGTACGACCGACGTTGCTGTTGATCAACATTTTTTGCGCACAAATTGACTGCGCATGACGCGCGGCCGGTCTGCGCCGGCTCTGAGCCGTCGCGTGTCGTGGTGGGCGAGCCGGCTGTGGGTCGCCGGGGGCCGAACGAGGGCGGGTTCGGAGCGCCTGGGCGAGGCGCCCGCCCGCAGGGTCCGGTCCTGGAATGCGACATGGAGTTATGGTACTGGCGGGTTTCGTGGACCGCCTGTCTGACGTCGGACCGAAATGGGCAAGTCGAAAGAGTCAGCCGAGCATGTGGAAGACGTGGTCGGCAGGATTCAGGCGGACATAAATCTCGGCGTCTACAAGTTCGGCGAGCAGCTCAAGCTATCCAGCCTCGAACAAACGTATAGCACCACCCGCTTCTACGTCCGGCAGGCTCTGCTTGTCCTCAAGAGTCTGGGGCTTGTCGAGCATCAGCACAACTCGGGCTTTCGCGTCTGTGCCCAGGAGCAATACAGCCAGACTCAATTGCGATTCGTCAGGATGACGCTGGAACGCAGCGCGGTTCCGTTCGTGATCGCGAATGCGACGGCCGAAGACATCGTCGAGTTGCGCAGGCTCGCTGCAGCGTTCCAGTCCGCGGCCGCCACCAGCAGCCGGGCCCAGCAGACCACTGCCAACGCCGATTTTCACAGGGCCGTCTACAGAATCGCCAGGAACCCTGTCCTGTCCCGCTTGATCGACGGCCTGCGCCTGCAGAGTTACGTCGGGACCCCCGGACGATGGGGGACACGCGAGGGACTTGCGGCGAGTGCAGCCGAGCATTTTGCCATGGTCGATGCCGTCGAGCAGCGTGATCCGTACGAACTCGACCGGACCATTTTCAACCACATCCAAGCGTTTTGACGCGGACGACGGCGCGCGGACGAGGGTGGCGCAGGCCGCCTCGCGCTACGTGTTCCCGGAGAAGCGCGTCGTGTTCCAGTACACGACCTCCTCGACCAGCCTGCAGAAGAAGCTCGGGGTGGCGTGACGCCGTCGCGGCGACGGGCGGGCGTCGCCCCGCCCGTGCGCCGGTCGTCAGTCACGCGAGATGGTGCGCTGGCGCGTCACCGTGCCGCCGTACGGGCCCGTGGTGGTGCGGGTGCCCGTGCAGGTGCCGCTCGAGCAGGACGCGCTGCCCTGCCGCGTCACGCTGCCGCCATAGGGGCCGGTGCGGGTGATCTGGCGGCTGCAGGTGCCGCCGGCACAGCTCTCGGCGGCATGGACGCTGGCGGTGCCGCGCGGCCCCGACCAGGTGCCGCTGCGGGTCCAGGCCTCGGCGTCGGCGGCGGCGCCGGCGATCAGGACGACGGCGAGCGCCGCGGTGGCGATCAGCTTGCTCATGAGAACTCCTCGTGCGTCGATCGGGGCCGGGCTCGGTCCCGACGGTGCGAGGAGACTGCAGCGGTCATGTCGCCGCGGTACGGCGCCGCCGTATCGATCGGTCGCCGGCGTGTAACGGCACGTCACCGGCTCCGGCGGCATGTGCCGCCGGGACGCACCCTCGCGACCCGCCGCCGTCGCGCTCGGGACGCGGGTCCATGCCGGGAAGGGATCGCTTCGCGGGACGCGGTGACGGCGGTTTCCGTCACTCGGCCGCTTGGGCCTTCTGCAGGCGGCCGAGCAGGTCGTCGGTCGCGGCGACGTCGCCGAAATTGATGCAGAAGTTGATCAGCGTCGCGTTGTGCTCCTCGTCGGTGTGGTCGGCGTTGGCGTCGCTCACCATCGTGGTGCGGAAGTCGAGCAGCATGGCGTCGCGCGCCGTGCTCTCGCAGCAGGTGTTGGTCGAGGTGCCGCCGATCCAGACGGCCTGGATGCCGCGCTGGCGCAGCTCCACCTCCAGCGGCGAGGAGCCCTGGATGAAGGCGCTGTAGCGGGTCTTGCGGACGATCAGGTCCTCGGGCCGCACGTCGAGCTCCGGCCAGAGCTGCGAGCCGAACGCGGTCTCGGCCATCGCGGCGGCGCGTCGCGCGCGCCGCTCCGGCGTGTTGAGCACGTCGTGGAAATGCGACCAGTTCCGGAACGAGTCCTCGTTGGAGATGGTGCGGATCCACACGACCAGGCCGCCGGCCCGGCGCAGCGCGTCGGCGAGCCGGTTGACGTTGGGCACGATGGCGCGCGCCGCCGGGATCTCCACCTGCTGGCCGGGCGCCATGAAGTAGTTCTGCATATCGACGACGACGAAGGCGGTGCGGCCCGCCGGCACGTCGTCGTGCACGTTCCAGCGCCCCTGGCGCTTGATCACGCGGGCGACGACCTTCTCGGGAATCACGACCTTGTGCATGCGGGCTCCGGGCGGGCGGTTCTGATCAGGGAAATACGGTTGCGGCGCGCGGGCGATCGACCTCCTCGCGCAGCCAGTCGAGCATGTAGGGCACGGCGTCGGTGCGGTTGTCGTTCATCAGATGAATGCCGCCGCCTTCGGCACCCGTCCAGATCCGAAGGTGCTTCGGCTCGGGCAGATCCGCATAGGTCTTGTGCGCGGCCTGCACGGCGACCAGCGTGTCGTCCTCGCCGTGCGTCACCATCACGGGGCACTTGGCGTTCTTCAGCACGCCCTTCAGCGTGAAGGCCTTCAGCTTGTCGCGGGCGTCGGCCTCGCTCGTCGCGCCGATCACCCACTCGATCTGGGGCCGCACGGCCGGCCAGAAATCGTAGATGTCGTCGAGCATGTCGTAGCAGGCGCCCCACAGGATGGCGGCGCGCAGGCGCGGCTCCATGGCGGCGCCGCGGCCGCCGTAGTAGCCGCCCATCGACTGGCCGACGAGCGCGATCTTCTGTGCATCCACGTCCGGTCGGGCGACCAGGTAGTCGACGGCCGCCGAGATCGCGACCTCGTAGTCCGGCCGCGCGTGAACGCCGCGCACGCGCAGCGGCTCGCCCATGCCGGGGCCGTCGAAGCACAGCACGCCGAAGCCGCGCTCCAGCATCTGGCGCGCCGCGAAGAACCACAGCTCCTCCGAGATGATGTCGACGCCGCCCAGATAGGCGATCGCGGCGTGGCGCTGCCGGGCCGCCCCGAGCGGCCGCCAATAGTAGCCGGAGAGATGCGAGCCCTCGAACGGGAAGGTGACGCGCTCGGGCGGATTGTCGAAGAACGGCAGCGCCGCATGGAAGCAATCGACGCAGCGCAGATAGGCCGCCGCCTTGCGCGGATCGCTGCCGGGCAGGAAGAACTGCGCGGTGCGGAAGTAGTTGTGGGCGTGCAGATAGGCCTCGCGCGCCGTGATCGGGCGGCCGCGCGCCAGCTCGGCCGCCGCGGTCGCTTCCCGCTCCTCGCCGGCCGCGTTCCATTCGCGGAACCAGCTGTCGCCGTCGCCGACCGCGATCCGCTCGGCGACGCGGTGGCAGCGGTGGAAGTCGGCGCCGCCCATCTGGCAGACGTTCACGATGCGCGCCGCGAAGTGATAAGACCAGCCGTCGTGGCCGGGGAAGTAGCGGAACATGGTCACGGGGGACCTCGATGAGCTGAACTGAGGCGCACGTCGTCCCGGGGCGGTCCGAAGGACCGAGCCCGGGATCCATGATCCCGGTGTGGGTCGGCTTGTCCGGGGCGATGGAGTCCGGGCTCGCGGCCTGCGCCCGCGCCCCGGAACGACGGACTTATGGGACCGAAACGGAGCGGAGAGCCGGCCTCATTGCGGCTCGAAGCCGACGGATTTCAGGAGCTCGGCGTTGCGGGCGACGTCGGCGGCCATGAACTTGGCGAAGCCCTCGGGCGTCTCGTAGACCGGATCGACGCCGAGCTCCTTGAGCCGGCCGCTCTCGGCGAGCTCGCGGGTGGCGTCCGCGAAGGCGCGGTTGAGCGTCGTCACCACGTCGGCCGGGATGCCGGGCGGGCCCCACACGCCGTACCACGAGATCACCTCGAGGCCGGGGACGCCGCTCTCCGCCGCGGTCGGGATGTCGGGGGCGAGGCTGGAGCGCTTCGACGACGTGATCGCCATGCCCTTCACCTTGCCGTCGCGGGCCATCGGCAGCAGCACCACCATGGCGTCGGTGAGGAGCTGGATGTGGCCGCCGGCGACGTCGGTCAGCGCCGGTGCGGTGCCGCGATAGGGCGTCACGGTCAGCTTCGTGCCGGTGAGCCGCATGAACTCGATGGTGGCGATGTGGCCCGGCGAGCCGAGCGCCGGCGTGCCGGCCGTCCACTGGTCCGGATTGGCCTTGGCGGCGGCGGCGACCTCGCCGAGCGTCTTCTGCGGCATCTTGGTCGACATCACGGTGAGCAGCGGCGCCTCGCCGACCCGCGCGATCGACACGAAGTCGGTGAGCGGATCGTAGGGCGGCTTCAGCATCACCTGCTTGGCCATCGAATGGGTGTTGGACGAGAACAGTACCGTGGTGCCGTCCGGGGTCGACTGCTGCACGCTCTGGCCGCCGATCGTGCCGTTGGCGCCGGCCCGGTTCTCGACGATCACGTTGGTGCCGAGCTTGGCCTGCATGCGCTCGGCCAGCATGCGGGCGAGCGTGTCGACGCCGCCGCCGGCCGCGAACGGCACGACGATCTTGATGGTGCGGCCGTTGGGAAAGGCCTGCGCGGCGGCCGGGACGGCGGCGGCGAGGATCGCGACGGTGGTCGTGAGAACCGTGGTGAGGGCGACGAGGGCACGGCGCAGCGACATGGTCTGCTCCTGATCGATCGTGCGGGGTGGAGCGCCGACGCGCTCCCTCGGGGGGATTCCACAAGTGTCATTCCCCGGGCCGCGTGACAAGCCACTTCGACGCCTGCGGCAATGCGCGCTCGAATGCCGGGGCCACGCATGACCACTTCCGACCTCATGGTGAGGTGCGAGCGAAGCGAGCCTCGAACCATGTGGCCGCCACCGTGGCCGCCCTCGCCCTTCGAGACGCCCGCTCCGCGGGCTCCTCAGGGTGAGGGCGGATGGACGCCGCGATCCGGTTCCCGCGCCCCCAATCAGTACACCTTGCCGATCATCTTGATGTCGGCCCACACCTCGCGGACCGTCTGAGTCATCTCGATCTTGCGGTCGGTATAATAAGTGTGGAGCAGGTGGTGCGCCTTCTCCGAATTGGGCGCACCGAGATAGTCGCGGTACAGCGCCTGGACCTGCGCGTTGCGGTGCGACTGCCGCACCGGCCGGTTCTTGTCGATGCCGAACAGCGTCTCGCGCCGCTTGAGCGCATACGGCAGATAGGCCTTCTTGGAGCGCAGCGTGCCGCCGCCGTCGACGCAGCCGCCCGGGCAGGCCATGATCTCGACGAAGTCGAGATCGGACTTGCCGGAGCGCACCTCCTCGACGATCTGCCGGGTCGGCTTGAGGCCGTGGCACATGGCGATCTTCACGGCGCCGATGTCGCCGCCGAGCTCGACGGTCGCGGTGCGCACACCCTCGAAGCCGCGCAGCTGCTCGATCTCGATGTGCTCCAGCTCGCGGCCGTTCACCACGTAGTACATGGTGCGGAGCGCCGCCTCCATGACGCCCCCGGTGGTGCCGAAGATCGCGCCGGCACCCGAATACTCGCTCATGTAGGGATTGTCGAAGGTCGAGGGCTCGAGCGACTTCAGGTCGATGCGCTCGCGCTGCAGGAGCCGTGCGAACTCGCGCGTCGAGAGCACCACGTCGACCTCGGGCACGCCGTCGTGGATCAGTTGCCGGCGGACGATCTCGTCCTTCTTGGCGATGCAGGGCATGATCGAGATGACGCGGATGCGGGCCGGATCGATGCCCATCTTCTCGGGCAGATAGGTCTTGGCCAGCGCGCCGACGCATTGCTGCGGCGACTTGGTCGACGACAGCATCGGCATGATGTCGGGATAGTGCCGCTCGACGAAGTTGATCCAGGCCGGGCAGCAGGACGAGAAGGTCGGCCGCTTGCGCTCCTTCAACCGGTGCAGCAGCTCGGTGCCTTCCTCCATGATGACGAGGTCGGCGCCCCAGTTGGTGTCGAGCACGATCGAGGCGCCGAGCATGCGCAGCGCCGTGATGATCTGGCCCTCGACATTGGTGCCGGGCGGCAGGCCGAACTCCTCGCCGAAGCCGACCCGCACGGCGGGGGCGAACTGCACCACCGTGATCAGCTCGGGATCGTACATCATCTCGAGCGCCCGGTCGGTCTCGTCGCGCTCGCCGAGTGCGCCGGTCGGGCACACCAGCACGCACTGGCCGCAGGTCACGCAGGCCGAGTTCTTCTGCGTCAGCCCGTGTCGCAGCCCCACCGCGGTGTCGAGCCCGCTGTTGATCTGGATCAGCGCGTCGACGCCCTGGCCGTCGCGGCAGATGGCGATGCAGCGCTGGCAGCGGATGCAGCGCTTCATGTTGCGGATCAGCGCCGGGGACGACTCGTCCACCGGCCGCGCCGCGACGCGGGCCGGATCGAAGAAGCGGTTCTGCCGCAGGCCGACGAACTGGGCGACGTCCTGCAGGTCGCACTTGCCGTGGCGGATGCAGGTGGCGCAGTCCTGGTCGTGGTCGGCGAGCAGCAGCTCGACCTGCAGGCGCTGCATCTCGCGCAGCTCGGGCGTCCGCGTGTCGATGGCGAGCCCGTCCTGCATCGGCGTCGTGCAGGAGGCGACCAGATGCGTCTTGTCGGCGTGCTTCATCTTGATCTCGACCAGGCACACCCGGCAGGTGCCGGGCGCGTGGTCGATGTCGTGCAGCTCGCACAGCGTAGGGATGTAGACGCCGTGGCGGCGCGCACAGTCCAGGATGGTCTCGCCGGCGCGGCCCGCCACGGTCTTGCCGTTGATGGTGGCGGTCAGCTCGGTCGCGCCGGGCGCCGTCGTGTCGAGGGCGTCCATGGTCATGCTCCTGCCTCCGGGATCGCGCGCTCGGTGATCACCGAGTAGGTGCGGTAGCAGCGCATGCAGCGCTTGGCCTCGCGATAGGCCTGCTCCGGGCTGATCGTCTGCTCGACCTCCTCGAACATCAGCTTGCGCACGGTCGGATCGAGCTCGGGGTGGTGGACGCGGTATTGCGGCTTCACCGGCACCTCGACGGCGTCGTCGGCGAGCATCTTGTTGTCGTTGAGGATCTCGCGCATGCGCGTGCGCGGCTGGAAGGTCACGCGGCCGAGCCGGATCCAGTCGTCGATCGAGCGGCTGGCCTTCAGCCCGTTGGCCATCGCGTGGATCAGGGTGGAGGGGCCGGAGGCGCAGTCGCCGCCGGCGAACACGCCGGGCCGCGATGTGGAGAGGTCGAGCGGGTCGATGGCGACGCAGTTCCAGCGGTCGAAGGCGATGCCGTCCTCGGCGGTCAGCGCGCCCTTCACCACCTGCTGGCCGATCGCCGCGATCAGCGTGCCGCACGGCATGATCTGCTCGGTGCCGGGCACCGGCGCGACGCCGCGGCGGCCGTGCCCGTCGGGCGCGGTCTGCCGCATGCCGGCGACCTCGACGCCGGTGATGCGGCCGTCCCCGGTGACGATGCGGGTCGGGTTGGTGAGGAAGTGGAACACGACGCCTTCGGCGATCGCCGCCTCGACCTCCTCCGAGTCGGCCGGCATGTCCTCGCGGGTGCGGCGGTAGACGACGTGCACCTTGTCGGCGCCCATGCGTAGCGCCGAGCGGGCGCAGTCCATGGCGACGTTGCCGCCGCCGACCACGATCACCTCGCCGGACAGCGACACGGACTTGAGCCCGGCGACGTGGTCGTGCACCTCCAGGAGGAAGCCGATGCCGGACTTGTAGCCCGGGACGCTCGGATCCTCGTCCTCGACGCCGAGCCGGATGCCCTGCTGGCAGCCGATCGCCAGGAACACGGCGCGATAGCCGCGGGCGAACAGGTCGTCGATCGAGAAGTCGCGGCCGAGCGCGCGCTCGAACAGGAAGCGGCCGCCGAGCTCGGTGATGATGTCGGTCTCCGAGTGCAGCACGTGCTTGGGCAGGCGATAGGCCGGGATGCCGATCGCCGCCATGCCGCCCGGCTCGCGCATCGCCTCCAGGATGTCGACGTGATAGCCGTGCAGCAGCAGATGATAGGCGCAGGAGACGCCGGCCGGCCCGGCCCCCACGACGGCCACCCGCATGTCGGCGCCGAGCGGCTGCGAGATCAGCTCGCGGCCGAACTTCAGCGCCTTGTCGCCGGACTGCTGGTCGGCGACGTAGCGCTTGAGCGTCTTGATGCCGACCGCCTCGTCGACGAACTTGCGCCGGCACGCCATCTCGCAGAACCGCACGCAGACGCGGCCGCAGGTCGCGGCCATCGGATATTTCTGCAGGATGACGCCGAGCGAGTGCTCGGGCTTGCCGTCGCGGATGTAGTCGATGTAGCGCGGCACGTTGATGCGCGACGGGCAGGCCTCGATGCAGGGCGCCGTCATGTAGGCGAGGCCGTTCTGCTCGGGCTGGGCCCCGCGTGCGATCTCGGCCTCGATCACGTCGCGGAAGCTGCGCAGGGCGGCCAGCAGGGCGCGCGCGCAGGTCTGCCCGAGGCCGCACATCGAGGTCGCCGTCATCTGGTCGGCGAGGGTCTCGATCGCGGCGAGGTCGAGCGGGCTCTTTCGGCCGTGGCGGAGCGCGTCGAGCGCGTCGCGCACCAGCACGGTGCCCATCCGGCACGGCGTGCACTTGCCGCAGGACTGCTCGGCCGCCTGGTCCATCTGGCGCCACAGCGCGTCGATCAGGCTGACGTCGTCGTCGAAGATGAAGAAGCCGCGATCGCCGAAGAAGGCGCGGATGCGATTCTTGTCGTCGAAGGTGTCGAAGTTGGTGAGGGCCGGAAAGACATTGGCCCCGGCCAGGGACGCGCCGTCGTCACCAGCCGGGCGCCGCTGGCGCCGAGCGGATGGCCGAGGGCGATCGCCCCGCCGTACGGATTGACGCGCGGGTCGTCGTCCGCGACGCCGAGCTGGCGGAGCACCGCCAGGCCCTGCGCCGCGAAAGCCTCGTTGAGCTCGATCACGTCGATCGTCGCGATGTCGATCGAGAGGCGGTCGAGCAGCTTGTCGACGGCCGGCACCGGGCCGATGCCCATCACGCGCGGCGCCACGCCGCCGGCCGCCATGCCGAGGATGCGGGCCTTCGGCGTCAGGCCGTGGCGCTTGGCGGCGTCCTCGCTGGCGACGATCAGGGCGCAGGCGCCGTCGTTGACGCCGGAGGCGTTGCCGGCCGTGACGGTGCCGTCCGGCCTGACCACCGGCCGCAGCTTGGCGAGCGACTCGAGCGTCGTCGCGCGCGGATGCTCGTCGCGGTCGACCCGGATCGGGTCACCCTTCTTCTGCGCGATCTCGACCACGCAGATCTCGTCGGCCAGCGTGCCGTTCGCCTGCGCCTTGGCGGTCTTCTCCTGGCTGCGCAGGGCGAAGAGATCCTGGTCGGCGCGCGAGATCTGGAAGTCGGTGGCGACGTTCTCGGCCGTCTCGGGCATCGAGTCGACGCCGTACATCTTCTTCATCAGCGGATTGACGAAGCGCCAGCCGATCGTGGTGTCGAAGATCTGGGCATCGCGCGAGAACGGCGTGGTCGCCTTGCCCATCACGAAGGGCGCCCGCGTCATGCTCTCGACGCCGCCGGCGAGCGCCAGCTCCATCTCGCCGCAGGCGATGGCGCGGGCGGCCTGGCCGATCGCCTCCATGCCGGACGAGCACAGCCGGTTGACGGTGACGCCCGGGATCGTCTCGGGCAGCCCGGCGAGCAGCAGCGACATGCGCGCGACGTTGCGGTTGTCCTCGCCGGCCTGGTTGACGTTGCCGTAGAACACGTCGTCGAGCGCCCCCCAGTCGACCGACGGGTTGCGCTTCATCAGCTCCTTCATCGGGATCGCGCCGAGGTCGTCGGCCCGCACCGAGGCGAGGGCGCCGCCGTAGCGCCCGAAGGGAGTCCGCACGGCATCGCAGATGACGGCTTGTTTCATCGTGTTCGGCCCTGTGTGATGGGTCAGGATTTGCGCAGCAGCGGGAAGCCGCAGAGTGTCTCGAGCGCCTCGAAGGTCAGCCCGGGCACGAGGTCGTAGGCGACGACGCCGGCCGGCGTGATGTCGAAGGTGGCGTGATCCGTATAGACGCGCTTGACGCAACCGACCCCGGTGAGCGGGCTCGAGCAGCGCTGGACCAGCTTGCAGACGCCCTTCTTGGTGAGCAGGTCCATCATCACGAAGACGGACTTGGCGCCGATCGCGAGATCCATCGCGCCGCCGACCGCCGGGATCGCGTCCTTGGCGCCGGTGTGCCAGTTGGCGAGGTCGCCGGTCGCGGAGACCTGATAGGCGCCGAGCACGCAGTAGTCGAGATGGCCGCCGCGCATCATCGCGAAGGAATCGGCGTGGTGGAAATAGGACGCGCCCGGCAGCGCCGTCACGTATTGCTTGCCGGCGTTCATCAGGTCGATGTCCTCCTCGCCGGCGGGCGGCTTCGGGCCCATGCCGAGGAGGCCGTTCTCGGTGTGGAGGATGATGGTGACGCCGGCGGGCAGGCAGTCCGCCACGTCGGTCGGGGCGCCGATGCCGAGATTGGCGTAGGACCCGTCCGGAATGTCGGCGGCGACGCGGGCCGCGACCTGCTGCCGGGTGAGGAGCTGGATGGTGTCGCTCATGTCATGGCTCTCCGGAATGGCTGCGCTCAGGCCCGCGCGCCGTCGGCTTTGACCTCGACCACCCGCTTCACGAAGATGCCGGGCGTCACGACGGTCTCGGGATCGAGGTCGCCGACCGCGACCACCTCGGAGACCTGGGCGATGGTGCATTTCGCGGCGGTCGCCATCACGGGACCGAAATTGCGCGCCGTCTTGCGGTAGACGAGATTGCCGAGCGCATCGCCCCTGTGGGCCTTGATGAACGCGTAGTCGGCCGAGATCGGATATTCGAGCACGTAGTTGCGGCCGTCGATCTCGCGGGTCTCCTTGCCGTCCGCCAGCAGCGTGCCGTAGG
Organism: Rhodoplanes roseus; assembly: GCF_003258865.1. GTDB lineage: Bacteria > Pseudomonadota > Alphaproteobacteria > Rhizobiales > Xanthobacteraceae > Rhodoplanes > Rhodoplanes roseus. Next base: position 3,866 of record NZ_NPEX01000110.1, on the reverse strand, counting down.
CGGTCGGCGTGAAGAACGCGCCGATGCCGACCCCGGCGGCGCGGATGCGCTCGGCCAGATTGCCCTGCGGCACCAGATCGAGAACCAGCTTGCCCGACAGATAACGCTCGTCGAAGGCCTTCGAGTTGGCCTGGCGGGGGAACGAGCAGACGATCTTCTTCACCCGGTCCCGCTTGATCAGGGCCGCGATGCCCTCCTCGCCCGTGCCGGCGTTGTTGGAGATGATCGTCAGGTCCTTGGCGCCTTGCGCGACCAGGGCGTCGATCATCTGGAACGGCACGCCGGCGTCGCCGAAGCCCCCGATCATGATCGAAGCGCCGTCCGGAATGTCCGCGAGCGCCTCCTCCAGAGATGGACAGATCTTGTTCATGGGGCCTCCGTTCGATGAGTGCGCTTCTTTATATCGCACGAGCGTTCGATTAACGCGCAAAATTTGCGCCCGGCTCACGAGGTCGTCAAGTTCTATAATCGAACAAGTGTGCGAATATGGTCTGGTCTGCATTCTCTGCGGGGCATGTCGTCCCGGGCTTGTGGAAGGCTGGTCCTGCAGCTCAACACGCGGTAGGAAGCGCGCGATAATCGAACGAGTCGTTCGCCGGCCGGCGCCCTTGTGGACGCTGCGGGCGACGCGTCTCAGCGGGCGATGACACGATGGCCGAGCACACCGAGAGCGACGACGATGCGGACTCGCCGGGGCCGACGCCCGCGACCGCCTCCGCGGGAGCCGGCGACGGGCCCGTGCCGGGCGATCCCAACATCATGACGTCGCTGGTGCGCGGCCTCGCGGTGATCCAGGCCTTTTCGCGCGACACCTCGTCGATGACGATCGCCCAGATCAGCCAGGCCACCGGCATCCCGCGCGCCGCGGTGCGGCGCTGCCTCTACACGTTGCGGGCGCTCGGCTTCGCCGACACCGAGGACGGCCGCCACTACGTGCTGCGGCCCCGCATCCTGTCGCTCGGCCACGCCTATCTGAGCTCGATCCCGCTGACCCGCATCGCCCAGCCGCTGCTGCGGCGGATCAGCAACGAGCTCAACGAGTCGTCGTCGATCGCCATCCTCGAGGACGACGACATCGTCTACATCGCCCGTGCCTCCGCCTCGCGCATCATGACGATCGACCTGCATGTCGGCAGCCGGCTGCCCGCCGTGTTCACGTCGATGGGGCGCGTCCTGCTCGCCCATCGGCCCGGCGATCTCGACCAGCGCCTCGCCCGCGTAGTGTTCCAGCCGTTCACGCCGAACACCGTCAAGGACGCCGCATCGCTGCGGGGCGAGATCGAGCGGGTGCGGGAGCAGGGCTACTCGATCGTCGATCAGGAGCTGGAGCTCGGGCTGCGCTCCATCGCCGTGCCGATCATGGCGTCCGACGGCACCGCGTTCGCGGCCATCAATGTGGGGGTCCACGCCTCGCGCATGTCGAATCAGGATCTCGTCTCGAAAATCCTTCCTCTGTTGCGCCAGGCCGCCGCGGAGCTGTCGCTCTGCGTCGGCTGATCGAGAGTTTTGGAATGACACCGTTCGTTTACACCGGCCATCCGGTGCGCGTCGTCTTCGGCAGCGGCACGATTCAGACAATTCCGGAGGAGGCGGAGCGGCTCGGGCTGTCCCGGGTGCTGATCGTCACCTCGCGGTCGCAGGCCGCGACGTCGGCCGCCGTCGCGGCGGCGCTCGGCTCGCGGGGCGTGGGGGTGTTTCCTGGGGCCGTCATGCACACGCCCGTGGGCGTCACCGAGACGGCGATGCGGCTGGTCGCCGAGACCGGAGCGGACGGCGTCGTGGCGATCGGCGGCGGCTCGGTGACGGGTCTCGGCAAGGCGATCGCGGTGCGCACCGACCTGCCGCAGATCGTCGTGCCGACCACCTATGCGGGCTCCGAGATGAGCCCGATCCTGGGCGAGACCAAGGACGGGCAGAAGGTCACGCAGTCGAGCGAAAAGATCCGCCCCGAGGTGGTCGTCTACGACGTCGCCCTGACCCTCGACCTGCCGCCGTCGATCTCGGGCACCAGCGGCATCAACGCGATGGCGCACGCCGTGGAGGCGCTCTACGCGGTGGATCGCAACCCGATCGTCGAGCTGATGGCGCTGGAGGCGATCGGCGCGCTGTTTCGCGCGCTGCCGCAGGTGGTGCATGATCCGAAGGACCGCGAGGCGCGCACCGCCGCGCTGTACGGCGCATGGCTCTCCGGCGTCTGCCTCGGCTCCGTGTCGATGGCGCTGCATCACAAGCTCTGCCACACGCTGGGCGGCAGCTTCGACCTGCCGCATGCCGAGACCCACACGATCGTGCTGCCGCATGCGGTCGCCACCAACGCGCCGGCCGTGCCCGACGTGATGGCGCGGCTGCGCGGCGTGCTCGGAACGGACGATCCCGCCGGCGCGCTGTTCGATCTCGCCGGCCGGGTCGGCGCGAGACGCGCGCTGCGCGACATCGGCATGGCGGAGAGCGGCATCGATCTGGCGACCGAGCGGGCGCTGGCGCGGCCCTATCCGAATCCGCGGCCGCTCGACCGCGACACCGTGCGCGCCCTGATCGCCCGGGCTTTTGCCGGGGAGCCGCCGCTCTCGGTGTGAGGGCGGCCCGCCGCATCGTTCCTCTGGACCCGGACCGGCCGAGACGGCACAGTCCGCTCCGAAGAATCCGGTTCGAAGACCATCCCGCGGCCGGTCGGCCGATCTCAAAAACACCATCCGACGGTTGCATCAGCGAGGAGACGACATCGTGAGTCTGACGTCTGCCATCACGGGCGTGATCCCGATCTCCCCGACGCCGTTCCACCAGGACGGCCGCGTCGACATGGAGTCGATGGCGCGGCTCACCGACTATTTCCTCTCCTGCGGCGTCGACGGCATCACCATCCTGGGCCAGCTCGGCGAGGCGCCGAAGCTGGAGTTTTCCGAGGCGCGCGCCATCGTCGAGCTGGTGGCCAAGCGGTTCGACAAGCCGATCGTGGTCGGCGTCTCGGCGCCCGGCTTCGCCGCGATGCGCTCGCTCGCCCGCGAGGCGATGGAGCTCGGCGCCTCGGGCGTGATGATCGGCCCGCCCAACACGCTGCGCACCGACGACCAGATCGTCGGCTACTATCGCCAGGCCGCCGAGGCGATCGGGCCCGACGTGCCCTTCGTGCTGCAGGACTATCCGCTGACCTTCTCGGTGGTGATGACGCCGAACGTCATCAAGCGGATCGTCACCGAGAACGCGAGCTGCGTGGTGCTCAAGCACGAGGACTGGCCCGGTCTCGACAAGATCACGGCGCTGCGCGGCTTCGAGGCCGACGGCTCGATGCGGCACATCGCGATCCTGACCGGCAACGGCGGGCTCTTCCTCGACTTCGAGATGGAGCGCGGCGCCGACGGTGCCAACACCGGCTACGCCTTCCCCGAGATGCTGGTGGACGTGGTCAAGCTCTCGGCGGCGGGACAGCGCGACGCGGCGCACGATCTGTTCGACGCGCATCTGCCCTATCTGCGCTACGAGCAGCAGCAGGGACCGCTCGGGCTCGCGGTGCGCAAGTACGTCTACATGCGCCGCGGCCTGATCGCCTGCGACGCCCAGCGCAAGCCGGGCGCGACCCTCAACGCCGCCGCCAAGGGCGAGGTCGAGTTCCTGCTGTCGCGCATCGCCCGCAGCGACAAGCGCGCGGTGCTGAAGGCGGCGTGACCCGGCGGACACGTCACCGGGCGGGTCGGCGATGCGCGCCCGCCCGGTGACGAAAGCCTTACGATCTCTCGCCATACGCCAAATTCGTGGGCGCACCACGCTAGTTTGTGACCGGCGGGCGGGTGGCGGGCCGGGTCCGCACTGCTTAGCATGAAAGAGGTTCGTCCCCGAGATGGACGGGGTCGTCGCCGTCGCGAGACGGC
>NZ_NPEX01000010.1 GCF_003258865.1 Rhodoplanes roseus | reverse complement strand
GTGCAGCCGCCGAGGCGGGGCCGGCATAGCGCGGAATCACCAGCCGGCGGCCGGGCTGCAGCACGGCAGGGCCGGCGAGGCCGTTCGCCTCGGCGATCACGTTGACGGGCACGCCGTAGCGCTTCGACAGCGAGCTCAGCGTATCGCCGGGTGCGACGGTTACGGGCGTGCCGCCTTCCCACTGCCAGCCGGGCGCCGTGGCGCTGGCGGCCGGCCGCGGCGGCGTCTGCAGGCGCGGCACCGCGCCGGTCACGTCGGCGGAGGCGACCTGGGTTCCGAGCGAGGCGGGCTGGTACGAGCCCATGCCGCGCCCGCCCCCGGCGACGCCGCCGCCGGCGACCGAGCCGTGATGGGAGGGCGGCGTGTAGGACGCATAGGACGGCGTGGGCTGGGGCGGCGGCAGCGGCTGCGCCGCGACGGGCTGCCCGAGCGGCCGCGAATCGACACGCCCGACCGGAGCGCCCTGCCCCGGCACCGAGCCGGTCGTCTCGTAGGACGGACGTCCGCCGCCCGAATAGGGATTCTGGAGAGGGCTCTCGGCCAACCGCGTGGAGTCGGTGCTGCAGTTCGCGACGCCGAAGCCGACCATGAGCAACACAAGCACCCGGGACACGCAGTACGGGCTCGACGACTCGACGATCGTACGCATCGGCTCACTCACTCTACGCGACGGACACCACACGGAGACGGGAGCGAGTTAAGCACCGGGCGAGTAAAGATTGATTTAACCCTCGGGGTTCCGCAAAGACGTTTCCTTTACGATTACAATGGAACTTTGCCCTGTCATGTCCGCATGTTGTCGACTGCAGAACCACAGCGGCCGATATCTGGCATGCCCCCATGTTCTTCTTTTGTTCTATTTAGGATTAACTGTCTCCGCAGCTTTCGCGTGCGTCCGCGTGACCCCTGCCGGGGTCACGCCTTGAGGCGGTAGCCGGTCCGGAAAATCCACGCGATGCCGACCACGCACAGGCCGAGGACGACCAGCGTCATCGCCAGGCTGACCCCGATATTCACGTCGGACGTTCCGAAGAAGCTCCAGCGGAAGCCGGAGATCAGGTACACGACCGGGTTGAGCAGCGCGAGCTTCTGCCACAGCGGCGGGAGGACCGAGACGGAATAGAAGGTGCCGCCCAGGAAGGTGAGCGGCGTGATCACAAGGAGCGGCACGAGCTGCAGCTTCTCGAATCCATCCGCCCAGATGCCGATGATGAAGCCGAGCAGGCTGAAGGTGACGGCGGTCAGCACCAGGAAGACGAGCATCCACACGGGATGCTCGATCTGCAACGGCACGAACAGCGCCGCGGTGGCGAGCACGATCAGCCCCAGGATGACCGACTTGGTGGCGGCGGCGCCGACATAACCGAGGACGATCTCGCCATAAGACACGGGCGCGGAGAGGAGCTCGTAGATGGTCCCGGTGAAGCGCGGGAAATAGATCCCGAAGGACGCATTGGCGACGCTCTGGGTCAGCAGCAGCAGCATGATCAGCCCGGGCACGATGAAGGCGCCGTACGGGACCCCGTCGATCTCGGTGATGCGCGAGCCGATCGCCGCCCCGAAGACGACGAAGTAGAGCGAGGTGGAGAGGACCGGCGAGACGATGCTCTGAAGCAGAGTCCGCCCGGCGCGGGCCATCTCGAAGACGTAGATGGCGCGCACGGCCCGCAGGTTCGAGATCATCGGCGCTGCCTCACCAGATCGACGAAAATGTCCTCCAGCGACCTCTGGGTCGTCTGCAGGTCGTGAAACTCGATTCCGGCCCGCGACAGATCCTGGAGGAAGCCGGTGATGCCGGTGCGATCGCCCTGGGTGTCGTAGGTGTAGACGAGCGTCGCGCCCTCCTCGGCCAGTGTCAGGTCGTAGGGCTGCAGGGCCTCGGGCACGGCGTGCAGCCGGCCGTTGAGCTGGAGGGCGAGCTGCTTGCGGCCGAGCTCGCGCATCAGCGTCGCCTTTTCCTCCACCAGCACGATCTCGCCCTTGTTGATGACGCCGATGCGATCGGCCATCTGCTCGGCTTCCTCGATGTAGTGGGTCGTCAGGATGATGGTGACGCCGGAGGCGCGCAGCGCCCGCACCACCTCCCACATGTCCTTGCGCAGCTCGACGTCGACGCCGGCGGTCGGCTCGTCGAGGAACAGGATCCGCGGCTCGTGCGACAGCGCCTTGGCGATCAGGACACGGCGCTTCATGCCGCCCGAGAGCGTCATGATCTTGCTGTCCTTCTTGCTCCACAGCGAGAGATCGCGCAGCACCTTCTCGATGTGCTCCGGGTTGCGCGGCTTGCCGAACAGGCCGCGGCTGAAGCTCACCGTGTCCCACACGGTCTCGAAGGCGTCGGTGGTCAGCTCCTGCGGCACCAGGCCGATCAGCCCGCGCGCGGCGCGGAAGTCGCTGACGATGTCGTGCCCGTCGACCGTGACGCTGCCGCTCGAGGCGCGCACGATCCCGCACACGATGCTGATCAGCGTCGTCTTGCCGGCACCGTTCGGTCCGAGCAGCGCGAAGATCTCGCCGCGCCTGATGTCGAGATCGATGGACTTCAGCGCCTGGAATCCGGACGCGTAGGTCTTGGACAGGCCCTGGATCGCAATGACGGGCGGCATGAAGGCGGGGGCTCCGGACGGTCGACGCGGGGGACACGGGCGGCAGCGCCGCCGGCGACATATCGGGCGCCGCGGCCCGGACGGCAACCCCGGACCTACCGCCGCCGGCCGCACCGTGGCCGGACGGCAACGCCGTCGCCCGGTTGCGGACGGGCCGCTACAGCTCGCGCGCCCGGCCCGGGAGCAGCGGCACGAAGCGCACCGCGATGAAGTTCTCCCGCACCAGACCGTGGGGCGCCTTGGTCAGGCGCACGATGATCTGGGCGCCGTCCTGCGGCCCGAGCGGAAGCACCATGATGCCGCCCTCGGCGAGCTGCTCGAGCAGGCCGCGCGGAATCGATTCGGCCGCCGCTGTGACGATGATGCGATCGTAGGGCGCCTGCTCGGGCACTCCCAGGAGCCCGTCGCCCACCACGACCTCGATGTTGTCGTAGCCGAGCGTCGCGAACCTCTGGCGCGCCGACTCGGCCAGCGTGCGGTAGCGCTCGACCGTCACCACCTTGGCGGCGATCCGCGACAGGACCGCGGCCTGGTAGCCGGAGCCGGTGCCGACCTCGAGCACCCGGTGCCCGGGCTCCAGCGCGAGCCTCTCGGTCATGTAGGCGACGATGAAGGGCTGACTGATGGTCTGTCCGCAGTCGATCGGCATCGCGTGGTCGACATAGGCCTGCTCGACGTCCTCGGGCCGCACGAAGGCCTCGCGCGGCACCTCGTCGATGGCGCGCAGGACGGCGGCGTCGGCGATGCCGCGGCGACGGAGATTGAGGAGGAACTCCATCCGGCCGACCCTCTGATCGGCAATCGTCGTCATGAGGTCGCGTTCCTCCGGTAAGGCCCGGTCCTCTCGGTTTCGTGTTCCCGACGAGAGGTGTCTCGCGGCGTCCATCCCCAATTTGCCCCATTCGGACCGTACCAACCAGAGGGTCGGCGCATAGCCCAGGCCGGCTACGATTTTTCGGCGTTCGCGAGGAACCAATCTCGCGCCAGCGGATTGGTTCAGGGGTTTGTTCGTTCGAGCCGCCGCCCGGTGCGTGAGGACGCGTCGACTGCAGCGTCGGGACTGTTGCGGCGGACGTTCGAACCAGATGTCTCCCGTGAGGGGCTGTCACGGTCCGGGTCGCTCCCGGATCAGCACGCTACCGGACGAGACGGGCAAAACAGGACGGAGCAGTAATGGACCAGGCTAACGGGGCCGCCGAGTCGAAGAACATCCTCGTCGTCGAGGACGAGATCATGATCCGGATGCTTCTCGAGGACATGCTCGGGGATCTCGGATACACCATCGCCGGGGCGGTGGGCCGGATCGATGACGCGGTCAAGCTAGCCAAGACCGGCGAGTTCGACATGGCGATCCTCGACGTGAATCTGAACGGCCAGACCGTGAGCCCGGTCGCCGAGATTCTCGAGGAGCGCGGCCTGCCCTTCGTGTTCGCCACCGGCTACGGCGAGCGCGGGCTGCCCGAGCGGTTCATGAACCGCCCCACCCTGCAGAAGCCGTTCCAGCAGGAGAATCTCAGCAAGATTCTGTCCCAGGCCTTCGATCGCGCCACGGCCTGACGACCCCTGCTCCGTCAACGCATCTGATCCGGGTCGGCCCATGGTCGACCCGGATTTTTTATGGGCGAGCGGTGAGTAGCGAATTGCGTGTGGGAGGTGGGAAGGAACGAAGGGTAGCGGACGGAGCCGCTACGCGCCCTTCCCGGAAAACACCTGCGCCAGCGTCGTCATGAACGGCTCGTCGGTCATGTCGAGCCGCAGCGGCGTGACGGTGATGCGCTTGTCGGCGAGGCCGGCCAGGTCGGTGCCGCGGGACGGCTCGGGCCGCGGGCCGCGGGCGAAGGCGATCCAGAAATACGGGTTGCCGCGGCCGTCCTGGCGCGGATCGATGCGCACCCATTCGAGGTCGCGCTTGCCCTGCGTCGCCACCGCGATGCCCTTGACGCCCTCCGGCGGACAGTCCGGGAAGTTCACGTTGACCAGGACGTTGCGTGGGATGCCGGTGGCCAGCACCTTGCGGATCAGATCCGGTCCGTGGCGCAGACCCGTGGCCCAGTGCGGTGCCTGCCGGCTCTCGGCGCCGTAAGACTGCGACAGCGCGATCGACGGGATGCCCAGGATCGTGCCCTCGATGGCGCCGGCGATCGTACCCGAATAGGTGACGTCCTCGGCGACATTCGAACCGCGGTTGACGCCGGACAGCACCAGGTCGGGTCGCTTGCCGTCGAGGATGTGGCGCACGCCCATGATGACGCAGTCGGTCGGCGTGCCCTTCACGGCGAAGCGCCGCTCCTCGATGGCGCGCAGGCGCAGCGGGTCGTTGAGCGACAGCGAATGCGAGACGCCGGACTGGTCGAACTCGGGGGCGACGATCCAGACGTCGTCCGAAAGGGCGCGGGCGATCTCGACGCAGACGTCGAGCCCCGGCGCGTGGATGCCGTCGTCGTTGGTGACCAGGATGCGCAAGGCTCTTTGTCTCTTTGTTGGTGAACAGCGAGTGGCGAATAGTCATCCGCCCTCACCCTGGGGTGCGAGCGAAGCGAGCCTCGAAGGGCGAGGGCGGCCCTTCGGTGGCCGCATGGTTCGAGGCTCGCCTTCGGCGAGCACCTCACCATGAGGGAAGACGCATGCGAGCCCGGCTTCTGTCCCTACTCGCTGTTCGCTACTCCCTACTCGCTCTCGATGACTTTCAGTCCGCCCATGTAGGGCTGCAGCACCTCGGGCACGGCGATCGAGCCGTCGGCCTGCTGATAGTTCTCCATCACGGCGATCATGGCGCGGCCGACGGCGACGCCCGAGCCGTTGAGCGTGTGGACGGGGCGCACGGCGCGTCCCTCGGTGGTGCGATAGCGCGCGCTCATGCGCCGCGCCTGGAAATCGCCGCACACCGAGCAGGACGAGATTTCCCTGAACATCCCCTGCCCCGGCAGCCACACCTCGATGTCGTAGGTCTTTTGAGACGCGAACCCCATGTCGCCGGTGCACAGGGTGACGACGCGGTAGTGCAGGCCGAGCCGGCGCAGCACCTCTTCCGCGCAGGCCAGCATGCGCTCGTGCTCCTCCAGACTCTTCTCCGGCGTGGTGATCGAGACCAGCTCGACCTTGTAGAACTGGTGCTGGCGGATCATGCCGCGGGTGTCGCGCCCCGCCGCTCCCGCTTCCGCCCGGAAACAGTACGTGCCAGCGGTGAGCCGCAGCGGCAGCTCGGCCTCGTCGAGAATCTGCTCGCGCACCAAGTTCGTGAGCGGCACTTCGGCTGTGGGAATCAGCCACATGCGCTGCTGGCGCGCCTCGGCCTCGCCGGACGCGTTGCGCAGGCTGGCGAGCCGTTCGCCGATCCAGTCGTGGGCGATATCACGCTCGACCAGCTCGGTCAGCGTGCGCTCGACCGCCCGGTTCTCCCGATCCTCCACGGTCGCCTCGCGATAAACCGCGAACTGGTCGTCCAGAAACTTCGGAAGCTGCGCCGTGCCGAACATGGCGTCGTCGCGCACCAGTAGCGGCGGCGACACCTCGGTGTAGCCGTGCTCGGTCGTATGCAGGTCGAGCATGAACTGGGCGAGCGCGCGCTCCAGCCGCGCGAGCTTGTTTTTCAAGACGACGAAGCGGGCGCCCGACAGGCGGGCGGCCGCCTCGAAGTCCATCTGCTTGAGCCCTTCGCCTAATTCAAAATGCTGGCGCGGCGTGAAGCCGAGCTTGGGCGGTGCGCCGAACCGGTGGTGCTCGACATTGCCGTGCTCGTCGGCGCCGTCCGGCACCTCGTCGAGCGGCGTGTTGGGGATCTTGGCGAGCGCCTGGTCGAGGGCCGCGGACGCCGCCTTCTCTTCGGCCTCCATGGCCGGGATCGCGCTCTTCAGGCCGGCGACCTCGTCCATCAGGGCCTTGGCGGCGGCCTCGTCCTTGCGCTTCTTGGCGTCGCCGATCTCCTTCGACGCGGTGTTGCGGCGCGCCTGCGCGGCCTCCAGCACCCCGATGGCGGCGCGGCGGCGCTCGTCCAGCACCAGGATCTCGTCGGTGAAGGGCTCGATGCCCCGGCGGGCCAGGCCGCGATCGAAGGCGGCGCGGTTCTCGCGGATCCATTTGATGTCGTACATGGAACTCGGCTCTGGGGATCGGTCGCAGAAAGAATCGATGGGCCCTTATAGCACCGTCGCGACGACCCGGACGCGACGCTGCGGAGGACGCCCGGCCGTGCCGGTGCGCGGCCGTGCGACGAGCCCCCGGGTCAGCCGGTCGGCGTCCCGGCCGGATCGGGCGGATCACCCGCCGCCTTGGCGTCCTTCTCGGCTTGCACCTTCTTCTCGACGATGCCGACCGCGATGATGGCGCCCTCGTAGAGGACCATCAGCGGAATCGCCAGGGAGAGCTGCGAGAGCACGTCGGGCGGGGTCAGCACGGCGGCGATCACGAAGGCGCCGACGATGAAGTAGCGCCGCTTGGACTTGAGCATCTCGGCCGTGACGATGCCGATCCGGCCGAGCAGCGTCAGGATCACCGGAAGCTGGAACGCCACCCCGAACGCGAGAATCAGGCTCATCAGCAGCGACAGATACTCGCCGACCTTGGGCAGCAGCGCGATCGATGCCGTTTCCGGGCCGCCGAGCTGCTGCATGCCGAGCGAGAAGCGCACGATCATCGGCATCACGACGAAATAGACGACCGCCGAGCCGAGCACGAAGAACACCGGGGTCGCCACCAGGTAAGGCAGGAAGGCCTGCCGCTCGTGGCGATACAGGCCGGGCGCCACGAACATGTAGATCTGGCTGGCGATCACCGGAAACGCCAGGAACACGGCGCCGAACATCGCGAGCTTGAGCTGGGTGACGAAGTACTCCAGCAGCGCCGTGTAGATGAACTTGGAGTTCTCCGGCCCGGCGATCCACACGAACGGCCACACCAGGACGTTGTAGATCTGCTTGGCGAAGGCGAAGCAGAGAATGAACATGATCGCGAAGGCGACGAGGGACTTGATCAGCCGCGAGCGCAGCTCGATCAGGTGGTCCATCAGCGGCGCCTTGGTCGCCTCGATGTCCTCGTGGGTCATGCCGGGCGGTCCTGAGACGGCGTGGCTTCGCCGGCGTTGCGTATCGGCGCCTCGGACACAGCGGCGGGCGCAGGCTCGGGCAGAGGATGGGGCTTGGGATCGGGCACAGGCACCGACGGCATCTCGGCCGGTACAGCGGCGGCCCCGGCGACCGGCTCCGGGCTGGCGGCCGCGACGGGGGCCTGCTCGGCGGCGGCCGGAGGCTCGACCGACGGGGTGGGCTCAGGAGACGTCACGGGCTCGGGCCCCGGCAGCGCCGCCACGGGCTCCGAAGCGCTCGCCTCGGTGGTCGTCGGCGCCGGGCTCGCGGGCTTCGGCGTCTCGGCCAGCGGATCGAAATTGGTGAAGCTGCGCGCGGTGTCGTTGAGCTCGTCGACCTGCTTCTTGAGGTCGGCCATCTCGGCCTCGCGCAGGGCCTCCTGGAACTGGCCCTGGAACTCGGCCGCCATGCGGCGAATCTTGGTCGTCCACTGCCCGACGGCGCGCAGAACGCCCGGCAGCTCCTTCGGCCCGATCGCGATCAGCGCGACCACACCGATGAGCAGGAGCTCACTCCACCCGATATCGAACATCATGGCTCCGACGGTCACGTGCCCGACGGACGTCCTCGCGGAGGAGATCCGTCGACGCGTGCCCCGCAATGGGCCGGCCGTGCGCCGGCGCGACGCCCAGCGGTTTGCCGCAGAACGACGGTGGGTTCAAGCGGCTCGGCAGGCGAGCCGCGAGATCGCCGGGATCGGCCCGGGACGACGACGCCGTTCAGCCGACCTTACGGCTCTCGGGCTGCGTCTGGGTCGCCTGTGCGGCCGGCGGCGCCTGGTGGTCGATGGTCCGCACCGGCTCGGCCGGCTTGGCGGGCTCCACCTTGGCGGTGTCCTCGTCGCTCATGCCCTTCTTGAAGGCTTTGATGCCCTGGGCGACGTCGCCCATCATCTCGGAGATCTTGCCGCGGCCGAACAGCAGCAAGACCACGCCGATGACGATGATCCAATGCCAGATGCTCATGGAACCCATCGGAATACCCTCCAACCGACGGGCCGCGCGTTTCGGGGGGCTCGCCTTCGGTTTTGTCGAGAAACTAGGCGGACGGTCCGCCAAAAACAAGGACCGCCCACGCGTCGATTGCGCACGCCCCGACATATGGTTGCCGGCCGGCGCGCCGCCGTGACGGAACGTCGGGCGGTGCCGCTCGGCTCAATCGCCCTCTTCGCGGGCCGGAGCCTCCGACGCGGGCTCGCCGGCCTCGCCCGGCTCGGCACTTTCCCCGGCCGGCGCGTCCTCGACTCGCGGCGCGAGCCCGAGGTCGAGCTCGACGGCATCGATCGGATCCTCGTCGTCGCGCAGCGCCGGATCGTCGGACGGGTTGGGCACGCCGAAGCCGGACGGGAGCTGGCCGTCGAACAGGCCGGCGCCCTTGAGCTCGTCGAGCCCCGGCAGGTCGCCGAGCGCCTCCAGGCCGAAATGCGAGAGGAACTGGTCGGTCGTCCCGTAGGTGAGCGGCCGGCCCGGTGCCTTGCGGCGGCCGCGCGGACGAATCCAGCCGGTCTCCAGCAGCACGTCGATGGTGCCCTTGGCGACCGCGACGCCGCGGATCTCCTCGATCTCGGCCCGGGTGACGGGCTGGTGATAGGCGATGATGGCCAGCGTCTCGACCGCGGCCCGCGACAGCTTCTTGGGCTCGGAGGCCTCGTGGGTGAGCAGCCAGGCGAGGTCGTTGGCGGTGCGGAACGTCCATTTGGTGCCGATGCGCACGAGGTTCACGCCGCGCGGCGCATATTCGAGCTGCAGCCGCTTGAGACCGGCATGGACGTCGGTGCCGGCCGGCAGGCGCTTGCCCAGCGCCTTCTCCTCGATGGGCTCGGAGGCGGCGAACAGCAGCGCCTCGATCAGCCGCAGCTCGTCGGGCCGGGTCTCGGGACCCTCGTCGTCCTCCACGAAGTCCGCCTCGACCACCGCCGCGGCGGGCTCGTCCGACTCGCTTTCGACTGTCACGACTTCGGCCGTCGCGACTTCGGCCGTCGTGGGGTCGGCCGTCTCGGCGTCCTCCGCCGCGTCCTCCTCGGAGGCGGCGAGACCGACGGCGGCGACATCGACCTCGTCGCTCTCCTCACGCTCGGCCGCGACCTCGGCCTCGTCGACCTCGTCCGGTTCGACGACCTCGGACTCGATCTCGTCCGACTCGATCTCACCCGACTCGGCGTCCGCCCGGAATTCGTCGTCCACCCGGGATATGTCCACCGGCTCGGCCTCCGGGGACACGTGGTCCGTCGTCACGGCAGCCACCGCCGAATCCTCGGGCTCGCCCCCCGGCGCCGCAGGGGCCGCATCGACCTTTCCGCCCTTCCTGGACTTCCGGGCCGTGGTCTTCCGCTCGGCCGGGGCACGCGCCTCGTCCGCGGCCGGGATCGGCTCGCGGGTGTTCCCCTCGCCCGCTTCGTTGTCGGGGACCATGGTCGCCTCTTCGGCCAGTTTCGCAATCCGCCATCCGTCGCGGCTCATATCGGACATCCCCTGCTCATTGGACGGCCTCGCTCGCCGCGGACGGCGGCGGCGGCGGGTCGTCGTCGGGTACCGCCATGTGCTTGCGCACATAGATGGGCGCGAATGCGGTGGGCTGATGGACATCCATCACGCCCTCGCGCACCAGCTCCAGCAGGGCGGCAAGGCTGGAGGCATAGACGGTCGGCCGCATCGACGGCTCGACCGCGTAGGTGACCAGGAAGCCGTCGAGCACGCTCCAGTCCTCGGCGGCGGACGCGCCGAGCAGGCGCTGCAGCACCGTGCGGGCATCCGAGAGCGACCAGACGTTGCGCTTGCGCATGCGCACGTGGGAGAGCGCCTGGCGCTGCCGCTGCGTCGCATAGGCGGAGAGGAGGTCGTAGAGCGTCGCCGACCACTCGGGACGCTTGATCTCCTCGATCGGCTCGGGATCGCCCCGGCCGAACACCTCGCGGCCGAGCTGCGGCCGGCTCATCAGCTTGGCGGCGGCGTCGCGGATCGCCTCGAGGCGCTTCAGGCGCAGCGCCAGGGCGGCCGCCATGTCGGTGGCGCTGATGCCCTCCGGCTCGCTGCCCTCGGGCAGCAGCAGGCGCGACTTCAGGTAGGCGAGCCAGGCCGCCATCACGAGATAGTCGGCGGCGAGCTCGAGCCGCAGCCGCCGGGCCTCCTCGATGAAGACCAGATACTGCTCGGCCAGCGCCAGGATGGAGATCTTGTGGAGATCGACCTTCTGCTGGCGGGCGAGCGCGAGCAGGAGGTCGAGCGGACCTTCGAAGCCTTCGACGTCGACGATCAGGGCCGGCTCGCCGGCCGCCCGGTCGGGATCGACCACCTCGGCCGGATACTGGCCGGACGGATCGAGGCCGGCCGCCGCCGCGCCGGCCGGAGCCGCCGCGCCCTCCGCTGTAGCCGGCTCGGCCGCTGCAGCCGTCTCGGCCACTGCCGTTTCGGCCACTGCCGTCTCGTCGCCGGCTTCGGCCGCGCTCACGTCGGCCGCGACCGTCTCCTCGACGGCCGACGGCGAAGCATCCGCCTGCTGCGCGGAGCCGGAGGCGTCGGGGTCGGGCACCTCGGTGCCGGATTGCTCGGGGCCGGAGTCGTCGGTCATGGGGCCTGTGTTCACCCTGCGGCTGCAGACGCGGCAATCATACGGGAAAACGACGCCCTCGCCTCGGCGAGGTCCCGGGCGTCGGGTCTCGGGCGGCCGGCGAGCGCCGCCGCGCAGCGCGCCGCGGCCGCTCCGGACAGCGCCGGAGCCTCAGCGGCAACCTCTTCCATTTCCACGAGAATGCCGTTGCAATGCAAGGCCAGATCGCAGCCCGCCGCGAGCGCCCCGCGGGTCCGCTCGGCGATCGTTCCGGACAGCGCGCCCATCGAGAGGTCGTCGCTCATCAGGGCGCCCGCGAAGCCGATCGCACCGCGAATCACGTCGGCGATGACGGTCGGCGACAGCGTCGCCGGGCGCTCCGGATCGACGGCCGTGTACACCACATGCGCCGTCATCCCGAGCGGCAGGCCGGCCAGCCGCCGGAACGTCTCGAAGTCGGTGCGATCGAGCGTCTCGCGGCCGGCCTGGACCACCGGCAGGGCCTTGTGGCTGTCGCACGCCGCGCGCCCGTGCCCGGGCAGATGCTTGACCACCGGCAGCACGCCGCCGGCCAGGAGCCCCTCGGCGATCGCCCCGGCGACGGCCGCGACGGCCGCAGCCGTGACGCCGTAGGCGCGGTCGCCGATCACCGAGTCGCCCTCGGGCGCCGGCACGTCGGCGACCGGCAGGCAGTCGACCGTGATGCCGAGCGCGGCGAGGTCGGCGGCGATCAGCCGTGCGCCCAGTCGCGCGGCGGCCAAGCCCGTCTGCGGATCGCGGGCGAACTGCGCGCCGTACCAGGCACCGGCCGGATAGGCCGGCCAGTGCGGCGGCCCGAGGCGCTGCACCCGGCCGCCCTCCTGGTCGACCAGGACGGCCGCCTCGGCCCCCGCGGCATCCCGAAACTCGTCAACCAGCGCCGAGACTTGCGCCGGATCCGAAACATTCCGCTTGAACAGGATGAGGCCCCACGGCCGCGCCCCGCGCACGAACTGGCGCTCGGCGTCGGTCAGGCGAGTTCCGGCCACCCCGGTGATGAACGCACGAGCCGTCATGGCGCCGTTTATCCCGGTCCGCGGCGCCGAGGTCAAAGCACGCGCACCGCCGGGAGGCACTTATCCCCCGTCCGGCTCACCCGGGGGACGCGCGCGAGCCGTCCGGCGCGCGCAAGCCGCGCAGCCGGGCCGTTCGAGCGCTCAGTGTCTCGGGCGCTCAGTTGCGCTGGACGAGGCAGTTGCCGCCGGCGGACTTGAGGCTCTCGCACAGGGAGACCGCATCCTGGCGGCTGGCGAAGGGGCCGACCTGGCTGCCGTAATAGACGCCCTTGCTGCCCAGGTCCTTCTTCTTCACCAGGACCTGGCGGTCCGACAGGACCGACGGATACTTCGCCTGCATGGCGCGGAACGAGGCGCGGGCCTCCTCCGGCGTCTTCTGGGCGGAGAGCTGGACGACGTAGTTGCCGGTCTCGGCGGCGCTCGGCGTCGGGGTCGCCATGGCGGACCGGGCCGGCGCGGCGGCAGCCGGCGCAGGCGCGGCCTGCGGCGTGATCGCCATCGGGGCGGCCGCCGCCGGGGTCGCGGGACGCGCCGCGGCCGGACGGGCCGCTGCGGCCGGAGCGACCGGCGTCGCGGCGGGCGGCTTCGTGTTGCCTTCGCCGTCGGGCCGGATGGTGACGGTGCGGATCTTCTTCGGCTCGCCTGGTGTCGCGGACGGCACCGTGGCGGGCGCGCTCACGACCGGCGGCAGGTTCGAGGTGGCGTCGCCGCCGGCGGCCGTCGCGTCACGGATCGCGACCGGCTGCTCCTCGCGCGGGACCATCCGCTCGTTCTGACCACCACCGATGCGCTCGTAAATCTGCTTGTCGCCGCCCTGGACCGCCGAGGCGATCTTCTTGGGCGAGGTGTCGGCCCGGATCACCGGCGGGGCCGTGTCGCGCACGCCGCCGCCCTTGAGGGCACGGTAGCCGTAGGCGCCGGCCGTGCCGACCACGGCGAGCGCCATGATGGCCGCCGCGATGGCGACGCCGCTGCGGCGCGATCGCGGCCGCTCCCGAGAGCCGGCAGCGGCGGCATAGGGATCACCCGTGCCGGCCGCCGGATAGGGCTCGCGGGCGCGCTCGGGATCGTAATACTCGCCGGTCTCGAAGGCGCCGTCGGCGGCGGGCGCGTAACGCGGGTCGTACTCGCCCTCGCCCCGACCGAGCGCGAGCGGCTCGGTGCCGGTCGGGAACATCGGCTCGGTCGCCGTGTTGCGGACGTCCAACGGCCGGCCGCCGTGCGGGTCCACCGCATACGGCTCCGAGGCGTAAGGGTCCGCAGCGTAAGGATCGGCCGCGTAAGGATCGGGCTGGCTGCGTTGGCCGGCGTAAAGATCGAAGCCCGCTTCGGGGGCGGGGGCGGCCTGGGGCGGCGCGGCATCGCGCGCCCGCGGTGTTCGCCAGCCGCCGCTGGTCGCCCGTGGCTCCGGCGGCACGTCGGGAGCACGGCCGGCGGACAGCCAGGCCGGCGGATCGTTGCGGCGCTGGTCGGCGCCGGAGGGACGCGGCGGATCCGTGTAGCCGTCGTAGCGCTGGTCGGCATAGCGCTGATCGGGATCGGCCTGCGGTTCGGCGTAGCGCGGATCGTAGCGGGGATCGCTCGCGGCCGAATCGTAGCCGGACTGCCCGTAGCCGGATTGATCGAGACGAGGATCGGAATAGCCGGCTTCCGGCTCCGAATAGCGCGGCTCGGGCGCACGCGGCTCGGACACGCGCGGCTCGGGCGCACGCGGAGCCGCGACGGGCTCGCTGCGACGCGGCGTGATTGCGGCCGAGCGCTCGATCCGGCTCTCCACCCCGTCGCGCGTCACGCCTTCGCGCGCCCGCAGGGCGCGGCTGCTCGGCTCGTAGGAGACCGGATCGTTCTGGCCGATCAGGCGCGCGAGCTCGACCAACGGATCGGAAGCGGGATCCGGACGGGCCGCTCCCCGTGCCGCCGCCGCACCTGCCCCGTCGGTTCGACGATATCGGTCATCCGCCATGCCAGCCAGCCACCGGTCGCGGTGCCACTCAATACTGCGGACAGCGGCAGGATCACCGCTTGTCCGACGCGCTGGCGAGGGTCACCGCATCTCGTCAGGCGCTTCGACCCCGAGCAGACCAAGCCCCACGGAGAGCACCGAGCTCACACCCTGAACCAGCGCAAGACGGGCCAACGTCAGTTGTGGATCATCCTGGATAATGAAACGTAAATGTGGCGAGTCCTTGCCGCCGCGCGTGTACTGGGCGTGGAAGTCGCTCGCCAGTTCGTAAAGATAGAAGGCGACGCGGTGCGGCTCGTGGGCCGCGGCCGCAGCCTCGATCAGCCGCGGGAACTGGGCGACGGCGCGCATCAGCGCGATCTCGCCCGGATCGTCCAGCCGGTCGAGCGGGACCGCGGCGAGGAGCGCGGCACGCGCCGCCGCATCCGTCGGCAGCTCCGGCACCACGGCCTTGGCGTTGCGGAACACCGACTGTGCGCGGGCATGCCCGTACTGGACGTAGAAGACCGGGTTGTCGCGCGACTGCTCGATCACCTTGGCGAGGTCGAAGTCGAGCACAGCGTCGTTCTTGCGGTACAGCATCATGAACCGCACGGCGTCCTTGCCGACTTCATCCACCACTTCACGAAGCGTGACGAAGTCGCCGGCCCGCTTGGACATTTTGACAGGCTGTCCGGCCCGCAGCAACTTGACCAGCTGGACGATCTTGACGTCGAGCGCCGCCTTGCCGTCGCTCACCGCCTTCACGGCCGCCTGCATGCGCTTGATGTAGCCGCCGTGATCGGCGCCCCACACGTCGATCAGGTCGAGGAAGCCGCGGGCGACCTTGTTCTTGTGATAGGCGATGTCGGAGGCGAAATACGTGTAGGAGCCGTCCGACTTCTCCAGCGGCCGGTCGATGTCGTCGCCGAAACCGGTCGACCGGAACAGGGTCTGCTCGCGGTCCTCCCAGTCCTCCGGCGGGGCGCCCTTCGGTGGCGGCAGCCGGCCCTGGTAGACCTTCCCCTCGGCCCGCAGCGTGGCGATGGTGGCGCCGACCTGGTCCCCGTCGCCTTCGATCAGCGAGCGCTCGGAGAAGAACTCGTCGTGGCGCACGTTGAGCGCGGCGAGGTCGTCCCGGATCATCGCCATCATCATGTCGATGGCGATTCGCCTGACCTCGGGCAGCCACTCGGCCTCGGCCTTGTCGAGGAGGCTCGGGCCGCAGGCCTCGGCGAGGGCGCGGCCGACCGGCACCAGATAGTCGCCCGGATAGAGCCCTTCGGGGATCGGCCCGATGTCCTGGCCGAGCGCCTCGCGGTAGCGAAGGAAGGCCGAGCGGGCCAGCACGTCGACCTGGGCGCCGGCATCGTTGATGTAGTACTCGCGCGTCACCGGCCGGCCCGCGAAGGCCAGCAGGTTCGCCAGCGCGTCGCCGAACACGGCGCCGCGGCAGTGGCCGACATGCATGGGCCCGGTCGGGTTGGCCGAGACGTACTCCACGTTGACGGGCGAACCGGCGGCGGTACCCCGGGCATAGTCCGATCCCGCCGCGATGGCCGCCTGCAGCGCCTCGCGCCAGACCGCGGGCCGCAGCGTGAGATTGATGAAGCCGGGACCGGCGATATCGACCCGCAGAACCCACGCGTCGGCGCGCAGCTTTTCGGCGATCGCCTCGGCCAGGTCGCGCGGCTTCTGGCCGGCCTCCTTGGCCAGCACCATGGCGGCGTTGGTGGCGAGGTCGCCGTGGCTCGCATCGCGCGGCGGCTCGACCAGCACGCGGCTGCGGTCGATGCCGGCGGGCAACGATTCATCGGCCACGAGAGCCTCGAGGGCGGCCTGCACCCGGGCCAGGACGGCCGCGAAGACGTGGCTGGTTTCGCTCGTATTTTCAAGCATTTTGGTTCGATCCTGGGGGGCGGCGTCGCCGGCCGCGCACTAACGCAATTGCGGCGTCGAGTCAAAGAGCCTGCGGTGCTCGATCAGGGCATAGCGGTCGGTCATGCCGGCGATGAAGTCGGCGATGCGGCGCGCCCGGACGCCCGGCTGCTCGGGATGCTCGTGGCGCCACTCGGGTGGCAAGGCGTCGGGGTCGGCGACGTAACGCTCGAACAGGTCGGCGAGCACGCCCTCGGCGTCACCCATGACCGTCATGACCCGGGGATGCCGGTACATGCGGGTCCACAGGAACGCCTTGATGGCCTTGTCGGCGGTCGCCATGCTGGCCGAGAAGCCGACCAAGGGTGATTCGGCGGCCCGCACGTCCGCAACCGTCGCGGGTGCGTTGTCTTTTATCCGGCGCGTGGTCTCGGCGACCACGTCGACGATCATCAGTGTGATGAGGCGGCGGATCAGCTCGTGCGCCAGCCGCGCTTGATCGATATTCTTGTGCGCTGCAACAATGTCCCCCACAATGTGCGCAGCAATTTCGACCTCCGCGAGGTCGTCGAGGCCGAACAGTCCGGCCCGGAGCCCGTCATCGATGTCGTGGGCATCGTAAGCGATATCGTCCGCGATCGCCCCGACCTGGGCTTCGAGACTGGGAAAGCTCCACAAATCGAGATTGTGCAGCGCATCATAATCGCGAATCACCGGCGCAAGAGCTTGTGCTGCATCGCACAATTCGCCCTGCCCTCGCCGGCCGACCAGGGGACCATTGTGCTTCACCAGCCCCTCGAGCGTTTCCCACGAGAGGTTGAGTCCGTCGAAGTCGGGATAGCGCCGCTCCAGCCGGGTGACGACGGCGAGCGTCTGGGCGTTGTGGTCGAAGCCGCCGTGGGCGGCGAGGCAGCGGTCGAGCGCCCGCTCGCCGGCGTGGCCGAAGGGCGGATGGCCGAGATCGTGGGCGAGCGCGCAGGCTTCCGCTAGATCCTCGTCCAGGCCGAGCTGGCGGGCGATCGAGCGGGCCACCTGGGTGACCTCGAGCGTGTGGGTCAGCCGCGTCCGGAAGTGGTCCCCCTCGTGGTAGACGAAGACCTGGGTCTTGTGCGCGAGACGCCGGAACGCCGACGAATGGATCACCCGGTCGCAGTCCCGCCGGAAGGCGCTGCGACCCGGACTCGGGGGCTCCGGGTGGAGCCGCCCCCGGCTCGCCGAGGCGTCGGCCGCATAAGGCGCCCGCGCGCACGCTTCCTGAACCGCCATGAAGGCCTCGCCGCATTGACCCGCGCCTGGGCAGCACTTACCTTTTTTGCACCGGCACAGGCAACGTGAAGAGCCCAGCGATGACCGACGTCACCCTCACGGACAGCGCCGTCCGACGTATCGGCGAAATTCTGGCCGCGGAGGCCGACGGCGCGATGCTGCGGGTCAGCGTCGAGGGCGGCGGGTGCTCCGGATTCCAATACAAGTTCGATCTCGACCGGGTGCGCGCCGCCGACGACCTCGTGCTGGAGCGCGACGGCGCCACCGTGCTGATCGATCCGGTGTCGCTGCAATACATGTCCGGCGCCCAGATCGACTTCGTCGACGACCTGATCGGCGCAGCGTTCAAGATCAACAACCCGGTCGCCTCGGCGTCGTGCGGCTGCGGCACGAGCTTCTCGATCTGACCGTTCTCCCGGGCGCCCGGGCGCTGCCGCCGCTGACCTCCTCGGCTGCACTCAGGGGGGGGGCGCACGCATCTGGTGCGACAGTGCACTGCCGACACCGCAATGCTGAGGCGACGCCGTGACGTGTCGGAGCCGGCAATTATTTACCCCATCTTGGTACTCCCCAAGCTAGTGAGACGTCCGTAAACTCGTGGCGGCAGCATCCTGCAACCGGATGCGGCCACGAGGTGGATTCGGCCGATGCTCTCTCGGCGGATTTTCTGCTCTGCTCTCCTGGGCCCGATGCTGCTCGCCGGGGCCGGGACGACGCGCGCGACCGAAGCCCCGCCCGGGCCCACCCGGATCATCGTGCCCGCCGTGTCGAGCGGCGGCACCGACATTCTGGCGCGCCTGATCGCGCGCGAGCTCGCCGCCCGCTGGGGCGTACCGGTCACGGTCGAGAACATGCCGGGTGCCGCCGGCGGCGTCGCCGCCCGCAGAGTGATGCGGGCCGCGCCCGACGGCCGAACGCTCCTGATGGCGTCGACCGGAACCCTGATGGCCGCAGCCAGCGGAGCGGACGGCGGCCTCGCCGCCCAGTTCGACGTGACGGAGTACTTCGCCCCTGTCGTGCTGGTGGCGGCGCCGCCCTATGTCGTCACGCTCAATCCCGCCGTCCCGACCCGGACGGTCGGCGACCTGATCACCTTCGCCCGCGCCCGCCGGGCCGAGGGCCGGCCGCTGCGTTACGGGACGTCGGGCTCCGGCGCGGCGTCGCATCTCACTGCGGTGCTGTTCCAGAAGGAGGCGCAGGTCGAGTTCGCCCACGTGCCGCTGCTCGGCACCGGCGCGGCGATGCAGGAGCTTCTGGCCGGCCGGATCGACCTGCTCTTCGCGCCGCCTCAGACCGTTCGGGGCTCGGTCGACGTGGGATGGCTCGTCGCCGTCGCGACGACCGGCGCGACGCGCTCCCCGCTGTTTTCCGACGTGCCGACCGTGGCGGAATCAGGCGTACCCGGCTTCGAGTCGATCGGCTGGTTCGGACTGATCGCGCCGCACGGCACACCGTCGCCGATCGTCGGCCGGATCGCCTCCGACACCGCAGAGATTCTGCAGCAGCCGGAGCTGCTCGCCACGCTCGCGAATATCGGGACGGCGCTGCAGCCCTCGACGCCGGCGGCCTTCGCGCATTTCATCAACGAGGAGGTCGCGAAGTGGACGCACCTCCTGCGCGACGCCGGCGCAATGCGGATCGATGTCCTGCCGCGTTGAGCGGCCGCGGGCCTCGATCTCGTCGCCGGCTCAGCCGATGACGACCTTGTTGCGTCCGGTGTTCTTGGCGACGTAGAGGGCCCGGTCGGCAGTCGCGACCAGGTCGGCGGCCGATCCGTCGGTGTACTCCGCGACGACGGCGCCGAAGCTCGCCGTGACGGTCCGCACTGTTCCATGGAGGTCGAACGGCAGCGCGACAACGGCGCCGCGCAGGCGTTCCGCGGCCGACCGGATGGCATCGGGCCCGAGATGCGGCAGCACCAGCAGGAACTCCTCGCCGCCGTAACGTCCGATCAGGTCGCCCTCGCGCATGACCGAGCCGATCCGGCGGATGAACTCCTTCAGCGCATCGTCCCCGGCGGCGTGGCCACAGTCGTCGTTGATCTGCTTGAAGTGGTCGAGATCCGCCATGACGATGCCGACCGGCTCACGGCTCCGCTGCCCGGTCAGCAGCGCCTCGTCGAGCGCACACATGATGGCGCCGCGGTTGAGCGCCCCGGTGAGCGGATCCCGGATCGCCGCCTCGGCGAGCCTCCCGCGCTCTTCCTGGAGCTGGCGGTTGTGATCGACGATGTCCTGATAGAGGCGACTCTTCTCGATCAGGATCGAGACCTGTGCGGCGATCTGGCGGAAGATCGCCTGGTGGATCTCGCGATAGGTGTTCTTGTCGCGGCTGGTGAAGAACAGCACACCGACCGGTCGGGCCCCCACGATCAGCGGGCAGGTGAAGCTGGAGCGCCCGCCTTCCCGCACGATCCGCCGTGTCGAGTCCGACTCCGGATGCTCGGCCAGATACTGCTCGAGATCGTTGAGAATCCGCGGCTCGCCGCGCGTCAGGACGCTTTCCAGGCTGCTGCCCGCCAGCGGCTGCGAATAGCCGGCCGAGATCTGCACCGGGCCGAGCACGGAGCGCGCCCAGTGGGCCGCCAGATGACCGCCGTCCGGCGTGACGAAGGCGCAGCCGATGCGATCGTAGGGAATGAGGTCGACGAACCAGTCGAAGATCCGGTTCAGCACGTCGTCGAGCACCACGCCCTGATCGACCATGTGGACGACGTCGAACAGACGCTCGAACTCCTTCTCGCGGCGACTGATCTGATCGGCCAGAAGGTCGAGCTCGCGGGCCAGACCGGCGAGCGGCTCGGCGGCGTTCCCGGAGAGCGCGGTGACCTGCCCGCCACGCCGCAGCCGACGCACCCAGTCGGCGTATTCAACGACTCGCATCTCGACCGGGGTCGCAGGCGTATCGGCGAGCATCGGAGTCCTCTGACCGGAACGGCGGGAGCGCACCGAGGCGAAGATCGCGCGTGGACTCAACCTCGCGGACAAGCATTAAAGAAGCATTACTCCGCCGGGATTATAGCACCACCCGACCCTCCAGCGCCGGGACCGCCGGGTCGGCAGGCCGGAGCGATCCAGCCCGCCGGCCGACGCCCCACGCAGGTCAGTTCACCTTCATGCCGATCGACTTGGCGAAGGCCGCGTAGGTGCCGACCTCCTGCTTCACCTGGGCCTCGAACTGGGCCGGTGTGACCGGCATCGGCTCGACGCCGATATCCGTCAGACGGCCTTTGAGGCCGGGGTTGTCCAGCGCCTTGCGGAGCTCGCCGTGGAAGGCGGAGACGACGGCCGGGCTGGTCTTGGCGGGGGCGAAGAAGCCGATCCACACCGTGTAATCGGAGTTCGGAAAGCCGGCCTCGAGCGTCGTCGGCACGTCCGGCAGCGCGGCCGCGCGGGTCGGGCTGCTGACCGCCAGGGCCCGCAGACGGCCGGACTTGATGTGCGGCAGCGCGGTCGAGATCGGGCAGAAGTAATAGGTCACGCGGCCGGCGATCACCTCGGTCAGAGCCTCGGCGCCGCCCTTGAACGGGATGTGCACGGCCTCGTAGCCGGCGCTGGCGCGAAAGCGCTCGGCGCTGAGATGGACGGCCGAGCCGATGCCGACCGAGGCGAAGTTGAACGAGCCCGGATTGGCTTTCGCGGCGGCGACGAACTCCTGCACCGTCGTGTAGCCGGTCGACGGCGCGACGATCAGCACGTTGGGAACGCTGCCGATGACGCCGAGCGAGACGAAGTCCTTGACCACGTCGTAGCTGAGATTCGGGTAGAGCGCCGGCGTGATGGTGTGGGCCGAGGAATGGGCCAGCAGCGTGTACCCGTCCGGTTCGGCCTTGGCGACCTGGGCCGTGCCGATGGTGCCGCCGGCCCCGCCACGGTTTTCCACCACGAAGGGCTGCCCGGTCTGGGCCTGGAGCTGCTCCAGAACCACGCGCGGCACCACGTCGGTGGCGCTGCCGGGGCCGAACGGGATGATCACCCGGACGGTCTTCGACGGCCAGCCGTCCGCATGCGCTCCGAGCGTCGCGGCGAGGAGCCAGATCAGGGCGGTGGCGAGATGTGCGGCACGCATGATCGTCCTTTCGTGTCCGTGCTTTGGACAACCGAAGGGCAACTCGCGTGCCAAGCCTCGCCCGCCGCTCGACGGCAGCGCGCCTGGGCTGCTGTTCGGGCGCCGGCTACTCGGCCGCCACCGGCGGACGCTCGGTCTCCCGCACCGCCTCGAGCTGCGGCTCGAGCCGTTTCTTCAGGCGACGATCGATCCGGTCGAGATAGATGTAGATCACCGGCGTGATGAACAGCGTCAGAAGCTGCGAGAACATCAGGCCGCCGACCACGGCGACGCCGAGCGGCTGGCGCAGCTCGGCGCCCGCTCCGGTGCCGAGCGCGATGGGCAGCGCGCCGAAGATCGCCGCGAAGGTGGTCATCATGATGGGGCGGAAGCGCAAAAGACAGGCTTCACGCATCGCCGCCTCGGCGCTCAGGCCGACCCGTCTTCGCTCGACCGCGAAGTCGATCATCATGATGGCGTTCTTCTTGACGATGCCGACCAGCATCACGATGCCGATCATCGCGATGACCGACAGCTCCATGTTGAACGCCATCAGGATCAGCAGCGCCCCGACGCCGGCCGACGGCAGCCCCGAGATGATGGTGATCGGGTGGATGAAACTCTCGTACAGGATGCCGAGAACCACATAGGCGGCGAACACGGCGGCCAGCACCAGGACCCCCTGCCCGCGCAAGGAATCCTGGAACACCTGGGCGGAGCCCTGGAAGCCGGTCGCGATCGAGGCCGGCAGGGCGGACTCGCGCTCGATCTCGCGGATCGCGTCGACGGCCTGGCCGAGCGAGAAGCCGGGCGCCAGATTGAACGAGATGGTGACGGCCGGCTGCTGGCCCTGGTGGTTGACCTGCAACGGCCCGACCGTGCGCACGATGCGGGTGACGGCGGACAGCGGGATCGACGGGCCGTTGGCTGCCGTGTTGCCGGTGACGCCGCCGCCCGGGGTCAGCACGTTTCCGACCGCGCCCGAGACGTTGGTCTTCAAGAAGATGCGGTCGAGCCCGGAGGGATCCGCCTGGAACTCCGGCAGGCTCTCCAGGATCACCTGGTAGTCATTCGACGGCGTGTAGATGGTGGCGACCTGGCGGGTGCCGAAGGCGTTGAACAGCTCCTGCCGGACCTGGTCGACCGAGATGCCGTAGAAGGCGGCCCGCTCGCGGTCGATCTCCACCGTCATCTGCGGATTGCTGATGTAGAGGTCGGTGGTGACGTCCCTCACCCCCGGCAGCTCGGCGATCTTCTCGCGCAGCTGCGGCGCGGCGCGATAGAGCGCCTCGGTGTCGCTGGACTGCAGCGTGTACTGGTACTCGCTCTTGGAGATGCGGCCCGTGATGTTGATGTTCTGGACGTTCTGGAAATAGGTCGCCATGCCGATGACGGAGCCGGTCGCCCGGCGCAGCCGCTGGATCACGGCGGTGGCGTTCTCGTTGCGCTCCTTCTTGGGCTTGAGCGCGATGAACATGCGTCCGTAGTTCGGCGTCGGGTTGGGGCCGCCGACCCCGACGGTCGAGTTCACATAGGCGACCGCCGGATCGCTGCGCACGATCTCGGCGATCTTGCGCTGACGCTCCGACATGGCCTTGAAGGAGATGTCGGCCGGGCCTTCCACGGTGGCCGAGATGAAGCCGGTGTCCTCGATCGGG
This sequence comes from Rhodoplanes roseus, assembly GCF_003258865.1. Classification (GTDB taxonomy): domain Bacteria; phylum Pseudomonadota; class Alphaproteobacteria; order Rhizobiales; family Xanthobacteraceae; genus Rhodoplanes; species Rhodoplanes roseus. The sequence continues at coordinate 29,950 of NZ_NPEX01000010.1, read as the reverse complement.
AAGAAGCCCTTCGGCACGATGACGTAGAGCCACACCGTGGCGACCATGGTGGCGGCGGTCGCCACCAGCACCAGCGGCTTGTGACGCAGCACGAGGTCGAGCGTGACCTCGTAGGCGCGCAGCATGCCGTTGAAGCCGCGCTCGAAGATGCGCAGCAGCAGGTTCTGCTTCTCGCCCTCGTGATGGGCGCGCAGGACGCGCGCGCACAGCATCGGCGTCAGCGTCAGCGACACGAAGCCGGAAATCAGGATCGCCACCGCGATGGTGACGGCGAACTCGCGGAACACGCGGCCGACCAGGCCACCCATCAACAGCACCGGGATGAAGACGGCGATCAGCGAGAAGGTGATCGAGACGATGGTGAAGCCGATCTCGCGCGCCCCCTTCAGCGCCGCCTCGAACGGTCGCATGCCGCCCTCGATGTGGCGGACGATGTTCTCCAGCATCACGATCGCGTCGTCGACCACGAAACCGACCGACAGGGTCAGGGCCAGCATGGTCATGTTGTTGATCGAGAAGCCGAGCGCGTACATCACCGCGAAGGTGCCGATCAGCGAGATCGGCACCGCGAGCGCCGGAATGACGGTCGCCGGGATGGTGCGCAGGAACAGGAAGATCACCAGCACGACGAGGCCGATGGCGATCGCCAGCGTCTCCTGCACGTCGTACACGGCCTCGCGGATCGAGGTGGACCGGTCGTTGAGGACCTCCATGCGGATCGCCGCCGGGATCTGCGCCCGGTAGCTCGGCAGCCGCTCCCGCACCGCGTCGACGACGGCCACGGTGTTGGCGGAGGGCTGACGCTGGATCGCCAGCACAATCGCGCGCTCGTTGTCGAAATAGCTCGCGATGCGGTCGTTCTCGACCGAGTCGACGACGCGCGCGACGTCCTCGAGCTTGACCGGCGTGCCGTTGCGAAAGGCGACCACGACCTTGCGGTATTCGGCCGCCTTGTTCATCGCCGCGGTCGCGGTCAGCGTGATGTTCTGCTCGACGCCCGAGATGGTGCCGACCGGCGTGTTGGAGTTCGTCTTGGCGACGACGTTGCGGATGTCCTCGAGCGAGATGTTGCGGGCCGCGGCGGCGATCGGATCGACCTGCACCCGCACGGCGAAACGCTGCGCGCCGTAGACGATCACCTGGGCGACGCCGGGGATCTGCGAGATCTGCTGAGCCAGCGTGATCTCGCCGTAGTCGTTGACGGTCGACAACGGCAAGGTCGAGGAGACGAGGCTGATATAGAGGATCGGGAAGTCGCCCGGATTGACTTTGCGAAAGCTCGGCGGTGTCGTCATCTCGATCGGCAGTCGTCGCTGCGCCACCGAGAGCGCCGTCTGCACGTCGAGCGCCGCGCCGTCGATGTCGCGGGCGAGGTCGAACTGGATGGTGATCTGCGTCGTCCCGAGCGACGACATCGACGTCATCGACGAGATGCCCGAGATGGTCGAGAGCTGCCGCTCGATCGGCGAGGCGACGGAGGCCGCCATCGTCTCGGGGCTGGCGCCCGGCAGCGTCGCCGTGATGGCGATGGTCGGATAATCCACGGTCGGCAGCGCCGCCACGGCGAGCAGCCGATAGGCGAAGATGCCGAACACGATCATCGACGCGGTGATCAGCGTCGTCAGCACCGGGCGGCGGATGCAGGTTTCCGAGATGCTCACGTCGGTCTCCGGGCGGGCCGCGCGCTGTGCGGCGGGGATGCGGTCACGCTTCGTCGAACACGTCTCCGGACGTCACGCGCCGGTCTTGCCCTGACGACCCTGGTCGCCCCGGACCGTCACCCGCACGCCGTCGGTGAGCTGCAGATGACCGTCGGTCACAACCGACTCGCCGCCGGACAGGCCGGTCTCGACGACCGCCTCGAGGCCGACGGTACGCAGCACCGTGACGGGCTGCACCTTGGCGACGCCGTCCTTCACCACGTAGACGAAGCTGCCCTGCTGGCTCACCTGCACGGCCGAGGACGGCACCGTGACGGTGTCCTCGACCTTGAGCGTGAGCTGCGCCGTGACCAGCGTGCCGGGCCACAGGACCTCGTCCTGGTTCGGCATCACGGCCCGGATGGTCGCCATGCCGGTGGAGGAGTCGACCGAGTTCTCGATCATGGCGACCTGGCCGCGGGCGCGGCGCTTGTCGCCCGGGACGATCGCCTCGACCGTCGAGTCCTCGTTGGTCATCGCCGCGCGGATCTGCGGCAGCACGCGCTGCGGCACCGTGAACGACACGTAGACGGGCGCCATCTGGTTGATCGTGGCGATCGGCGTCGCATCGGCGGTGCGCACCTGGTTGCCGAGCTTCACGTTCGCCTGGCTCATGCGGCCCGAGATCGGCGCCCGGATGGTCGTGAAGCCGAGCTGCACCTTGAGATTGTCGATGGTGGCCTGGCTGGTCAGGATCGCGGCGCGGTAGACGTCGGCCTGGGTCTTGGCGTTGTCGAGATTGGTCTGCGGCGTCGCGGCGCGGGCGACCAGCTCGGTGTAGCGCTTGAAGTCGCGCTCGGCGCCTTCCAGCTGCGCCTTGTCGCGGGCGAGCTGCCCCTCGGCCTGGCGGATCTGGGCTTCGAGGGCGCGGCTGTCGAGGGTGACGAGAAGGTCGCCCTTCTTCACCACGGCGCCGTCCTCGAAATGGATGGCCACGATCTCGCTGTCGATGCGGGTGCGCACCGCCACGCTGGCGAGAGGCGTGACGGAGCCGAGCGCCTCGATCACCACGGGCGCCTTCTTTCTGGTCGCCGTGCCGGTCACGACTGCAACGGCACGCGGCACCGCCGCGGCGCGGGCGGGCTGACCCGCCGCCTTGTCGCCGGTTCCGAACCACTGCACGGCGAACGCGCTGCCCGCGAGGGCGAGCACTGCCACCACCACCCAGAGAGCGCGACGTCGCATTATGAGGGGTCCGTCTTCAGGAGAACGTGCATCAGGGGAGGAGAGTGCATCGCAGCGTGTGACCACCGCAACCCAGCATGGTGCGCCTGCCGAAACAGGTGTCGAACCATCGGGGACTCGGGCAGCGACGGGGCCATGGGGGTCCTCGGACGAGTGGCCGGAGACGTCAGCAGTTTTGATACATAGCAATTAGCATACCGCAAATGGGCACGCACCAACCGGCCGGATGGTTGCGAAAATGTAATTGAACCGGGGCGGTCCAGGGGGACAATGTCCCACGCCCGGCGGAGAGGACAGATGCGGATCGCGACCTGGAACGTGAACTCGGTGAAGCAGCGGCTGGATCACCTGCTGTCCTGGCTGCAGGAGCGCAAGCCCGACATCGTCTGCCTGCAGGAGACCAAGTGCGTCGACGACACGTTCCCGCGCGAGCCGATCGAGGCCGCCGGCTACAATGTGAGGGTCCACGGCCAGAAGACCTTCAACGGCGTCGCCCTGCTGTCGCGGCGCCCCTTCGACGAGGTGACGCCGGGGCTGCCCGGCGACCCCGACGACGACCACGCCCGCTTCCTCGAAGGCGTCGTCTCGGCCGAGGGGGGCGGCGTGGTCCGGATCGCCTGCCTGTATCTGCCGAACGGCAACCCGGTCGGCACCGAGAAGTATCCGTACAAGCTGCGCTGGATGGATCGCCTCACCGCCTACGCCCGCGAGCGGCTCGCCCTGGAGGAGCCGTTCGTGATGGCGGGCGACTACAACGTGCTGCCGGCGCCCGAGGACGTCCCGAACCCGGAGGCGTGGAGCAAGGACGCGCTGTTCCTGCCCACGACCCGCGAAAAGTTCGCCGCCCTGAAGGGGCTCGGCTTCACCGACGCCATCCGGGCCGGCTCCGACGCGCCCGGGCTCTACACCTTCTGGGACTATCAGGCGGGCTGCTGGCAGAAGAACATGGGGCTGCGGATCGATCACCTGCTGCTGTCGCCCCAGGCCGCCGACCGCCTTTCGGCCGCCGGCATCGACAAGCATGTCCGCGGCTGGGACAAGCCGTCCGACCATGTCCCGGTCTGGTGCGACTTGGCCGTGGAGGCGGCGTGAGGTTTTTTGGACCCCACGCTCCTCGCCGAGTAGCCCAGCGGGTCGCTTCCGAATATACTCTTTCGACCTCGCAACCGGAGGGCGAGATGGGCGAAATCCTGGTCAGGAATCTCGACGACAGGCTGATCGAGCGGCTCGAGCGAAGGGCCGAGCTGAATGGCCGTTCGCTGGAGCAGGAGCTTCGCGAGTTGCTCAGCGCGGCCGCTCCGGAGGCACCGCTGACACCGGCCGAAAAGCTCGAGATCTCGCGGCGGCTGCTCGCGCAGTCGCCCGACCTCGGCGACTTCGACGTGTCGGCCGCGATCCGCTGTGGCCGCGACGACGAGGACCTTCCGTGACACTGGTTGTCGACGCCAGTGTCGCGGTGCGCTGGGCTTTCAAGACCAGTGACACCCCGGCTGCAAGATCCGTCCTCGGGGTCGATGAGCGGCTGATCGCCCCCGACCTGATCATCGCCGAGATCGCCAGCGCCGCATGGAAGCTGGTGCAGTTCGAGCGTTTCGACGCCGATCTCGCCCGTCGGGGGCTCGACGAGGCGGTACGGCTGGTCAACGAGATCGTCCCGTGCGCGACGCTCAAGGACCGTGCCTTCGCGATCGCCCTGGACCTGCGCCACCCGGTCTACGATTGCTTCTATCTGGCGCTCTGCGAGGTGCGTGGCTGTCGCTTGGCAAGCCTGGACGCGCGCCTCGCGCGCAAATGCGCCGCGACGCCCTATGCGGCGCTGCTCGCGCCGGTGACGTGAGGGCGGGGCGGCTCGCCCGCCCCTACTCCCGGCGGCCGCCGCGCAGCCAGCGCTCGATGTAGTCGAGCGCGGCGGCGCGCTCCTGGTCGGTCGCCGTCTTGAAGGCGGCCGCGTGCATGTCGTTGATCCAGGCCTCCTGCGGGGTGGCGGCGTCGCGGGCGAGCGTCAGCCACATCAGGCCGCGGGCCCCTTGGCGCGGCACCGCCTCGCCCTTGAACAGCATGGCGCCGAGCATCGCCTGGGCCTGGTACTGGCCCTTGTTGGCGGCGAGCTGCAGCCAGCGCGCGGCCTGGCGGGCGTCCTTCACGCCGCCGTGCCCTTCGAGATACATGCGGCCGAGATTGTACTGGGCGTCGGGGTCGCCGAAATACGAGGCCGCGTAGGTGAACATCTCGCGCGCCCGGTCCGGATCGGACTTCACGGTCGAGTTCGGGATCCCGTCGAGATAGTAGTTGCCGAGCGCCACGAAGGCATTGGCGACGAAGCGGGCGCGCGGGGTGCCAGGGCTCTCGTCGGCATGGGCGTCGGCGACCTCGCGGAAATACTCGAAGGCACGCACGTCGTCCTGCTTGACGCCGTCGCCCTCGGCATACATCCGGCCGAGCTTCCACTGGGCGATCGGATGGCCCGAGGCGGCGGCGTATTCGAGCGACGAGACGCCGCCCTTGGTGTCGCCGGCCCGCAGCGCCTGGGCGCCCGAGCGGAACGCCTCCACGGGCGTGAGGTTGCGCATCTCCGGCGGCGACTGCAGCCGGCCGGGCGCCATCATGGCGGCACCGCGCGGGAAGAGATCGACGCTCACGGCCGGTGAGATCTCGGCCGGGCCCCGCGACCCGTCGAACGCGACTGCGGTGCCCAGCCCGATGGCCAAGCCCGCAGCGACCAGCAATCCAACGCGACTAGACGTCCGCATAGCACTTCTTCTCGGCCACGGCGCCCGGATGGGTGAGCGCGCCGGTCCGTGCCGGCCCCACCTGCTGGGCGTATTTCCACAAGTAGCCCGACGTCGCCGTCGTCCGCTTCGGCTTGAAGGCCGCGCGGCGAGCGTCGAGCTCCGCCTTGGAGAGCTTCACGTTCAGTGTGCCGGCCTCGGCGTCGATCTCGATGATGTCGCCGTCCTGGATCAGGCCGATCGGGCCGCCGGCCGCCGCCTCCGGGCCGACATGGCCGACGCAGAAGCCGCGGGTGGCGCCGGAAAAGCGTCCGTCCGTGATCAGGGCGACCTTGCCGCCGGTGCCCTGGCCGTAGAGCGCGGCCGTGGTCGCCAGCATCTCCCGCATGCCGGGGCCGCCCTGCGGGCCCTCGTAGCGGATCACCAGCACGTCGCCTTCCTTGTAGCGGCGCTTGCGCACCGCCTCGAAGCAGGCCTCCTCGCCGTCGAAGCAGCGGGCCGGGCCGGTGAACGTGATGCTCTCCATCCCGGCGATCTTCACGATCGCGCCGTCCGGAGCGAGGTTGCCCTTGAGGCCGACCACGCCGCCGGTCGGCAGCAGCGGACGGTTGGCGGGACGAACGACGTCCTGCGCCTTGTTCCAGGACACCGAGGCGAGGTTCTGGGCCATGGTGCGGCCCGTCACGGTCATGCAGTCGCCGTGCAGGAAGCCGTGGTCGAGAAGCGTCTTGAGGATGAGTGGAATGCCGCCGACCTCGAACAGGTCCTTGGCGACATAACGGCCGCCCGGCTTCAGGTCTGCAATATACGGCGTACGCTTGAACACGTCGGACACGTCGAAAAGATCGAAGGCGATGCCGCACTCGCTGGCGATCGCGGGAAGATGAAGCGCAGCATTGGTCGAACCACCCGTGGCCGCAACAGCCGCTGCGGCGTTTTCGAGCGCTTCGCGGGTCACGATATCGCGAGGCCGGATGTTGCGGCGGATCAGCTCGACGATCTGCTCGCCGGCCGTCATGCAGAAGCGGTCGCGGATCTCGTAGGGCGCCGGCGCGCCGGCCGAGTACGGCAGCGCGAGGCCGATCGCCTCCGAGACGGTCGCCATCGTGTTGGCGGTGAACTGCGCCCCGCAGGCGCCGGCCGACGGGCAGGCGACCTGCTCCAGCTCGTCGAGGTCGCCGTCGGACAGATCTCCGACCGAGTGCCGGCCGACCGCCTCGAACACGTCCTGGATGGTGACCGGCTGGCCCTTGAAGCTGCCGGGCAGGATCGAGCCGCCGTAGATGAAGATCGACGGCACGTTCAGGCGGCACATCGCCATCATCATGCCGGGCAGCGACTTGTCGCAGCCGGCGATCCCGACCAGCGCGTCGTAGGCGTGGCCCCGGATGGTCAGCTCGACCGAGTCGGCGATCACCTCGCGGGACGGCAGCGAGGACTTCATGCCCTCGTGGCCCATGGCGATGCCGTCCGTCACCGTGATGGTGCAGAACTCACGCGGCGTGGCGCCACCGGCCGCGACGCCCTTCTTCACGGCCTGGGCCTGACGCATCAGCGCGATATTGCAGGGCGCGGCCTCGTTCCAGCAGCTCGCCACCCCGACGAAGGGCTGGTGGATCTGCTGCTTGGTGAGGCCCATGGCGTAGTAGTAGGACCGATGCGGCGCGCGCTCGGGACCTTCGGTCACGTGCCGGCTGGGCAGCCTGCTCTTGAGGTCCGTCCTGGCGTCCATCGCGAGTCATGTCCCCTGTCGAGACCATCGGTGATCTGCGCATCGGTGCGCCGAAGACTGCGATCTGGACCCATTCGAAATCGTGGAGGCGTGTGGCGGAAAATAGGCGTTTAGGGTTGACATCGCCTCGGTCACGGAAATGTTGATCCCCTGTTGCGGCAACGACACACGCTGTGGTCACGGATGCACAGACGGCCCGCTAAGCGCGACCGGCCGCAATCACGTTCCGAGCTGCCGAAAGTCCCCGTCGTCCCGGCTCAATATGCACGTCGCAGGTCGCCAGACCGTCAAACCGCTCGTGACGATGCGAGCGATCCCGTCGAGGATTCCTTCACCATGAGGCGCACGGCCCTGCCCCGCCTGGACCGCGACTTTTTCGCCCGCAGCGTTCATCGGGTGGCGCCCGAGCTGATCGGCGCCACCCTGCTGGTCGACGGCATCGGCGGCGTGGTCGTCGAGGTCGAGGCCTATCACCACACGGATCCGGCGGCGCACAGCTATGTCGGCCGCACCGAGCGCAACGCCGTGATGTTCGGCCCGCCCGGACATGCCTATGTCTACCGGTCCTACGGCATCCATTGGTGCGTGAACGCGGTCTGCGAGCCGGAGGGCTCGGCCAGCGCCGTTCTGATCCGCGCCATCGCGCCGACCGTGGGGATCGAGCTCATGCGGGAGCGGCGTGGGCTGGCCGAGGAGCGGCTGCTGTGCTCCGGCCCCGGCCGCCTGTGCCAGGCGCTCGGCATCACCCGGGCGCTCGACGGTGCCCCGCTCGACGCACCGCCCTTCGCGCTGCTGCCCCGCGCAGAAGAGCCCGAGATCGTCGCCGGCCCGCGAATCGGCATCACCAAGGCGGCCGACAAGCCGTGGCGCTACGGGCTGAAGGGCTCGCCCTTCCTCAGCCGGCCGTTCCGGCCGGCCGGGCCTCCGCCGCGAGCTCGGTGAGGCGGAAGGCCGGATCGAAGCCGAGTTCGGCGCGCGCCTTGTCGATCGCCACCTCGCCATCCTCCTCGGCGATGTTGTAGAGGCCCGGCGCCCCGCGCGAGATCGCCAGCCGGGCCGCCTCGGCGGCGGCATCGACATGCAGGGGTGCACCGGCGGGAGGCGTCTCGGCCCAGGTCCCGGGGCCGTAGAGCCGGCCGTAGCGCAGCACGAGGCCGTCGAAGCCCGGCATCTGGGTCACCAGCTCCTCGAGGGCGTGGACCCCGCGGGCCGTCACGGCTTGCGGGCCCCCTTCACGGGCGGCGAGCGGCGACGCCTCGGTGAACGGCCGCGGACCGTCGGCATAGGCGAAGGCGATGCTCTGGGCGATCAGGCGGGGCACCTTCGCGGCCTGCACGGCGGCCACCAGATTGCAGGTGCCCTCCACCCGGATGCGGGCGTTGCGGGCGAGCGCCTCGTTCAGCCCTTCGGCGTCGAGGAGGTCGGGCAGATCGGTGAGCTGGTGGATGACCACGTCCGGATGCGCCTGCGCCACCGCGGCCGCGAGCGCCGGGCCGTCGAACACGTCGACGACGGCCGGCCGGGCGCCGGCCCGCTGCAGCGCGACCGCCTTGTCGGGCAGCCGGGTCGTGCCGGTGACCTCGTGGCCGTCGCGGACCAGCATGGGAACGAGGCGGCGACCGATGACCCCGGTCGCGCCGGCGACGAAGATGCGCATGGCCCCTCCTGGCGTCGTCCCAGCTCCTGGCGTCCCAGCTCCTGGCGTCCCAGCTCCTGGCGTCCCAGCTCCTGGCGTCCCAGCTCCTGGCGTGCCGATCCGCTCGAACCGTAGACGCCATCGGGAAGCGCCGGAAGCGCGCCGAGGTTCCCTGCGCCGTCAGAGCGCGTCGCTGTCGGCCTCGCCGGTGCGGATGCGGACTGCCCGCTCGACCGTGGTGACGAAGACCTTGCCGTCGCCGATGTGGTCGGTGCGCGCCGCGCCCCGGATGGTCTCCAGGACCCGCTCGACCCGGTCGTCGTCGACCACGATGTCGACCCGGATCTTGGGCAGGAACGCCACCGTGTACTCGGCGCCGCGATAGACCTCCTTGTGGCCACGCTGGCGGCCGTAGCCCTTGACCTCGGTGACGGTCATGCCCTGCGCCCCGGCGGCCGACAGGGCGGCGCGGACGTCGTCGAGCTTGAAGGGTTTGATGATGGCGGTGACGAGCTTCATGACGGCACTCCAGAAATGATGGTCGGACGCCGAGCAGACGGGATCGGGTCCCGGCGCCCGAAAAGGGCGCGGCAGTCCGAAGGCGTGTCGAGGCCCGGAACGATACCGGTAATGCGCCGCGAAAACAGACGGAATTTCACGGATTTGCGGGATTTGCTGCCATGCACTGCCGGACCGGGATCGCAGAGGCGCGACACGGACAGCCAGCCCCTCATGGTGAGGAGCGATCCGAAGGATCGCGTCTCGAACCATGAGGCCACCCCGGGCAGCAGCCCTGGCCGCCGTCGTCCTCGAGACGCGCCCCTGCGGGGCGCCCCTCAGGATGGGGGCGGAGATGAGGACCAGAAGGATCGAAGCCCCTCAGCCGGCGTCCTTCAGGCGCTCCAGGGCTTCGAGGATCTTGGCCCGGCGGGCGACCGCCTCGTCGCGCTTCTCGCGCTCGCCCTCGACCACCTCCTCGGGCGCGCGGGCCAGGAAGTCGGCGTTGCCGAGCTTGTTGTCGACGCGGGCGATGTCGGCCTCGGCCTTGGCCTTCTCCTTGCCGAGCCGCGCCCGCTCGGCCGCGATGTCGATGACGCCGGCGAGCGGGATCGCGGCGACCTCGCCCCGCACGACGAGCTGGACGGCCCCCTTGGGAGCGGCGTCCGCACGGCTGATCCCCTTGAGCCGGGCCAGCCGCTCGATCACGTCGGTCCAGCGCTGCGCCCGCGCAAAGCTCGCCTCGGAGCCGGTCAGCACCAGCGGAAGCTGGGTCGCCGGCGGCACGTTCATCTCGGCCCGCACCGAGCGGATCGCCTGGACGAGGTCGATGACCCAGCCGATCTCGGCTTCGGCCTCGGGGTTCGATAGGCCGTCGGCCTGCGGCCAGGACGCGAGCGCCAAGAGGCCGTCGCGGGGCGCCCCGCCCTCGGCCGTCACGGCCCACAGCTCCTCGGTGACGAACGGCATGAACGGGTGCAGCAGCTTCAGGATCTCGTCGCGGACATGGGCCACCATGGCGCGCGTCTCGTCCTTGGCGGCACCGTCGGCGCCGAGCAGCACCGGCTTGGACAGCTCCAGGTACCAGTCGCAGTAGACGTTCCAGACGAAGCGATAGACCGCGCCCGCCGCCTCGTTGAACTTGTAGGCCTCGATCGCCTCGGTGGTCTCGGCGACGGCGCGGGCGAGCTCGTGGCCGATCCACTTGTTCAGCGTCTCCGTCACGCCGCGCGGGTCGAAGCCCGGCACCGTGGCGCAGCCGTTCATCTCGGCGAACCGGCTGGCGTTCCACAGCTTGGTCGCGAAGTTGCGGTAGCCCTCGACCCGCGCCTTGGCGAGCTTGATGTCGCGGCCCTGCGCCGCCATGGCGGCGAGCGTGAAGCGCAGTGCGTCGGCGCCGTACTGGTCGATCAGCTCCAAGGGGTCGATGACGTTGCCCTTGGACTTCGACATCTTCTGGCCGCGCTCGTCGCGGACCAGCGCGTGGATGTAGACGGTCTTGAACGGGACCTCGTCCATGAAGTGAAGTCCCATCATCATCATCCTGGCCACCCAGAAGAAAATGATGTCGAACCCGGTCACCAGCACGCTCGTCGGATAGTAGCGCGCGACCTCGGGGGTCTGGTCGGGCCAGCCGAGCGTCGAGAACGGCCACAGGGCCGACGAGAACCAGGTGTCGAGCACGTCCTCGTCGCGGATCAGGAACGGCGCCCGGCTGTCCGGATCGAGCGCCATGTCGTGGCCTTCCATCGGCGTGATGGCCTCGGTCTCGGCGTAGTAGGCCAGCGCCCGGGAGACGGCCTCCTCCTCGGTCTCGGCGACGAACACCTTGCCGTCCGGCCCGTACCAGGCCGGAATCTGGTGACCCCACCAGAGCTGGCGGGAGATGCACCACGGCTGGATGTTCTCCATCCACTCGAAATAGGTCTTCTCCCACGTCTTCGGGACGAACACGGTCGAGCCGTCGCGCACCGCCTCCATGGCGCGCACCGCCAGCGCCTTGGCGTTGACGTACCACTGGTCGGTGAGGAACGGCTCGATGACGACGCCCGAGCGGTCGCCGTGCGGCACCATGTGGGTGTGCGGCTCGATCGTCGCGAGCAGGCCTTCGGCCTCCAGCCGCTCGACGATCTTCTTGCGCGCCTCGACGCGGTCGAGCCCGTGCAGCGCCACGGTCTCCTGCAGCGCCGGCGTGACCGGCACACCTTCGAGGAAGTCGACGTTCTCGGCGAGGTCGAGCCGCCCTTCGGTGTCGAGCACGCTGATCAGCGCCAGGTGGTGCCGGCGGCCGACCTCGAAGTCGTTGAAGTCGTGCGCCGGCGTGATCTTGACCGCGCCCGTGCCCTTCTCCGGGTCCGAGTAGGTGTCGGCGACGATCGGGATGCGGCGGCCGACCAGCGGCAGGATCACGTGCTTGCCGACGAGGTGCGTGTAGCGCTCGTCGTCGGGATGCACCGCGACCGCGGTATCGCCCAGCATGGTCTCGGGCCGGGTGGTGGCGACCGTGATGGTCTCGTCGGTGCCCTCGACCGGATAGCGGATGTGCCAGAGATGGCCCTTCACCTCGACCTGCTGCACCTCGAGGTCCGAGATGGCGGTGAGGAGCTTGGGGTCCCAGTTGACCAGCCGCTTGTCCTTGTAGATGAGCTCCTGGTTGTACAGCTCGACGAACACCTTCAGGACGGCGCGCGACAGGCCCTCGTCCATGGTGAAGCGCTCGCGCGACCAGTCGCAGGAGGCGCCGAGCCGGCGAAGCTGGTTGACGATGGTGCCGCCCGACTCGGCCTTCCAGGCCCAGACCCGCTCCAGGAACGCCTCGCGGCCCATGTCACGGCGCGACGGCTCCTGCCGCTGCATGAGCTGCCGCTCGACCACCATCTGGGTGGCGATGCCGGCATGGTCGGTTCCGGGCTGCCACAGCACGTCCTTGCCGCGCATCCGCTCGAACCGGACGAGCACGTCCTGCAGCGTGTTGTTGAGCGCGTGCCCCATGTGGAGCGAGCCGGTGACGTTGGGCGGCGGAATGACGAGGCAATAGGGCGCCGCGCCCTGGCGCTCCGGCCGTCCGGCCCGGAACGCCTGCGCCGCCTCCCAGGCGGCCGAGATGCGGTCCTCGATGGCGGCGGGCTGATAGGTCTTTTCGATCATTTTTGCGAATTCTCGACGCGTCGGAGCATGATCCCGAAACGTGGGCACCGGTTTTCGGGGCAGATCATGCGTCACTCGGACAGGTGAAACGGGGCCACCAAACCCCCCGCACCCGCCGCTGTCAACGTCGGCGCAGTGCCGGTCCGGGTCGAACCTGCGCAGCCCGGGAGAGGAGCGGCGCGCCCGCAGCGGCGGCGCCCCTAGAGCCGCGATCCCGATCGTGTAAGCTTCGCGCTCACCAGGACCTCGACCGCCCACGTGCCCGCCCCGATCCCCTCCCCGTCGTCCGCGCCGTCGCCTGCCCCCCCGCCCGCATCGATGACGCGTCCGATCGTGATGCTGTCGCTCGCCGCGTTTGCGAGCCAGGCCCAGGTGCGGGCTGCCGACTCGGTGCTGCCGCAGATCGCGGCCGACTTCTCCGTCACGGTCGGGGCCGCGTCCGTCGTCGTGTCGTCCTATCTGCTGATGCACGGCACCATGCAGCTCGTCGTCGGGCCACTCGGCGACCGCTTCGGCAAGTACCGGATGATCACCGTGGCGGCGGCGCTCGCCTCGCTGCTGGTGCTCGCCTGCGCGCTCGCGACCTCACTCGGCGGGCTGACCCTGATCCGGCTCGGCTGCGGCCTGATGGCCGCCTGCGTCATTCCGCTCGGCATGGCTTACATCGGCGACACGGTGCCGTACGAGCGGCGCCAGCAGGTGCTCGGGCGCTATCTCTCGGGCCAGGTCATGGGGCAGCTCTTCGGCCAGGCGGCGGGCGGCATCATCGGCGATGCCCTGGGATGGCAGGCCGTGTTCCTGGTGCTGGGCGGCATCTTCATGCTGGCGGCGGTCGCGCTCGCCGCCGAGCTGCGCCGCAACCCGCTCACCCGGGCGACCAACCGCGACGGCGCCGACATCGGGCTGATCGGCGGCTACCGCATCGTGCTGAGCAACGCCTGGGCCCGCACCCTGATGCTGATCGTCTTCGTCGAGGGCGCGCTGATGTTCGGGGCGCTCGCTTATATCGGCGCCGACCTGCATGCGCGCTTCGGCCTGAGCTTCACCATGGTGGGCGTGGTGATCGGCACGTTCGGGCTCGGCGGGCTGATCTATGCGGCTTCGGTGAAGATCCTGGTCGGCCGGCTCGGCCAGACCGGGCTGGCCGTCGCGGGCGGCTGCACGCTCGGCCTCGCCTATGCGATCCTGGCGCTCGCGCCGGCCTGGTGGCTCGCACCGCTCGGCGTCACGCTGCTCGGCCTCGGCTTCTACATGCTGCACAACACCCTGCAGACCAACGCGACGCAGATGTCGCCGGAGGCGCGCGGCACCGGCGTGGCGCTGTTCTCGGCGTCGCTGTTCCTCGGACAGCCGGTCGGCGTGGCGCTGTTCGCGCCGATCATCGACCGTTTCGGTGCGCCGCCCGTGTTCGCGGTCGCGGCCGCGCTGCTGCCGCCGGTCGGGATTTGGGTCGCGATCCTGCTGCGGCGGCGGGCTGCCAGGGAGGCGTGAGCGGGGAGGCCTGACCGGGGAGCCTGATCGGGCGGCGCGCCGGGCGTCCGCCGGCGCCGTGGCGATCAGCGCTGGCCGCGCGAGACCCGCTCGATCTCGGCCCGCACCATCCGCTCGACCATTTGCGGAAGATTGTCGTCGAGCCACGACTTCAGCAGCGGACGCAGCATCTCGCGGACCAGATCCTCGAGCGTGCGGGCGTTCTGCACCAGCACGGTCTGGGCGAGCGAGTTGAAGGCCGAGTCGACGGCGGCCGAGGTGGACGCCGACAGGAGCGACCGGTCGAAATCGGAGTCGCGGTCGTGGGACACCGGCCGCCGTGCGTCCCAGCCCGACGACTCGCTGAACACGACCTCCGGCTCACCGTCGATCTTGCGGAAGCCGGGCGCCGCCGTGCGCATGTCCTCGGTGAGCTCGAGGATGTCCTCGGCCGGCGGCTTCGGAGCCGGCGCGGGTGGAGGTGGCGGCGGAGGCGGAGCGGCAGCGACGGGAGGCGCGGGCGGCGGCGGAGGCGGCGGTGCCGGCTCCTCCTCGGGCTCCGGCGTCGAATCGAAGGTCGCGAACAGCGCGTCGATGTCGTCCTGGCTGTTGGTCGCGTCCGGCGCCTTGACGGGCGCGGGCGGCGGAGCCGGTGCCGGCTTCGGGGCTTCGGCGGCAGGAGCCGGCGCAGCGGCCGCCGGCTTGGCCGAGCCGGGCTTGGAGGTGTCGTCGTCAGCAATGATTCTGCGGATCGACGCGAGGATTTCCTCCATCGACGGCTCTTGCGCCTTTGCCGGTTGGTTCATGCGATCCGTTCCCGTTGCCGGTCGCTCCGGTCGAGCCGACGATCAGACAGGGCGAATCATCGCCCCACAACTCGCTCGCAGTATGAAGAGGAGGCCCTCATGTGCAAGCAATCCAACGACATTACGCCCAGCTCGCTGCGGCGGCATAACGGCCGCGCGCGGCCGGACGATCAGCGACCGTCCGGCGTCCGCACACCGCCCCAGGTGTCGCGAACCTGATGATAGTGCGTGACCGGATCGTAGATCCCGGTCGGCAGCCCCAGAACGACCGGCGACAGACGCCCGACGGACGAGAGCAACGTATAGGACGCGACCACCCGGTCGCGCTGCGCCGTCACCAAGGCGACCCGCGCATTCACCAGTTCCTGCTGCGCATTGAGGACGTCGAGCGTGGTGCGCTGACCGACCCGCGCCTCCTCGCGCACGCCGTTGAGTGCGATCTCCGCGGCCGACACCTGCGCCTGAGTCGCCTCGATCTGAGCCTTGGCAGCGTCGAGCTGGCCCCAGGCCTGCGAGACATTGGACTGCGCCTGATCGCGTGCGGTCTCGAGGTCGAGGCGCTTCTGCCCGAGGGTCTCCTTCGCCGAACGGATCTGCGCATAGTTGGCGCCCCCCTGATAGATCGGCACCGAGAGCTGGCCGACCAGCGAGGCGTTGAGCTGGTTGTCGACGGTCGGGCTGACCGCCCAGCTCCGCTGCACGCTCGCCTGCGCCGTCAGGGTCGGAAGCAGGGTGCCCTCGTTGATCTTCACCTGAAGGGCCTGCACGTCGATGCCGAACATCGCGGCCGTGACGTTCGGGTTCTGGGCGCGGCCGCTGTCGATGGCACCCGGCAGCGTGCGCGGCGACAGGCGATCGACCGGGGTGGCCGCGGCGAGCTTGCCCGGCTCGACGCCGATCACCTGCCGGTACGTCGCCTTCGAGGCGGTGTAGTTCGATTCGGCCTGCGACACCTGCGACCGGCCGGCGGCGAGCCGCGACTCGCTCTGCGCCACGTCGGTGCGCGTGACCTCGCCGACCGCGAAGCGATCGCGGGTCTGGCGAAGCTGCTCCTGCAGCACCTCGACGTTGCGCCGCTGCAGGTCGAGAATCGCGGTGTCGCGCAGCAGGTTCATGTAGGCCGTGGCGGCGTTGAGCAGCACGTTCTGCTCGATCAGTCGCAGCGTCTCGCGCGCCGCCGAGACCTGGCCCTCGGCCTGGCGCACGCGATTTCCGGTCTGGAAGCCGTTGAACAGCGTCTGGGTGCCGGTGATGCCGACGGAGCGCTGCGTGAAGGAGTCTTCGACCGAATAGTGCGCGCCACCGCTTCGACCGTCGTACTTGGTGTATTGCTGCCCGACTTGCGCAGTCGCGGAGACGCTCGGCCGGTAGCCGGAGAGCGCGGTGGGGACGTTCTCGTCGGTGGCGCGGACGATGGCGCGCTGGGAGTTCAGCTGCGGATTGTTCTGATAGGCCTGGGCAAGGGCGCCCGGCAGCGTGTCGGCCACGGCGGGGACGGCGGTGCCGCCCATGGCCGCCGCGAATGCCGCTGCGGCCACCCGTCGCCGAAACATCATCGCTCCTGCCATGCTCAACCCCGACTTCGTGACGCCAGAAACGGTGGCGCCGACACGGCGCCAAGGTGACACCACCATAAAAACCAGCCGGGTCGCTGGAAACCCCAGCGGTGAAAAAGATGCGTAGTGGCGTATTCGCGCCACAGGCTGGAAACCAGCAAAAAAGTCTTAGAAAACAAACGCGGGGGGCTTGGAGAAGGCCGGCAGCACGGGCGCGGAGGCGTCGAAGACCGGGATACCGCTCGGCTCCCGGTTCACCGATCGGTAGAGAATCGCTTCGCCCGGCGCCTTGGTCCCGACGATCGCCACCAGACGGCCCCCTTCGGCCAGCTGCGACAGCAGCGCCCGTGGGACGGAATCGACCGTGCCGTTGACCAGGATCGCGTCATACGGCCCGCCGGACGGCCATCCCGCCTCGAGCGGGCCCGACACCACGCTGACATTGCCGATGCCGGCTGACGCGAGGAGCCGGGCTGCCGATTCGGCCAGCGCCGGCGTCTCCTCCAGGCCCACCACGGACGCCGCGAGGCGCGCCAGGATGGCGGTCGAGTAGCCGGTTCCACAGGCGAGATCGAGCACCCGGTCGGTCTCGGCGATCTCCAGCGCCTGAATCAGCCGCGCCAGCACCATCGGTTTGAGCAGGCAGCGGTCCGCCTTGCCGTGGGCCACCGGCGCCACCGCGAGGTCGCCGTCCATGTAAGCCATCGCAGCCTTGGCGGCGGGCACGTAGTGCTCACGCGGAACCGCGACGAGGGCATCGAGCAGGCGCGTATCGGTGACGCCGTTGGGGCGGATCTGGTTATCCACCATCTTGCGGCGTGCGGCAGCGAAATCCATGGGTCGGCTCCGCTTGCGTCCCCGGGCCGGACGCGGGTCGGCGGTGTTGTGGAACACAGGCCTCCAAAAGGCAAGGTACCCTGCCCGGCCGCCTCCATCCGCAAGGACGATCGCCGGGGCGCTCCGGTTCGGCCATGCTGATGCAGCACCGAGGAGACACCCGTGAGCTGGCTGACCCATGTCGTCGAGGCCTTGGAGCCGCTGATCCGCGCCTATGGGGCCGGCGCCGTGACCGTGATCATCCTGCTCGAATCCTTCGGAGCGCCCGTCCCCGGCGAGTCGCTCCTCCTGTTCGCCTCGGCGCTGGCCGGCCGCGGCGAGCTCTCCCTGCCCACCCTGATGATCGGCGCCTGGGTCGGCGCCGTGGTGGGCGACAATATCGGCTATCTGATCGGGCGATTCGGCGGCCGCGCCCTGGTGCTGCGCTTCGGCGGCCGGATCGGCCTGAATGCCGAGCGGCTCGCCTGGGTCGAGACGGTGTTCGCCCGCTGGGGTCCGCTGACGGTCGCGGGCGCCCGCTTCGTCGCCATCCTGCGGCAGCTCAACGGCATCGTGGCCGGGACGCTCGCCATGGACTGGCGGCGCTTCGTCGTCTTCAACGCGATCGGAGCGGCGCTGTGGGTCGGCGTGTGGATGACGATCGGCTACGTCGCCGGCGAGCACGCCGACGTCCTGCTCGCCGCGGCACGACGCTACTGGGCGGCCTTCACGCTCGTCGCCGCCGTCATCGGCCTGGTGGCCGCGATCTGGTGGATGCGCCGCCGCCGGGCCTGACCGCGGCTCCTCGGCGCCTCACCGCAGGAACGGATTGGTCGCCCGCTCGTGCCCGATCGTCGAGGTCGGGCCGTGGCCGCAGATGAAGGCCAGGTCGTCGCCGAGCGGCAGGAGCTTCTCGGTGATCGAGCGGATCAGCGTGTCGTAGTCGCCGCCCGGCAGGTCGGTGCGGCCGATCGAGCCGCGGAACAGCACGTCCCCGGTCAGCGCGAAGCCCTGGCTGCGGTCGACGAAGGCCACACTGCCGGGCGAATGGCCCGGGCAGTGGAGGATCTCCAGCGTCAGCTCGCCGACCGACACCGTGTCGCCCTCCTCCAGCCAGCGGTCCGGCACCACGTTGCGGGCCGGAATGCCGTAGCTGCTGCCCGACTCGACCAGCCGTTCGAGCAGGAACGCGTCGTCGCGATGCGGCCCGGTGATCGGCACGCCGAGCCGCTCCTTCAGCTCGGCGGCGCCCCCGGCGTGGTCGATATGCCCGTGGGTGAGCCAGATCTGCTCGACCGTGACCCCGGCCGTGGCGATCGCTTCGGCGATCGAATCGAGGTCGCCGCCCGGATCGACGACCGCGCCCCGCTTGGTCGTCTCGCACCACAGCAGCGTGCAGTTCTGCTGGAACGGCGTGACGGGAACGATGGCGGCGCGGGCGCGGGTCATGAATGGTCCTCGATCAGCGTCTGCGGCGCCGCGGCGCGGTCGACGAGCCAGGTGACCGGCCCAGTCGACCGGACCCGTGCCGCCGGCAGGTCGTCGCCCGCGAGCAGGCGCGACAGGGCCGGACGCTTGTCCTGTCCGGAGACGATGAACAGCAAGGCGCGGCTCGAGGCAAGCGCCGGCAGCGTCAGGCTGACCCGCGGCACCAGCGGCGGATGCCCGGCATCGTCGACGCCGACCACCCAGCGCTCGCTCTCCTCGATCTGCGGCTTGCCCGGAAACAGCGAGGCGACATGGCCGTCCGGACCCATGCCGAGCAGCACGAGGTCGAACAGCGGCCGCGCCGGATCGAGCCGGCCGACGCCGTAATGCGCCACCAGGGTCGTCTCGTACTCGCGCGCCGCGGCGTCCGGATCGGTCGCGGCGGTCGGCATCGCATGGACGCGACCGGCCGGGACGCCGAGCGGATCCAGCAGCGTCGCCCGGGCCTGCGCGACGTTGCTGAGCGCGTGGTCGGGCGGCACGAAACGATCGTCGCCGAAGAACCAGTCGATGCGTCCGACCGGGATGCGCCGACGCAGCGGCGGCGCCGCGAGCGCCCGGTACACGGGCGTGACGGTGGAGCCGCCCGTCAGGCAGACGGCGGCCCGCGGACCGACCGCTTCGAGCACCGCCGCGATCCGCTCGGCGGCCGCCGCGACCAAAGCCTCGTGATCGTCGAGGACGACGAACTCGCGCAGTCCCATGCCGGCCTCAGCAGATCGGGCGCCAGCGGCGGCCGTGGTCGCCGATCAGGCGATGCGCCTCCTCCGGACCGTCGCTTCCGGCCTTGTAGAAGGCGAGCCCGTCGGTGCCGGCCTGCGTCCAGGCGTCCAGGAACGGCTGCACGGCGCGCCAGCCCGCCTCGACGCCGTCGGCCCGTTGGAACAGGATCGCATCGCCGATCATGCAGTCGTAGATCAGCGTCTCGTAGCCGGTCGACGGGGCCGCCTCGAAGTAGTCCTTGTACTGGAACGTCATGTCGACGCCGTCGATGGCGACCGACGGACCCGGGACCTTGGCGTTGAACTGCAGCGAGATCTCCTCGTCGGGCGCGATCTTGATGGCGAGGAAGTTCTCGGCCAGATGCTCGACCGGCATGTGGCGGAACATCGACAGCGGCGCCTGCTTGAACTTGATGGCGATCTCGCTGCGCCTGGCGCACAGCGCCTTGCCGGTGCGCAGGAAGAACGGCACGCCGGCCCAGCGCCAGTTGTCGATCGACAGGCCGAGTGCCACGTAGGTCTCGGTGGCGCTGTCGGGCGCGACGTCGCGGGTCACCCGATAGTCCGGCACCTGCTCGCGGCCGGCCGGACCGGCCAGATACTGAGCCCGCACCGAGCGCCGCAGCGCCTCCTCCACCGTGTCGGTCTGGATCTCGTCCAGCACGGCGGCCTTGGCGCTGCGCACGGCGCGCGCATCGAAGCGCGACGGCGGCTCCATGGCGACCAGCGACAGGAGCTGGAACAGATGGTTCGGCACCATGTCGCGCAGTGCGCCGGTCGCGTCGTAGAACTTTCCGCGGCGGCCGACCGGCAACGTCTCCGCCACCGTGATCTGCACCTGGTCGATGTGATCGCGGTTCCAGATCGGCTCGAACAGGCCGTTGGCGAACCGCATCACCATGATGTTCTGCACCGTCTCCTTGCCGAGATAGTGGTCGATGCGGAAGATCTGGTGCTCCTCGAACACGGCGAGGAGCTCCTTGTTGAGCGCCTGCGCCGACGCCAAGTCGGTGCCGAACGGCTTCTCGACGATCAGGCGCCGCCACGCCCCGTTCTCCTCGCGGGCGAGGCCGGTGCGGCCGAGTGCCCGCGCGATCGGCGTGAAGGCGGTCGGCGGCGTGGCGAGATAATAGAGGCGGTTGCCGCGGGTGCCGCGGCGCTGCTCGATGGCGACCAGACGCTCGCTCAGGCGGTCGAAGGACGCGTCGTCCTCCGGGCCGCCCTGGACGTAGCTGACGCATTCGAGCAGGCGCTCGACCACCTCGGGCTCGACCTTGCGGGTCCCGAACTGCTCGAGCGCCTTGCGCAGGCCGTCGCGGAAGGCCTCGGTCGACATCTCGGCGCGGGCGACGCCGACGATCGAGAAGGCGTCGGGCAGAAGCCCGGTCGCCGCGAGATTGTAGAGGGCCGGCACGAGCAGCCGGTGGGTCAGGTCGCCTGACGCACCGAACACGACGAAGCAGCACGGGTCCGCCGGGGGAACGTTCCGCGCGCCGTTCTTTGCCGTCATGCCTCGACCTTCGAGCCGGACGCCTTCGGCTCGATGTGACCGCCGAAGCCCGCCCGCATGGCGGAGAGGATTTTTTCGCCGAACGTGTGGTCGCGCCGCGAGCGGAAGCGCGCATAGAGCGCCGCCGAGAGCACGTCGGCCGGCACCGCCTCGTCGACCGCCGCCATGATGGTCCAGCGCCCCTCGCCGGAGTCCTCCACGTAGCCCGTGTAGTCGCCGAGCTCGGCGTCCCGCGTCAGTGCGGAGGCGGTGAGATCGAGCAGCCATGACGTGATCACGCTGCCGCGTCGCCACGTCTCGGCGATGTCGGTGAGATCGAAGTTGAAGCGCTCCTCCTTGGGCAGCGCCTCGCTGTTGGCGTTCTTGAGGATGTCGAAGCCTTCGGCATAGGCCTGCATCAGGCCGTACTCGATGCCGTTGTGGATCATCTTGACGAAGTGCCCGGCCCCGCTCGGCCCGGCATGCAGGTAACCGCGCTCCGGCCGCGTGTCGCGGGTGCCCCGGCCCGGCGTGGCCGGAACGTCGGCATCGCCCGGTGCGAGCGTCGCGAAGATCGGGTCGAGGCGCTTCACCACGTCCTTCTCGCCGCCGATCATCATGCAGTAGCCGCGCTCGAGCCCCCACACGCCGCCGGACGTGCCGACATCGACGTAATGCAGGCCGCGCTGCTTCAGCCAGCGGGCGCGGCGGACGTCGTCCTTCCAGAACGAGTTGCCGCCGTCGATGACGATGTCGCCGGCGGACAGCAGACCCGACAGGGTCTCGATGGTGCTTTCGGTGATGGCCCCGGCCGGGAGCATCACCCAGACCACGCGCGGCGCCTCCAGCTTGCGGAGCAGATCCTCGATATCGGTGGCGCCCACCGCGCCGTCGGTCACCAGCGCCGAGACGGCGCGCTCGTCACGATCCCAGACGGCCGCCGTATGGCCGTCGCGCATGAGGCGGCGCACGATGTTGCCGCCCATCCGTCCGAGCCCGATCATTCCGATCTGCATTTTTGGTTCTCCTTCAGCTCAGGGCGTGATCCACGGCGGCCGCGAGCGCCGCGAGGCCGGCCGTGACGTCGGTCTTGATGTGGATCCGCAGCGCCCGGCGACCGCGCTCCGACAGCACGCCGAAGTCGCCGCGCGCCTGCGCGGCCTTGACGATGCCGAAGCTGGCGCTCTGGCCCGGGATCGCCAGATCCGGATGATCATCGGCCGTGATCTGCAGCACGACGCCGGTGTCTGGGCCGCCCTTGTAGGCCTGCCCGGTCGAGTGCAGGAACCGCGGGCCGAAGCCGACGCAGGTCGCCACCTTGCGGTGCGCCCGCACCGAGAGGCGCATCGCCTGCAGCGTGCCGATATGGGCCGGGTTGCGCGCCACATAGGCGAGCAGCGCGACATAGTCGCCGGCCTTCACACGGGCAAGGTGCGCCTTCAGCCAGCTCGCCGGATCGGCCCCTGCCCCGGCCGCCCGCAGCGCCTCGGCGTTCTTCGGATCGGTGAAGACGTCGAACGACTCGCTCGTCGCCACCGGCGTCTCGGCCGGCAGCTTGCCGGTCGCCTCGAAGGCCGCGGTGAGCTCGCGCGTCTTGATCTTGCTCGCCTCGACGTCGGGCTGATCGAACGGATTGATCCCGAGCACGGCGCCGGCCACCGCCGTGGCGATCTCGAAGCGGAAGAACTCCTGGGCGATGCCGGCGCGGTCGCGCAGCACGATGCGCACCACCGGATGGCCGGCCTGTTCGAGGGCCGCGATCTCGGCGTCGTGCGTCGCCGATGCGTCGGAGGCGAGGCGCAGATCGACGAAGACGCGGTCGCTGCCGTAGAGCACCGGCGAGGCGAGCGGCTCGCCGTCGACCGGGATGATCGCCTTGCCGTTCTTGCCGGTCGACTCGGCGACGAGCTGCTCGGCCCAGGCGCCGAAGTCGGCGAGCGCCGGCGACGACAGCATGGTCAGCTTGTCGCGGCCGGCCTTGGCGGCGAGACCGAGCACCAGGCCGAGCCGCACGCCCGGATTGGCGGCCGGCGGCACGTCGGGTCCGCAGGCGTGCACCATCACGTCGGCCGAGGTGAGGAACTGCTTCAGGTCGATGCCTGCGGCGGCGGCAGGCACCAGGCCGAACGGCGACAGCACCGAGTAGCGTCCGCCGATCGTCGGCTCGCCGTGGAAGATCTTTCGGAAGCCGTCGCGCTGCGCGACCTTCTCGAGCGACGAGCCTGGATCCGTCACCGCGACCACGTGGCTGCCGGCCGCATCGCCGACCGTCTGCCGCAGGCGGTCGAGGAAATAGGCGAGCATCACGTTGGGCTCGGTGGTCGAGCCCGACTTGCTCGACACGATGACCAGCGTGGTGGCGAGCGTCACGGCCGCCTCGGTGGCGCGGACCTGCGCCGGATCGGTCGAATCGAGGATGCGCAGCTTCGGCCAGCCCGGCTGCTGCCCGAAGGTCTCGGCCAGCACCTCGGGGCCGAGGCTCGATCCGCCCATGCCGAGCAGCAGGACGTCGGTGAAGCCGGACGCCTTCACGTCGGCCGCGAAGGCCTGGTACTCGGCGAGCTTGGACCAGCCGTGCGCCGTGCTGCCGAGCCAGCCGAGCCACTTGGCCTCGTCGGCGCCGGTCCACACGCCGGCATCGCGCGCCCACAGACGGCGGATCAGGCCCTTGGCGCGCCACGTCTCGGTCTCGGCCGAGACCGCCTCGGCGAGCGCGCGGTGCGCCGTGATGGTCTGGCTGTCCATGCGGTCACCCAGGACTTGGGCCCGCTTGGTCGCGACGGCGGCCAGAAGCTTGTCGGCCGCATCGGCAAAGAGTTGCACGCCTTCGGTCACGAGGCGGTCGGTGATCTCGTCGAGGGAGATGCCGGATCTCGCGAGCTGGGTCAGCGCCGCCGCGGCCTCGTCGACGCTGCGCTCCAGCGTCGACGCCGCGGTGCCGTGCTCGCGGAATGCATCGAGGGTCGCCGGCGGCACCGTGTTGACGGTGTCGGGACCGATCAGCTCGTCGACATAGAGGACGTCGCTGTAGGACTTGTTCTTGGTGCCGGTGGAGGCCCACAGCAGCCGCTGCGGCCGCGCGCCCTTGGCGGCGAGCGCCTTCCATCGATCGCCCGCGATCAGCGCCTTGTAGCTGCGATAGGCGAGCTTGGCATTGGCGATGGCGATCTCGCCCAGCAGCTCCTCCAGCCGGGAGCGCTCCTCGGGATCGTTGACGGTCGCGGCCTTCTCCTCGATCAGCGCGTCCACGGCGCTGTCGATGCGGCTGACGAAGAAGCTGGCGACACTCGCCACCTTGGAGACGTCGCCGCCCTGGGCCGCGAACGCCTCGAGGCCGGCGATGTAGGCCTCCGCGACCTCCTCGTAGACGCGGCGCGCGAACAGCAGCGTCACGTTGACGTTGATGCCCTCACTGATCAGCGTCTGCACGGCCGGGACGCCCGGCGCGGTGCCGGGCACCTTCACCATGAGATTGGGCCGGCCGACGTCGCGCCACAGCCGCCGCGCCTCGACGACGGTCGCCTCGGTGTCGAGCGCCAGATAGGGCGACACTTCGAGGCTGACGAAGCCGTCGGCGCCGCCGGTCGCGTCGTAGACCGGGCGCAGCACGTCGGCCGCCTTCTGGATGTCCTCGATGGCGAGCCGTTCGTAGAGGTCGACGACGCTGCGGTCACCCTCCTGCAGGGCCGCCCGGATGGCGTCGTCGTACTCGCTCGATCCGCCGATCGCCTTCTCGAAGATCGACGGGTTGGAGGTGACGCCGCGCACTCCGTCTTCCGCGACCAGCCGAGCGAGGTCACCTTTCTCGACGAAGCCGCGGGCGACGAAGTCGAGCCACACGGCCTGGCCCTGGGCCTGCAGCGCTTTCAGAGGAGTCATAGTCCTGATCCAGAGGTTCGGGTGGCCGGCCGGACGATCGGACCGCGGGCGGATGGTTGTCCGCCGGCACCGACGACCGGCTCGGAGTCGGGGTGATCTTAGACCTTCGGGCGGCGCCCACAACGACCCGGGACGACGTTTTCGTCAGCGAGAAAGCCGTCCAGCTCCGGCTCGTGTCTTGTCGAAAGCCGCCGGGACCTCCACCGTGCCCACGGCCATCGCGGTACCGCAGGTCAGGGCTTGAGGACGACGGCTTCGAGCGCCCGGGCCAGCATCTCCGACCGAAACGGCTTTTGCACGACCGGCATGTGGGCCCAGGCGGGCGCGAGCCCGTCGACGCCGTAACCGGTGGTGAAGACGAACGGAATGCCGCGCTCGCGCAACCGCTCCGCGACCGGATAGACCTCGACACCGTCGAGATTGACGTCGAGCACGGCGACGTCCGGGCGGTCCTCGTCCAGGGCCGACAGCGCGTCCTCGATGCAGGCGACGTTGCGAACCACCCGACAGCCGAGCTCGCGCAAAATGTCCTCGATCAGGAACGAAATGATGGCCTCGTCCTCGACGATGAGAACGTTCAGACGATCGAAATTCGGCAGATTGGAGTCTGCGTTTTCGTCCGACATCAGCCCGGCGTCGAGGACAATGGAATATCCATTGTACATCGCAGCCCGGACACAGCGTAGTCAAGCTCGGCGGACCCGCGCAACTGTCGCGCGAGGCCGTTGCGGACCAGACGCGAGCCGAACCCGGCGCGGGTCGGCGGCACGACCGGCGGGCCGCCGTGCTCCTGCCAGACGAGATGGACCACCGGCACGCCGGCGCGCTCGACCACCGACCAGCTCACCGACACACGCCCTGCGGACGCCGACAGCGCGCCGTATTTCACGGCGTTCGCAGCGAGCTCGTGAAACACCAGGGAGAGCGTGAGCGACGCCTGCGCCCCGAGCCGGATGGTGTCGCCCGCGATCGTCAGCCGGGCCGGATCGCCGCCGCAGCTCGGATCCACGGCACTGCCGACGATGGTGGCGAGGTCGATCGGCTCCCAGCGGCCACGGGTGAGCTGGTCGTGCGCGCGGCTGAGCGCCACGAGCCGGCCCTCGAAATCGTCCTGCGCCTCCTTCGGCAGTCCGCATTTGCGGATCGTGTGATCGGCGAAGGACTGCACGGTCGCGAGGGTGTTCTTGACCCGGTGGTTGAGCTCGTTGAGCAGGGTCCGCTGCTGATGGTCGGCGCGCTTGCGCTCGGTGATGTCCTGAAAGCAGCCGACCGCCCCCAGCACGGCACCGTCCTGGTCGGTGATCGGCTCGACATTCGCGAGGACGATGGCGCGGCCGCCATCGGAGCGCTCGAGCACGATCTCGCGATCACGCACCGGCTGGCCGGTGCGCATGAAGTCGCCGACCGGTGTGTCGAGCAGACCGAGGTGATGGTGACCGGTGTCCCGCACCGGGCGCGGCGGCCAGGCCGAGGGAGAGTCGTCGGTGACGACGGGAGAGCGGCCCCACATCTCGGCGGCGCGGCGGTTGCAGTGAACGATCGCCCCGACGTCGTCGCAGAGATAGGCGGCGACCGGCAGCGCGTCGAGCATGTCCTTCCAACCACTCAATTTTACGGAAGCGGAACAGGATCTCGAGCCGCCGGCGACGGCAGCAGACGTCAACACGGCATCCATGGGCTGACCTTCACGGGGCGCAATCCGAGCGACAGTACGATCGCGCCACCAACGCGCCACCTGCAGAATGGTTCCACCCCCTCCAGCACCACTCCCCGCGGATTAATCTCATTCGGCGGGAACGATGCGCGGGCCGGCCGGCCGCTCCGACGGCGGTGCGCCGAGATCGCCGTCGGCGTCGCGGCCGATCTCGCTGCGCCACGGCCGCCACCACTCGAGCCCCACCAAGACCGCGACCAGCACGGTCGCCAGCGCCAGCGCGCCGGTCCAGTACGGGACGCCGAGAAGATCGGCGAACGTGATCTTGCCCTGCCCCTGGCCCAGAAAGGTCGTCTTCAGCCACGGCTCCGCACAGGAGAACGCCACCGCGCCGGCGAGGCCACCGATCAGCGTGAAGATCGCGTCGCGATAGCCGGCGCCGATCTGGGCGAGCGTCGTGCCCGGGCAGGCGCCGGCAAGGGCGATGCCTGTGCCGAGGATGAGGCCGCCGACCACGTCGGCGGCGTAGAGCGCCGCCTTGGGCTGGAGCTTGACGATGCCGAGACCGTTGATGACGGCCAGCACCACGGCGCCGCTGGCGACCGCGGCGAGGAACATCTTTAGCATGATGAAGGTGCGCATCTGCATCTGCCCGACGATGATGCCGGGCTCGAAGACGCGGCCCTTCTCCAGCAGGAAGCCGAACACGATGCCCATGGCGAGACCGACCGGGACGGCGACGAACAGCGACACGGAAAGCTCCTTCTCTCGGATCGTCTTTTTCTCGGATCGTCCGGACGGATCAGATGCGCCGCATCAGCAGCATCGCCGTGGCGATGCCGCCGGCGAACATGGCGGCGACCGCCACGGTGGAGCCGACGCCGAGCTGGGCGACGCCGGAGAGCCCGTGGCCCGAGGTGCAGCCGTCGGCCAGGCGGGCGCCGAACAGCATCAGGAAACCGGCCACGAAGGCGACGGCGTAGCGCACGCCGCGCGACGGCGTGCCGAGCGCCCGCGCCCAGATCGGCGACACGCCGCGGCGCAGCGAGCCGGACAGGAAGGCCGACGCGAAGGCGCCGATGGCGACGCCGACGACGAGCGCGACTTGCCACCAGTTCTTGGCCGTCGCGGTGACGTGCTTGGCGACGTAGTCGATGCTCAGGATCGACGGATCAATCCAGCCGGCGACGGTGCCGCCGACCGTGACGAAGGACGACGAGGCGCCGAGCGCGGTGTCGATCAGCAGGAAGGCCGGGATCTGCAGGAGGCCGATGAGCACACCGGCGACATAGGGCGACCAGGCGCGGTCGGTGAGCGAGATCATGAACGCCTCCGGGGGTATCGAGACGCAGGCCGTGCGCCGCCCGGACATATAATCATATTCGCATCTATAATATCAACAGCCGCTGCGCCGGGGAGGGCTCCCGAACGGCGGCGGCCGGACGATCCGAGGCGGTGGCGTCAGGGCGACCGCGGCAGCCGCCCCCCGAGCCCTTCACCGAGCCGCCCGGTCGGCGAGCGGTCGAGGCGCAGGTGCGGCGCGGCCGAATCCCGTGTCTCGGTCGAGACGCGAAGGTTCCCCACCGCGAGCGTCACTCGCGCCACCGTGGCGTCGTCGGCGCCCTCGTCGGGTCCGGTCGTGTCCGTTCTGGAGTCCCGCATCGTCAGCCCACGCATGATCATCGCCCCGCGCGCGCATCGGCGATGCGCACGCCCCCTAGTCGCAAATTGTCTGGAAGCCGACGCGGGTCACGCCCCACAACGTCTCGACACACCCGAGGATCGGCAACGACCACGCTATCGGGCCGTTACCGGTTCGTTAATCCGTTCGAACGCGATTCGTAAGACTACACAACGCGGCTGCATGATCCCCTATTACCCGCGCTGATGGCCCTGACCGGCGAGGGTGGACACCGGCGATACCCACGCGAGCGCCACGCAGGTCCGCCGGTGGCGACGATCAGTCCTCGTCCGGCGCATCCTCGATCGGATCGTATCGAGTGGCGTCGAAGCCCAGCAGGTTGAACGACTGGACCATGTGGGGCGGCAGCGGCGCCGTCACGTCGATGACGCCCTGACGCGGATGGGGGATCACGAGGCGGCGCGCCATCAGATGCAGCCGATTCTGAATTCCTCCCGGCAACTGCCAGTTCTCGATGGAGAAATACTTCGGATCCCCGACGATCGGATGGCCGATATGCGCCATGTGGGCGCGCAGCTGATGGGTGCGTCCGGTGACCGGCTTGA
This sequence comes from Rhodoplanes roseus, assembly GCF_003258865.1. Lineage (GTDB taxonomy): Bacteria > Pseudomonadota > Alphaproteobacteria > Rhizobiales > Xanthobacteraceae > Rhodoplanes > Rhodoplanes roseus. The sequence continues at coordinate 1,196 of NZ_NPEX01000010.1, read as the reverse complement.
GCGACAGCCAGGCGAGCTGGTGCGCCGCCGTCTCGACCACGGCGTAGTAGGTGACGGCGTGGGTCGCGCCCTCCTCGCCGTGCTTGGCGATCCGCATGTAGCTCTCGTCCTCGCGCTCCTCCTTGGCCAGGAAGGTCGAGATGCGCCCCTGCCGCGGCTTCGGCACGCCGGCGACCAGCGCCCAGTAGACCTTGCGGGCCTCCCGCGACCGAAAGCTCTTGGCGAGCGTCGAGGCGGCGAAGCGGGTCTTGGCGACCAGGAGGCAGCCGGCCGTGTCCTTGTCGAGCCGGTGGACCAGGCGGGGCCGCTGGCCACGGGCATCGCGCAGGACCTCCAGCATGCCGTCGACGTGCCGGGTGGTGCCGGAGCCGCCCTGCACGGCGAGGCCCATCGGCTTGTTGAAGACGATGACGTCGGCGTCCTCGAACAAGATGATGGACTTGAGGAACGCGAGCGTCTTCTGGTCGGCCTCGGACCCGCCGGCGGTTTTCGGAGCATCGACCCGCAGCGGCGGCACGCGGACCGCCTGCCCCGCCTCGAGCCGGTCCTTGGTGTCGACCCGCTTGCCGTTCACCCGCACCTCGCCCTTGCGAACGATGCGCTGGATGTGACTGAAGGAGAGGCCCGGGAACCGTGCCTCGAAGAAGCGGTCGACCCGCATGCCGTTCTCGTCGTCCGTCACCGTGACGGTCTGGACGGCGGTCGGCGGCGGTGCCGCCTTGTCCGCCTCGACCTCCGGCTCGCGCTCGGGTGCCGCGGAAGCCGGCCGCCGCGGGCGGTCGCTGCCGCCGCGACCCGGCCGCGCCGGTCCGGACCGCGGTCCGTCCCCCTGCGCACGCTCGCCGCGCACCCGGTCCTCGCGAACCGGAGCATCGCCGAACGCCTCCTCACGGATCGGCTCCTCGCCGTCGACGACGCGGCGCTGCTTGCCGGTCTTGACGAAGCGCCGGTCGGGCGCCCGCTCGTCCTTGTTGCGGCCGGTGCGGGGGCGATCGTCGCGGCGGAACTCGCCGTAGACGCGCGTGCCCTCGTCGCGATCGCGCCGCGCCGCGCGGCCCTCGCCGGCGGCCCGCTTACCGCCGACGCCGGCTCCGCTGGGCCGCTTCGCCCCGAACGCGCCCTTGGGCTTGGCGCCGGGCTTGCCGGTGAACTTGCCTGCGAACTTGCTGCCGCCCGGGCCCTTGGCCGGAGCGCCG
>NZ_NPEX01000109.1 GCF_003258865.1 Rhodoplanes roseus | reverse complement strand
CCGCAATCGCCGGCCCGCTTATTGTCCTCTTCGGTCATCGTCTCTAAATCTTGCGACGGCGCGATCGGGCCGTCGCCCCCGCGCCGCGTGCGATGGGCCCGTCGCACACGGGAGATGCCGATGCCGTCCTCCGGGGACTGGAAGATTCCGCCGGCCGCCCAGCCGAAGGCGGACGGCTACAAGTTCGATCTCGATCGCGCCCTGAGCGCCGTCGTGGCGCTGCGGTCCGAGGTCCCGGCCGACGCCACCACGGCCGAGACGCTGGGCACCGAGCGGGCCGGCCACGGGGTCGTCATCCGCGAGAGCGGCCTCGTCCTCACCATCGGCTACCTGATCACCGAGGCCGAGGCGGTGTGGCTGCGCGCCGCCGACGGCCGGGTGGTGCCCGGCCATGCACTCGCCTTCGACCACGAGACCGGCTTCGGCCTGGTGCAGGCGCTGGCGCGCCTCGACCTGCCGGCCCTGCCGATAGGGCGCTCCGCCGATCTCCTGGTCGGCGAGCATGTGATCCTGGCCGCCGCGGGTGGCCGCCAGCGCGCCGTCGCGGCCCGCATCGTCGCGCGCCAGGAGTTCGCCGGCTATTGGGAGTATCTGCTCGACGACGCCATCTTCACGGCGCCGGCGCATCCCAACTGGGGCGGCGCGGCGCTGATCAACGCGGCCGGCGAACTGGTCGGCATCGGCTCGCTCCATCTCGAGCAGCGGCGCGATCCGGACACGGTGTTCCACGTCAACATGATCGTGCCGATCGACCTGCTGTCGCCCGTGCTCGACGACCTGCTCACCCGGGGCCGGCCGAACCGGCCGGTGCGCCCGTGGCTCGGCCTGTATGCGACCGAGCTCGAGGACAAGCTGGTGGTGGTCGGCGTGGCCAGCGGCAGCCCGGCGCAGCGCGCCGACCTGCGGGCCGGAGACACGCTGCTCAGCGTCGCCGACGCGCCGGTGTCCACGCTGGCCGAGCTGTTCCGCCGCATCTGGTCGCTCGGTCCGGCCGGCGTCGAGGTGCCGATCACGGTGATGCGCGACGGCCGCATGCTGGCGCTGCGCGTCGCGTCGGGCGATCGTCTGCGCTTCCTGCGCACGCCGCGCCTGCACTGAGCATCGCCCGGCGGCGCCGGTCGGTCGTCCTCACATCGTGTCGACCAGGCGGACGCCCTGCTGCGTCAGCTCGCGCCGCGTCGCCGCGATCGAGCCGTCGACATCGATGCCGCGGCAGCCGTCCTCCACCACGATCACGTCGAAGCCGACCTTGCGGGCGTCCTCGGCCGAGTAGCGGACGCAGAAGTCGAGCGCCAGCCCCACCACGACGACGCGCGACAGTCCGCGCTCGCGCAGATAGCCGGCGAGGCCGGTCGGGGTCGTCTGGTCGTTCTCGAAGAAGGCCGAGTAGGAATCGATCTCCCGGCGAAAGCCCTTGCGCAGCACCAGCGCGGCGTGCGGAATCGTCAGCTCGTGATGAAACGCGGCGCCGGCGGTCTCCTGCACGCAGTGGTCCGGCCAGAGGATCTGCGGCCCGTAGGAGAGCGCGACCTGCTCGTAGGGCTTGCGGCCGCCATGCACCGAGGCGAACGAATGATGCCCCGGCGGGTGCCAGTCCTGCGTCAGCGCCACGTGACGGAATTTCTCTGCCAGCCGCGTCACCACCGGCACGACGGCGTCGCCGTCGTGCACCGGCAGCGCGCCGCCGGGACAAAAGTCGTTCTGGACGTCCACCACCAGGAGGACGTCGCGATCGTCGATCGTCGGACCCGAGCCCATGATCCCCTCCGCGCCGAGCGGCCGCAGCGCGGCGCCCGGCGCGGAGTATGGATCAATGAGACATCAGGCAACAGACCGGGCTGTGCCCGATCAGGCCGCGGGTGACGCCGCCGAACATCCATTCGCCGAGCCGGCTGTGGCCGTAGCCGCCGGCGACGATCAGGTCGACGCGCTCCTCGCGGGCGACGCGGATCAACGCATCGGCCGCCGCGCCGTCGCCCTGCACCGCGATGCTGGACGAGACGGCGATGCGGTGGCGCGCGAGATGGCGCGCGACGTCGTCGAGATCCTCGCGGGCGGTCGCCTCGCCGGCCTCCGTGTGGACCTCCATGGCCATGATCTGCTCGGCCTCGTGCAGGAACGGCAAGGCGTCGACGACGGCACGCCGCGCCTCGCGGGTGTCCTTCCAGGCGACCAGGATCTTGTTCGGCACCAGCGTGTCGACGCCGTCCGGCACGAGCAGCACGGGACGCCCGGCCCGCAGGATCACGCTGCCCGGATCGACGGCGCGGAACACGTCGTCCGGCTGCGCGCCGCCGCCGATCACGATCAGGTCGGCGGCGCGTGCCGCGCGGCAGATCACCTCGACCGGGAAATCGATCGCCGAGCGCCATTCGACCGGTCGGTTGACGGCGCCGACGATCCCCCGGAAATGCCCACCGAGCCGGCCGAGCTCCTCGGTCATCTCGGTCTTCTCCTGCTCGGAGGGACCGAAGTCGACGACCAGGCCCTCGGCCGCGAAGGGGGGCCGCGGGCCCCAGCCGGTGATGCCGATCAGGGTGGAGTGGAAGCGCTCGCCGAGGCCGCTCGCCAGACGCACGCGGGCGTCCGACGCCTCGTCGATGCCGACATGGACCATCACGGTCGCGTAGGACATGTCCTTCTCCTCGCCGTTATGGGCTTCGTCGACCTCCTGCCGGCTCCGCCGGCGGGCGGGATCAGCTCGATCCTGCCTTCTCGACGCCGGTGGAGAGGCCGGTGGCCAGCGGGCGCGCCGCCTCGCTCATCAGCTTCTGGCCGGCCGACCAGAGATCCTTGCCCTGCGCCACCACCGACTCGAGCTGGCGGGCCGCGAAGCTGCTGGACAGCTCGATCACGTCGGGCAGCGACCGCGCCTCCGCCATGGCGGCCGCGAAGTCGAAGCCGGCATTGATGTTGGCCTGCATCGCCGCGATCATCTTCAGGCCCAGCTCGGCGCTGCCCTGCGCGGCGGTTGCGCAGCTCTCCTCGATCGAGGCCTCGGCGGCCTCGGTGGATTCGGCGAGCTTGGCGTAGCCTTCCTTCATCTGCTCCAGGCCGTCGGTCGCGACGAACTGCAGGCCGGACGGGAAGTCGAGCGGCGGAAGCTCGGTGTGCTCGCCGACGGGCGGTTCGGACGGGGTCACTGTCGACATGGCAACCTCCTCGGGTGGTCGGGACGTCGAGACCGGCCCTCGGGTGCCGCCGAGGGCGGTTCAGGCATGCAGCCGTTTCAGCGCCGCGCGGTCGCGCAGCACGATCCGGCGGCAGGTCGGGACGCCGATGGCCCCCGTGCCCTCGAGCTGCGTCAGCGTCCGCGAGATGGTCTCGATCGTCAGACCGAGATAGTCCGCGATGTCCTGGCGCGACATCGGCAGCTCGAACGCGTCGACGCCGCCCATCCGCTCGGCCATCTCCATCAGGAAGCAGGCGACCCGCTCCTGGGCGCTGCGGATCAGCACCAGCATGTGGGTCCGCACCTGCTGCAGCTCGCGGGCGGTGAGCGCCCACAGCATGTGGGCGGTGCGCGGATCGCCGCCGGCGAGCGTCATCAGCGCGCTGCGCTTGACCACCATGAGCAGCGACCGGGTGACGGCCTCGGCCGAGGAATGGTGATTGGCGGTCGCCTCCAGGCCGAACACCTCGCCGGGCAGATAGAACGAGCTGATCTGGCGGCGGCCGTCGTCGAGGACCTTGTAGGTCCGGGCCGCGCCCGAGATCACCTTGTAGACATAGGCGGTGGGCTCGCCTTCGCCGAAGATCTCGGCGTTGCGGGCATAGCCGATACGGACGCCCAGCGAATCCAGGTTGGGGCTGCCGGCGCCGTTCTGCTCCGCGGCCCACCGGTCCAGCGGCTTGGCCGGATGGTTGGGGCTCAGGGTCTGCGCGTTCTGCATCAGCATGGCGCGGCTCGCATCGAGAGGGACGGGGCTGCAGCCATGCAACGTAGGCAGGCGGACGCCACCGTTAAATTCGGGTAAGGTCCCTAAGGGCTGTCCCGGAGCCGGCCGAGCCGACACCGTCCCGGGGGCAGGTCCGGGAGCGGGCCATGACGGACGTCCATCTGGGTGCATCCGGACCGCGGGTCGGCATGGCCGATCCCCCGCCGGACGCCCGGTCGGGCGGCGAGCGGGCGCTCTGGTACGCCGCCGCCGTGGTCCTGCCGGGGCTCGCCTTCGGGCTTCACCGCCTGGTCGGGGACCTGACCGCCGAGCAGGCCGACCTCGTCTTCATGGTGCCGCCCGTGCTGGTCGTCGGCGGGCTGGGCGGGCTCGGGCCGGGGCTGCTCGCCACCCTGCTGGCCCTGCTTCTTCACATTCTCCCGGTCGCCGGGCCGATCGGGCCGGTCGGTCCGGCCCTCACCACGGCCGCCGCCTTCGGGCTGATCGGCGTCGGCATGGCGGTGTTCGGCGAACGCCTGCGGCTCGCCCGCGACGAGGCGGCCGCCCGCACCCGCGGCCTGATGGCCCGCGAGGCGCATCTGCAGTCGATCCTCTCCAACGTGCCGGACGCCGTCATCATCGCCGACGAGCACGGCGACATCGAGCTGTTCAGTGCCGCGGCCGAGCGCCTGTTCGGCTACGCCGCCGGGGAGGTGACGGGCAAGAATCTCAGCGTGCTGATGCCGGCCCCCTACAGCGACGTGCATCACGGCTACGTCGATCGCTACATGCGCACCGGCGAGCGCCACATCATCGGCATCGGGCGCGTGGTGGTCGGCGAGCGGAAGGACGGCTCGACCTTCCCGATCGCCCTCACGGTCGGCGAGATGACCTCGGACGGCCGGCGCTTCTTCACCGGGTTCGTGCGCGACCTGACCGAGCGGCAGGAGACCGAGGCGCGGCTGCAGCGGTTGCAGACCGAGCTGCTGCACGTGTCGCGCCTGACCGCCATGGGCGAGATGGCGTCGGCGCTGGCGCACGAGCTCAACCAGCCGCTGTCCGCCATCGCCAACTACCTGTCGGGCTCGCGCCGCCTGCTCGCGCAGCCCGAGCCGGAGAAGCTCGCGATGGTGCGCGAGGCGGTCGACGCCGCCGTCCAGCAGTCGCTGCGGGCCGGCCAGATCATCCGGCGGCTGCGCGACTTCGTCGCCAACCGCGAGCCCGAGAAGCGGATCGAGAGCCTGAAGACCCTGATCGAGGAGACCAGCGCGCTGGCACTGGTCGGCGCCAAGGAGATCGGCGTGCGGGTGCGGCTGCGGCTCGACCCCATGGTCGACCGCGTCCTCGTCGACAAGGTCCAGATCCAGCAGGTGCTGCTCAACCTGATGCGCAACGCCATCGAGGCCATGGAGGCCTCGCCGCAGCGCATCCTCACGGTGGCGACGACCCCGGCGCCCGACGGCGGCGTGCTGGTCGAGGTGGCCGACACCGGGTCCGGCATCGCGCCCGAGATCGCCGGGGCACTGTTCCAGCCCTTCGCCACCACCAAGACCCACGGCATGGGCATCGGGCTCTCGATCTCGCGCACCATCGTGGAAGGTCACGACGGCCGCATCTGGGCCGAGCCCTGCCCTGGCGGCGGCGTGTCGTTCCGGTTTACACTGCCGGCCGTGGGGGGCGAGGAGCTCGGCGATGTCGGCTGACGCGGTCGTTCATGTCATCGACGACGACGAATCGGTGCGCAAGTCGCTCGACTTCCTGCTGCGCGCCGCCGGCTTCCGCACGGCGACCTACGAGACGGCGCTGGCCTTCCTGAACGCGCTTCCCGACGTCTCCTCGGGCTGCATCGTCACCGACGTGAAGATGCCGGAGGTGAGCGGCGTCGACCTGCTCAAGCGCCTGCGCGACATGCATGTCCGGCTGCCCGTGATCGTCATCACGGGCCATGCCGACGTGCCCATGGCGGTCGAGGCGATGAAGAACGGCGCGGTCGACTTCCTGGAGAAGCCGTTCGACGACGAGGTGCTGCTCGTCTCGGTGCGCGCCGCCCTCGCCGCCGCCGAGAGCACGGCCGAGCGCGAGGCGGCCCGCCACGACCTGCGCCAGCGCATCGCCGCGCTGTCGCGGCGCGAGCGCGAGGTCTTGGACGGGCTCGTCGCCGGCAAGGCCAACAAGACCATCGCCTGGGATCTCGGCATCAGCCCGCGCACCGTGGAAATCTACCGCGCCAATGTGATGACCAAGATGCGGGCCGTCAGCCTCTCCGAGCTGGTGCGCATGACCATGCTGGCCGAGGTCGCCGACCACCCGGTCGGCAGCGACGGCGTCGCCGGCTGAGCCCCTCTGGTGTTCGCCGCGATTTTGAGCGGCGTCAAAGCATCGCCCATGCTTTGCGCTTTCCTCGACCGCGTGCAGCCGCGGCCGGGCCGCCGCCCTGACCGGCGGGCGGGTGCCGGGGCAGCCGCACGGCGGGCCGGGCGAGACCGGCCGGAGCCTTCGACGGCGGAGCCGCGGTACAGCGCCATGACGCGCAACGGTCAGGACGATTCGTCGCTTCCGACCATCGTGGTGGTCAACGACGACCCGGCGCTCCGCCATGCCTTGCGGTTCGCCCTCGGCGTCGAGGGGTTCGCGGTGCGCACCTTCGCGCGCGGCGAGGAGGCCCTCCACGCGCCCGATCTCCCCGACCTCGCGTGCGTGGTCGCCGAGGCGACGCTCGCCGACATGTCGGGGCTCGACCTGGTGGGCCGCCTGCGCCGGGGTCGCGCCCGCCTGCCGGCCGTGCTGATCACCAGTAATCCCAGCCTCCGCCTGCGCCGGGACGCCGCCGACGCTGGTGTCCCGCTGATCGAGCAGCCGCTGCGCGGCGACAGCGTGGTCAACGGCGTGCTGGCCCTGCTCACCGGGCGGGGCGAGGCCGAGCCCCGGGCGCACCGCCACAAGGCGTGAGGTTCGGTGGTCGGCGGTCCCCGGCCGGACGCGACCACGACGCTCTTTATCGCGGGCACGATCACGACGTCGGCGCGCGACGACGACCCGACGGATGAGCCGCCTCGGCGCGCGGCTTGCCGTCACGCGGCCGACCCTCCAAGATCACGGCCTCCCGACCTGCACGTTCGCGAAGAATCCAATCGCCGAAGGACATCGTCATGACATCGACCATGCGGGCGTGGCGCTCGCTGTCGCCGGGGATCGACGGGCTCGCGCTCGCCGAGGTGGACCGGCCGGTTCCGGGGCCCGGCGAGATGCTGGTGCGGGTCGAGGCGGCGGGGTTGAACTTCGCCGATCTCCTGATGGCCGACGACCGCTATCAGGTGCGCCCGAACCGCCCCTTCACGATGGGCCAGGAGCTGGCCGGCACGGTCGTCGCGGCCGGCCCGGGTGTCGCCGCCGCGCCGGGCACGCGGGTGGCCGGCAAGGTCGAGACCGGCGCCTTCGCCGACTACGCCGTGCTGCGCCAGGACCTCGCGATGGGCGTGCCGGAGACCCTGAGGAGTGAGACCGCGGCGGCGCTGCCGATCGTCTACACGACCGCGCTGGTGGCGCTCACCGAATGCACCGCGATCCGGCCCGGCGAGACCGTGCTGATCACGGCCGCGGCAGGCGGCGTCGGTCTCGCCGCGGTCGAGATCGCGAAGTCGCTCGGCGCCGTGGTGATCGCGGCCGCGGGCGGAGCCGACAAATGCGCGCTCGCCCGCCGGCACGGCGCCGACGTCGCGGTCGACTACCGCGAGGCGTCGGTCGCCGACGCGGTCAAGTCGGCGACCGAAGGGCGCGGCGTCGACGTGCTGCTCGACTCGGTCGGCGGCGACGCCAAGGACTTGCTCCGCCTGCTCGCCTGGGGCGGGAGGCTTCTGATCACCGGCTTCTCGGGCGGAACGATTCCGCAAATTCCGGCGAACCGCCTGATGCTGCGGCGCCAGTCGGCGATCGGCGTCTACTTCCATCCCGATCACGACGCCGCGATGCTGATGCGGGTCGGTGCGCTCCTCTCCGATCTCGCGGCCGCCGGCGCGATCCAGCCCCATGTCGGCGCCGCCTATGCGTTCGAGGATCTTCCGCGCGCACTCGCGGCGCTGCGTGACCGCGCCACCACCGGCAAGGTGATCCTGAAGGTGGACCACACGGCGGGTTAGGCCTCCACCTCGTCCTCCTCGGGGCGTGCGGTGCCGCGGGGAAGGTCGGTCGCGATCAGGTGCGTGACCTTCGGGTAGCCGGGCTGGTTCAGGCTGCGGATCTCGTCCTGCAGGGCGCGGGCGGCGCGCGTGATGCGCTCGTGCTGGCGCAAGTGCTCCAGCCAGGACTCGACCATGAAGGTCTCGACATAGCGCCCGTCGGTGGCGGCGTCATCGAACACGGCCCAGGCGTAGGCGCCGTCGCGGCGGCGCTCGTGCTCCATCACGGCGAGCTTCTCCAGGACGGTGTCGCGGTGGTCCGGGTCGATGCGATACTCGACGCTGACCATCACGGGACCGCGGTCGGGCGCGACGTCGTGCGACAGCACCGGCTGCGGCCAGTGCATCGACGGCGAGAGGTCGACGCCGAGCCCGGTCTGCAGCTTCGCCGCCCGGGTCAACGGGATCGCGGCGAGCAGCCCGGCCGCCGCGACCGCGAGGGCGAACGGCAGCCCGATCAGCCCGGCGAGCTTCCCCCACAAGACGCTGCCGAGCGTCATGGCGGCCGACATCACGCTGACGAAGACCGCGAGCCCGCGGCCGCGCACCCAGTCGGGCAGCGCCACCTGGGCCGAGACGTTGAGGGTCGACAGCACCTGGATCCAGGCGGCGCCGGCCAGCACGCTGGCGGCGAGCGCGACGGCGGGGTGGCGGGCGAGCGCGAACAGCGCCAGCGCCAGCGCCGTGCCGATCGTCGCGGCGCTCACCAGCCGGTCGGCGCCGAGCCGGGCCTTCAGGCGCGGCAGCGCCAGCGCGCCGAGCAGCGCGCCGCAGCCGATCGCGCCGAGCATCAGGCCGTAGAGCTGCGGGCCGCCCTCGACGCGGTCGCGGGCGATCAGCGGCAGCAGCGCCCAATAGGCGCTGGCGAACACGAAGAAGCCGAGGCTGCGGGCGAGCGTCGCGCGCAGATGTGGATTGCGCCGGGCGTGGCGCAGCCCGATCCGCACCGCATTGCCGAAGCGCTCGGCCGGGAGCTGGCTGGCGCGCGACGGCTTGCGGCGCCACCACACCAGGGCGCCGATCACCAGCACGAAGCCGAGTGCGTTGATCAGGAACGGCGAGGCGAGGCCGAGCGCCGCGATGGCGAGGCCGGCGAGCGCCGGGCCGATCGCCCGGCTGATGTTGATGCCGACGCTGTTGAGCGCCACGGCGCTCGGCAGATCCGCCTTGGGGACGAGCTGCGGCACCACGGCCTGCCAGGCCGGCGCCACCATGGCGGCGCCGATGCCGGCCGCGAACGTGAAGGCCAGCACCAGCCACGGTGTCGCCAGGCCGCCGAGCACGATCAGGCCGAGCAGGGCGGAGGCCGCCATGGTGGCGACCTGCACGACGATCAGCAGCCGCCGCCGGTCGACGATGTCGGCGAGCGCCCCGGCCGGCAGCGCGACCAGCGCCATCGGCAGCATGGTCGCGACCTGCACCAGCGACACGGTGAGGGGACGTGGATCCAGCACGGCGATCAGCCAGCCGGCAGCGGCGTTGTACATCCACACGCCGACATTGCTGAGCACGGTGGCGCTCCACAGGACCGCGAAGTCGCGGTGGCGGAACGGCGCGAAGGCGCCGCGCGGTGCGGTGGGCGAGGGGGTAGCGGGGGCGGGTGCGCTCATGCCGGCACGCTACCGGGGCGGCTCCGGCCCGACAACACGGCCAGGCGACCGCCCGGCATGTTCCGAAAGCCGGCCGACGCCCGGTGCGGGGCCCCGGGGACGCCCGGTTGCGGCTCCGGCGAAGTGCTTACAGATACGATGTTTTCCCGGTCCGTAGAACGCCTGACTTGCGAACCCGGGCCGCCGCGGCGAGCTTCTGGGCATGGTCGATCTGGTCCCCATTCCGCTCGGCGTGCTCGTCACGCGCCTGTTTCGCGAGCTCGCTCACAAGCGTTCCGCGTTCGATCTGCCGCAGAAATTCTTCGTGCAGGCGACGCCCGGCCGCGACGTGTCGACGACGTTCCACGGCCGTCGCGTCGCGACGCCGTTCGGGCCGGCCGCCGGCCCGCACACCCAGATGGCGCAGAACATCGTCTCGTCCTGGCTCGCCGGCGGACGCGTGATCGAGCTCAAGACCGTCCAGATCAAGGACCGGTTGGAGCTGTCGCGGCCCTGCATCGACATCGAGACGGTCGGCTTCAACGTCGAGTGGTCGCAGGAGCTCACCCTCGAGCAGTCGCTCGAGGAGTACGTCAAGGCCGCGATGCTGATCGAGATGCTGAAGGCGGCCGGTGTCGTCACCGGACTCGACGAGACCGTGTTCGACATGAGCGTCGGCTACGATCTCGCCGGGATCAGGTCCGAGCGGGTGCGCGCCTTCATGGCCGGCATGATGGACGCGAGCGCCGTCGTCGAGCGGCTGCGGGCCGAGATCCCCGACGAGTGGGCCCAGTATCGCGACCTCGCCTTCCCGACGCGCCTTTCCGACACGCTGACGCTGTCGACCTTCCACGGCTGCCCGCCGGAGGAGATCGAGAAGATCGCGGCCTTCCTGCTCGAGGAGATCGGGATCGACGTCGTCGTCAAGCTGAACCCGACGCTGCTCGGACGTGATCAGCTCACCACGCTCCTGCGCGACAAGCTCGGCTACACCGAGCTGAGCGTGCCGGACACGGCCTTCGACAAGGACGCGACCTGGGCGCAGGTCACGGGCTTCGTCGACCGGCTCGGGATCCTGGCCGAGGCGCTCGGCCGGCGGTTCGGCGTGAAGTTCTCCAACACGCTGGTGGTGAAGAATCACAAGAGCTTCTTCTCGGCGACCGAGAAGGAGATGTATCTGTCCGGCCCGCCGCTGCACCCGATCGCCATTGCGCTGGTCGATCGCTTCCGCGCGGAGTTCGGTGATCGCTTCCCGATCTCCTTCTCGGCCGGCATCGACGAAGGCAATTTCGCCGACACGGTGGCGCTCGGCCTCAAGCCCGTCACGGTGTGCACCAACTTCCTCAAGCCGGGAGGCTATCGGCGCGGGTTCCGCTTCTTCGCGACCCTGACGGCCAAGATGGCGGCCGTCGGCGCCGCCGACGTCGACACCTATGTGATCAAGGCCTTCGGCCGTGCCGATGCGGCGCTCGACCGTCTCGGGCTCGCGCGCGGGCGGCTGGCGGCCTGCCGCGCCGCGCTCGCCGACGGCTCGGATCTGCGCGTCGCCGCGGGCGACGCCTTCGAGGCGTGGGTCTCGGCGGCGCGTCTGGAGAACACCGCCGCCTACGCGGCGCAGGTCGCGGCGAGCACGCGCTACGCCGCCGCCGAGCACTCGACCGCGCCCAAGAAGATCAACTCGAACCTCGTGCTGTTCGACTGCCTCACCTGCGACAAGTGCATCCCGGTCTGCCCCAACGACGCGAACTTCACCTTCGCGATTCCGCCGGGCGAGACGGCGATCGAGCGGCTCGCCAGGACCCGTGACGGATGGACGGCCGAGCCGATCGGCACGCTGACCTTCCAGAAGCCGCGCCAGATCGGCACCTTCGCGGACGCCTGCAACGAATGCGGCACCTGCGACGTGCTGTGCCCCGAGGACGGCGGGCCCTATCTGGTCAAGCCGCTGTTCTTCGGCAGTGTCGCGGCCTTCGAGGACGCGCCGCAGCGCGACGGCTTCGTGCTGGAGAAGACCACGGCCGGCGTCCTGATGCGCGGCCGCTTCGCCGGGCGGGCGGTGCGGCTCGAGGTTCCGGCCGAGGGGACCCGGGTGCGCTACACCGGCGACGGCTTCGATCTCACCCTCGACCCGGCCGATCCGGCCGGCACCGTGGAGGGGACGGCCGAGGGCACCGTCGATCTCGGCTATTTCCGCGTCATGGAGAAGATCCTGGCCGCCGTGACGGCGCCGCAGGCGGCCAGCTTCGTCAGCGCCGCCCTGGAGCAGGCCCGCCCACCGGGCTGAGCCTCGCAGGGAACGATCCGACGCCATCGCTTTGGCGCCGATCCGCGCTGCCGGCGCGGCGCGTGTCCGTACCTTTCCTCATGAGCCATAAGTCTATTTTTACCTCCCTGTGATGAGCTGTGTCCTGGACAGCCTCGACCCGCCCACCCGGAGGACCATGTCCGCGATCGGACCATTCCGCAGCGGCCTTCTCGGCATGCTGTTCGCCGTGTCGCTGGCGAGCGCCCCGTCGCGCGCGGCCGAGCTGGTGCGGGTCGGCGGGACCGGGATGGCGCTCGCCACCATGCGGCAGATCAGCGACAGCCTTCGGGCGGTCGCGCCCGACGTCGTCGTCGAGGTGCTGCCGAGTCTCGGCACGTCGGGAGCTCTGCGCGCCCTGAAGGAGCATGCGATCGACATCGCCGTGGCGGCGCGGACCCTCGAGCCGGAGGAGCGCACCAAAGGGTTCGTCGAGGCGACCTGCCTGCGCACGGCGCTGCTGTTCGCCTCCTCGCACCCTAGTCCAGGTGGCATCCGGTCGACCGACCTGCCGCGCCTCTACACCGATCCGGCGCCGCTCTGGCCGGACGGCCGTCACCTCAAGATCCTGATGCGGTCGCGGGCCGGCTCCGAGAACGCCTATCTGGCCGCCTACCTGCCCGCGATGAAGCCTGCGCTGGAACGCGCCTACGGGCGGCCCGGCGTTCCGGTGGCCACCACGGACCAGGAGAATGCCGAGCTGGCGGTGCGGACCGAGGGGTCGTTCGCGGTGATGACGTTGCTGCAACTCAGGTCCGAGCATCTCGACCTGCGTCCCGTGGCGGTCGACGGAGTCGTCCCGGATCCGGCGACGGTGGCGGACGGCTCCTATCCGCTCTCGGTCGTGGTCTGCGCGGTGACGCGCGCCGTGAAGCCGCCCGCCGTGACCCGGGTCGTGACCCATCTGCGGTCGGAGACTGGGCGCAACCTGATCCGCTCTCTCGGCGCGACACCGCTCGAATGACCCCCTCATGACCGAGTCGCGCTCCTTCACGACCCTGAACCGCTCGGTCCGCATCGTGGCCGTGCTGCTCGGCCTGCTGACCGGCGTCGGCGGGCCCGCGATCTTCGGTGTCAGCGCGTATCTGAGCGAGGAATCGCGGCTCGCCTACAGGACCGAGCTGGCGGCGCGACGCGTCGCCGAATACGCCTATCTCCAGGGCGAGGTCTGGCGCTTCTCGTCGCACCGCATCGCCGACTTCGTCGGCGATTACCGCGCCGGCGAGCATCAGATCGTGCGTGACGCCAAGGACATTGTCATCGCCGACGTCGGGACGCCGATCTCCGGGCCGGCCCTGTCGGTCTCCGCCCCCATCATGGTGCGTGGCGTCGCGGTCGGAAGCGTGCAGGCGGCGGCCGACATCACGTCGCTCCTCGCCCGCGTCGCCGTCGTCGCGCTTCTCGGGCTGCTGATCGGAATCGCGATCTTCGTCTTCGCCTATCTGGTGCCGTTGCGGGCGTTGCGCCGCGCCACCGCCGAGCACGAGGAGGTGCAGGGCCATCTGCGCGAGCAGATCGAGCAGACACGCTCCGCCCTGCAGATCGCCCGCGACGCCACGGCCGCCAAATCGGCGTTCCTGGCGATGATGAGCCACGAGATCCGCACGCCGATGAACGCCGTGATCGGCCTGTCGTCGGCGCTGCTCGACACTCCGCTCGACGCCGAGCAGCGGTTGCTCGCCGACACGGTCGCCAGCTCCGGTGACGATCTCCTGCGCCTCCTCAACGACATTCTCGACTTCTCCAAGCTCGATGCCGGCAAGCTCCAGCTCGAGGCCGTGCCGTTCTCGCCCGCCGTGCTGATCGGCAAGGTCGTGAGCATCATGGAGGCGCGGGCGCAGGCGAAGGGGCTGGCGCTGCGGGTGGTGGTCATGCCCGGACTGCCCGAGCGGATGATCGGCGACCGCGCCCGGCTCAAGCAGGTGCTGCTCAACCTGATCGAGAACGCGGTGAAGTTCACGTCGGCCGGGCATGTCGAGGTCGGCCTGCGATGCGCCGGCCGGACCGCGGTGACCGCCACGCTCGAATGCGCGGTTCGCGACACCGGCATCGGCATCGCGCCCGAGCAGATGGGGAAGCTCTTCGGGGAGTTCGCGCAGGCCGACAGCTCGATCAACCGGCAGTTCGGAGGCACCGGGCTCGGGCTCGCCATCTCGAAGCGGATCGTCGAGCAGATGCAGGGCGCGATCCGGGTCGAGTCGACGCAAGGCGTCGGCACCTGCTTCACCGTCACGGTGACGCTGCCGCTGGCGGCCGAGCAGGCCGCCCCGGCGCCGGCCCCGGCGGTCGGACCACCGCCGGCTCCTCCGGGCCGCCCCGTCGAGGTGATGCTCGCCGAGGACAATCCGACCAATCAGCTCGTCTTCTCGAAGCTGCTGCAGAGCATTCCGTCGCGGCTGACGATCGCCGCCAACGGCCGGGACGCGGTCGCCCTGGCGCGCAGCCGGGCCTTCGACATCGTGTTCATGGACATGCGCATGCCCGAGATGGACGGGCTCGATGCGACCCGCGCGATCCGGGCGCTCGGCGGTGCCTGGAGCCGCGTGCCGATCGTCGCGCTCACGGCCAACGCCTTCGCGGACGACGTCGTCGCCTGCCGCGAGGCCGGCATGAGCGACTTCATCGCCAAGCCGCTGCGCAAGTCCGTGTTGCTGGAGCGCCTCGCGCCCGTCATGGCCGGCCTCGGGCATGCCGCGCCGTGCACGCCGGCCGCCCACGACGAGGCGGCGGCGGCGTAGCGCCTCGCCGGCCCGCCGGCGTCAGCCGAAGCCGGGGCCGGCGCGGTCGAGCGGCTTGGCGCCGACCAGCACGAAGGCGATCACGCAGGCCTCGGTGCCGCGATTGACCCAGTTGTGCACGGTGCCGCGCTGCACCAGCACGTCTCCCGCGCGCAGATGCACCGTGACGTCGTCGTCGAGCTCCATGTCGATCTCGCCCGAGACCACCACGGCGTAGTCGAGCGACTCGGTGCGGTGGACGCGCGGCGCCACCCCGGGCTCGTAGCGCACCACCCGGAAGACGGTGCCGTCCGACACCGAGGTGGCGACGTCGCGAGTGGCGCCGTCGGTCGGATCGGCATTGTCGGCCGGGAACGTCGTCGTCGACCAGACGACGCAGCTCTCGTAGCCGGCCCGTTTTCGCGCGATGTTCTCGGCGACGGTGTCGGCGACCACGACGGCGCGGCCGTTCGGGTCGTGGCCCGTCACCACGCGGCGGATCGTCAGGCCCATGTCGGCTCCTTCTCGTGTCCTGGCGTCGCCGTCACTTCGGCTCGATGCCGGCGGCCTTGGCGGCTTTCGCCCATTTGTCGAGATCACCCGCGATCTGGGTGGCGAAGGCGTCCGGGGTCGAGCCGACCGGCTCGGCGCCGTCGAGCGCGATGCGCTCCTTGATGGTCTCGTCCTTCAGCGCCTCGACGACGGCGGCGTGCAGCTTCCGCACGATCGCGTCGGGCGTCTTGGCGGGTGCCAGCAGGCCGTACCACTGGATCGCCTCGTAGCCGGGCACGCCGGCGTCGGCGATCGCCGGCACGTCCGGCATGCTCTTCAACCGGGTCAGGCTGGTGACGCCGAGCGCCCGCAGCGATCCGGCCTCGACATGGGACTTCACCGACAGCGCGTTGACCATCATGGCGTTGACCGTGCCGGCGACCAGGTCGTTGAGGCCCGGCGTCGTGCCCTTGTAGGGGACGTGCAGGATGTCGGTGCCGCTCATGCTCTTGAACAGCTCCATGCTCATGTGCGGCGAGGTGCCGATGCCGGCCGAGGCGTAGGTGAGCTGCCCCGGCTTCTGCTTCGCCAGCGCGACGAGCTCCTGCACGGTCTTGACCGGCAGCGCGGCGTTGACGACCAGCACGTTGGGCAGCGAGACGACCAGCGACACCGGCGAGAAGTCGCGCACCGCGTCGTAGCTCACGGTCTTGTACATGGCCGGGTTGATGGCCAGCGTCGAGGCCGCCATCAGCAGGGTGTAGCCGTCGGGCGGCGACTGCGCGACCGCGCTGATGCCGATCATCTGCCCGGCGCCGGAACGGTTCTCGACGTAGAAGGACTGGCCCAGGAGCTTCTGCAGCTCGTTAGCGAGCAGGCGCGCCGTGATGTCGGTGCCGCCGCCCGGCGCCGAGGGCACCAGCAGCTTGACGGCGCGGCCCGGATAGTCGGACGGCGCCTGCGCTCGCGCGGGCGCCCATGCCGGCAGGCCGGCGGTCGCGACAACCGCCGTCGAGGCGGCGGCGCGCAGGACGGTGCGGCGGGAGACGGAGCGGGCCAGGGACGCGGGGCCGTTCATCGGCGTGTCCTTCGGGTTTGCGATCCGGGGAGATGGCGGGGCCGGGCGGGGCCGGAATACTGGAACGGATCGGCGGCAACGGACAAGAACCCCCCGTGTGCTCCGAACGCATGGATCCCCGCGCCGCGCGCATGCCGGGCCGCGAGACGCGAACGGGCGGCGGAGCCGTGCCCCGCCGCCCGTGGTTCCACCGACACGCGGAGGCGCGTCACGCCATGCCGATCGCCTCGGCGATCGCGACGGTGCGGCGCGACATCTCGGCATGCAGCCGCTCGACCATGCGGCCGTCCATCTGCACCACGCCCTTGCCGCGGTTCTCCGGCTGGTCGAACACGGCGATGATCTTCTTGGCCAGCGCGACCTCGTCGGCGCTCGGCGAAAAGACCTCGTTGCAGGGCTCGACCTGGTTCGGATGGATCAGCGTCTTGCCGTCGAAGCCGAGGTCGCGGCCCTCGAGGCATTCGCGCTTGAAGCCCTCGGCGTCGGAGAGGTTGTTGTAGACGCCGTCGATCACGTCGAGCCCGTAGGCATGGGCGGCCAGCACGCAGTCGGCGAGCCAGCCGGTCATCGGGGCGCGGCCGGGCACCAGGCGCACCCGGGTCTCCTTGGCGAGGTCGTTGGTGCCCAGCACGAAGCCGCCGAGCCGCGTCTCGGTGTCGGAGCCGGCCGCGGCGAGGTCGCGAATGCCGAAGATGGCGAGCGGCGTCTCGATCATGATCCACACCCGCACCTTGGCGTCGGCGTGCATGTCGAGCAGGCGCTGGCCGATCATCTCCAGGGTCTGCGGGCTCGACACCTTGGGCACCAGGATCACGTCCGGCTTGGCCGGCACGATCGCGTCGATGTCGTCGCTGAACCACGGCGTGTCGACGCCGTTCACCCGCACGAACACCTCGCGCCGGCCGAAGCCGCCGGCCTTCACGGTGGCGGCGACCAGCTTGCGCGCCTCCGCCTTGGCGTCGGGGGCGACCGAATCCTCGAGGTCGAGGATCACGGCGTCGATCGGCAGGGTCTTGGCCTTCTCCATGGCGCGGGGGTTCGAGCCCGGCATGTACAGCGCGCTGCGGCGCGGACGAATGGTCATCGTGTGTCTCCGGAAAGGGGGGCTCACGCCTGGGGGCGGGGCGGAGCGGCGCGAGAAATCCTAGAGCATTTTTCGCCGTTGTGGGACCCTGCCGGGCGCTCCGGTCGGCGATGCGCGCATCGCTCCGGATGCAGGGCTGCCGGGCGGGGGTCCCATGGACGAGGAATGGCTGGCCGGGGTCGACGGCTGCAAGGACGGCTGGGTGGTCGCCTTGGTGGCGCCCGCGGGCGACGCCGTGCGGGTGCGGGTCGTGCACACCTTCGCCGAGATCGTCGCGGCGCCCGAGCGCCCGGCCGTGATCGCCGTCGACATGACGATCGGCCTGCCTGACCGGGTCGGCCCCGGCGGCCGCGCCGCCGAGAGTGCCGTGCGACCGCTGCTCGGGGCGCGGCAGTCCGCGGTGTTCTCGGTGCCGTCGCGGGCGGCCGTGTATGCGGCGGACTACGGCGTCGCCTGCGCGGTGGCGTTCGCCACCTCGGATCCGCCGCGAAAGGTGTCGCGGCAGCTCTTCATGCTGACTCCCAAAATCCGTGAGATCGATGCGCTGCTGACAGCCGATGTGGCGCTCGCCGCGCGCGTCTTCGAGGTGCATCCCGAGGTGGCGTTCTGGCGCATGAACGGCGAAGAATCGCTCGCCGAGCCCAAGAAGGTGAAGAGCCGGCCCTACGAGCCAGGCCTCGCGCTGCGCCGCGCCCTGCTTGTCGCCGCCGGGCTCTCGGCCGACGTGGTCCAGGCGCCACCCCCGCGCGGTGCGGGTCCCGACGATCTTCTGGACGCGCTCGCCTGCGCCGTGACGGCCCGGCGCATCGCCACGGGTCTCGCGCGGCCGTTTCCCGATCCTCCGCCCGTCGACCGCCACGGCCTACGCATGGCGATCTGGGCGTGAGGTCAGCCGGCTTGCTGTCATCCGCCCTCACCCTGAGGAGCCCGCGTAGCGGGCGTCTCGAAGGGCGAGGGCGGCCAACGTCGTGGCCGCATGGTTCGAGACGCACTCCTTCGGAGTGCTCCTCACCATGAGGGCGGAGGTAGTGCATCGCCGCGACGAAGAAGGGCGTGCATGTTCGGCACGCGGCCGGACATGACGAGTTCGGGCGTGTGGCGGCCCTGATCAGATCGTCTGATTGTACGCCCCGACCTCGGGGTGGGTGCGCAGGACGGCGTCGACGGCCTTGAACATGTCGTGCATGCGGGCCTCCGACACCGGGCTCTCGACCACGACGACCAGCTCCGGCTTGTTGGAAGAGGCGCGCACCAGGCCCCAGGTGCCGTCCTGGACCGTGACCCGGACGCCGTTGACCGTGACGATGTCGCGGATGTTTTGGCCCGCGACAGGAGCGCCTTTCGCCTGCGCGTCCTGAAAGTGTTTCACCACCGCGTCGACCACGCCGTATTTCGTCTCGTCGGCGCAGTGCGGCGACATGGTCGGCGACGAC
>NZ_NPEX01000108.1 GCF_003258865.1 Rhodoplanes roseus | reverse complement strand
GCGAAGCCGACGGACGGCTTCAGTTGGTCTTGTCGAGGGTGGCGATCTCGATGCCCTTCGTCTCTTTCATGAGCAGGACGAACACCGCCGCGACCACGAAGGCGAGCGCGGCCGAGTTGATCGCCAGGCTGAACCCGACCTTGGGAATGAGATAGGTGATGATCATCGGGCCGACGAACACGGCCGCGCGCCCGCCGTTGTACAGGAAGCCGGCGCCGGTCGCCCGCACGTCGGTCGAGTACAGCTCGGAGAACAGGGCGCCGTAGCCGCTGTAGTAGCCGGTGAAGAAGCCGAGAGCGATGCCGACCAGCGGCAGATAAGTCAGGCCGGTCGACGTCACGGTGTAGATGAAGACCGTGATCATGATGCCCATGGCGACGAAGAACACCGCGAAGGTCGGCCGCCGCCCGACGCGATCGGCGAAGGCGCCGAACAGGAGGTAGCCGAAGAAGGCGCCGATGCTCGTCCAGATCATGAACTCGGCGCCCTTGGTGATGCCGACGTTCAGGGTCTTGTCGATATAGGTCGGCAGGAAGGTGAACAGCGTCCACCAGCCGTACATGCCGAAGATCGAGACGCCGAGGCCGAGGAGGGTGTTGCGGGCGTTCTTCTTATTGAACAGCTGCAGGATGGTGATGCCGCCGGCGCTCGCCTCCGGCCTCGCCGCCTGCTCACGCCGCTTGGCTTGCCACACCGGCGATTCCTTGACGAAGAACAGGACGAGAAAGAACGTGATCACGACCGGAACGACCGTCGCGTAGAACATCCATCGCCAGCCGTGGCTCGGGATGATGGTGAAGGCGAACATCGCCGCGGTGAGCAGGCCGAAGGTCCAACCCGTCTGCAGCACGCCGACCGCCATGCCCCGGCTCTTGGCCGGCCAGATCTCGGACACCAGCGCCATCGCGGCCGGCCACAGACCGCCGAGACCGAAACCGACGAGTCCGCGATAGATGCTCAGTTCGGTGAGCGAGTCCGCGGTGCCGCACAGGAAGTTGAAGATGCCGTAGAGGACCACCGACAGCAGAACGGTCGGCTTGCGGCCGATCTTGTCGCCGATGCTGGCGATCACGATGCCGCCGATCGCGGTCGACGCCAGGAACACCGACACCACGCTGAAGGCCTCGGCCATCGTGACGTTGAGGTCCTTGATGATCGACGGCACCGCATAGGCGTAGATCGTGGCGTCCATCGCGTCGAACAGCCAAGCGGCGAACAGGCCCATCAGCAGCAGGCCGTGAGTCTTGAACGCCGATCTGAACGATGTGAAGATCTCTGCGAATTTCGAATCCACCGGTGCGGCGCCTGCCGCAGCCGTCTTTGAGGCCGTTACGTGATCGAGTGGCTGTATGGTCATTTCGAAAAATCCCTACCGCCTGTGGGAGCGCGTTCGAGCGCACATGAAGAGTCCGTCCCCCGCATCGCTCGGCGAAGCGAGGCGCCTACACTTTCTCGGCGGAGAGTGCCGCCCACACCCTTTCCGAGGTGATCGGAAGATCCTTGAAGAAGACGCCGGTGGCGTCCGAGACCGCGGCCGCGATCGCGGCGCCCGCCGTGATCGCGCCGCTCTCGCCGATGCCCTTGGCGCCGAACGGGCCGGCGCCGTCCTGATTCTCGACCAGGGAGCTGTCCATCTCCCACGGCACGTCCATGGTGGTGGGGATGCGGTAGTCGAGCGGACTGCCGTTGCGCAGGCGCCCCTTCTGGTCGTAGATCATCTGCTCCATGAGGGCGTGGCCGAGCCCCATCATGGCGCCGCCTTCCTCCTGCGACTTGCAGTGCAGCGGATTGATCGCCTTGCCGATGTCGCTGACATTGATCATCTTGAGGATGGAGACCTTGCCGGTCGCCGGATCGACCTTCGCCTTGACGGCGATGAAGATGACCTCCCAGAAGTCGGACAGGCCGCCGAGCGGATGGCCGGCGACGACCTCGCCCTTGTAGAGTCCCCGACCGACCACCTCGCCCTGCGTCTTGGAGAAGTAGCGGGTGAAGATGTCGTTGAACGACAGGCTGTTTTGTCGGTCCGACATCATGCCGCCGTTGATCTGGAGCTTCTCGCCCGGGGCGATCAGCCCGAGTTCCTTCGCCATCTCCTCGAGCTGCCGGACGACGTCCTTGCAGGCCGACTGGACGGCGTTGCCCATCGTCACGGTCGACCGGCTGCCGGCCGTCGCCACGTCGAACGGGACCGCCGCCGTGTCGCCCATGATCATGGTGATCCGGTCCATCGGAATGCCGAGCTCTTCCGATGCGATCTGCGCCAGCACCGTGCAGGCGCCTTGCCCCATCTCCGAGGTGCCGACCGCGACCGTCAGACTGTTGTCCGCGTGCAGCTTGACCAGGGCGTTGGAGACCGAGCCGGGAATCGGGTTCTTGATGCCGATGCTGATGCCGCGCCCGGTTCCGGGCGGCAGCGGATCGTTCCAGCCGATCATGTCGGCGCAGCGGCGCAAGCCCTCGCTCCATTCGCCGTCGGCCGGGATGTCGCCGGGGACGAGCTGTTCGCCGCGCTTGACCAGGTTGCGCAGCCGGATCTCCACCGGATCGATGCCGAGCGACTTGGCGGCCATCTGCATCTGGGTCTCGAGGGCGAAGTTCAGCGGCGGCATGCCGAAGCCGCGCGCCGCCGTGCTGGGCGTGGTGTTGGAGTAGATCGCCCGCGCCACGGTCTTCAGATTCGGAATCCGGTAGGGGCCGCAGCTCACGTAACTGGCCTTCTGGGTGATGCGCGGCGCCGCGTCCGCATAGGCACCCATCAGGTAGTCGGCGTCGACCTTCTGGAGCAGGATGCGTCCGTCGCGGTCGAAGCCCGTTTTCATATGGACCGTGGCGGAGAGCCGCCGCGCCGTGACGAAGGCGTCGTCGAGCGAGGTCGAGATCTTCACCGGACGTCCGGTCCGCATCGCCAGATAGGCCGCGAGCGGCTCGTATTTGGCGTAGCCCTTCGACCCGAAACCGCCACCGATGCTGGTCGCCATCACGCGGACCTTCGACAGCTCGAGCTTCAGGCATTCGGCGACCACCCGGCGCAGCAGGAACGGATGCTGGACCGGGCTCTTGATCTGCACACCGCCGGCCTCGGGCCATGCGATGACCGAGAAGGGCTCCAGGGCGAAATGATGGATCATCGGGAACGTGTAGGTGTTCTCGACGATCGTGTGGCACGCGGGCTCGGCCGCCTCGACATCGCCCCAGGCGTACTCGTACTGCTTGTGGACGTTCGAGCCTGGAGCCGTCGTCGCGTCGTGGACCAGCGGCGCGTCAGCAGCGAGCGCGTCCGCGACCGTGACGACGGCGGGAAGCTCCTCGTAGTCGATGCGCGTCCGGGCGACGCCGAGCGAAGCCGCCTCGTCGCTGTCGGCCAGCACCACGGCCACCGGTTCGCCGTAATACCGGCACTTGCCGACGGCGAGCAGCGGCTGGTCGGCGATCACCGAGCCGTAGAGTGGCATCGGGGTCGGCAGGTCGGCCGCGGTCAGGACCGACACGACGCCCGGAACGGCCCGCGCCGCCGCGGTGTCTGCCGTGACGATGCGGGCGTGGCCGAGCGGCGCCCTGACGATCCGGGCCCACAGCATTCCGGGGACTTTTCCATCGATGGCGAACTCGTGAGTCCCGGTGACTTTCTGGGCGGCATCGGCGCGAAGGACGTTCTTTCCGACGATGTTCATCGGCGTCACTCCCCTGCGCCCGGCGTCGGGCGCAGCTTTTCGGCGGCTCTGGAGACGGCTTTGAGGATTCGGTTGTAGCCGGTGCACCGGCAGAGATTGCCTTCGAGCGCCTTTCGGACCTCGCCCGTCGTCGGATCGGGGTTGTGGTCGAGCAGCGCCTTGGTCGAGAGGATCATGCCGGGCGTGCAGTAGCCGCAGTGGACGGCACCCTCTTCGATGAACGACTCCTGGATGGGGTGCAGCACGCCGCCGACCGCCACGCCCTCGATGGTCGTCACGGCGCAACCGTCGACCTCGAGGGCGAGGACGATGCAGGAGTTCGCGGTGCGTCCGTCGATCAGCACCGTGCAGGCGCCGCATTCGCCTTCGTTGCAGCTCACCTTGGTGCCGAGCAGCCCGAGGTTCTCCCTCAGCACCTCGGCCAGCATGGCGTCGGTCCGCACCGCGATGCTCTTGCGGAGGCCGTTCAGCGTGAAGGTGATGTCGAACGTGTCCGCGGTCATGCCTGCACCCGGTCTTTGCTCGTGGAACGTTGCTGCGACAGCCGGATCGCCTCGCGCGCCATGACCTGGACCATGGCCAGGCGATAGTCGCGGGAGGCGCGGATGTCGGAGATCGGAGTGGTGGCCTCGGCGGCCGCCGTGATACCGCGATCGAACGCCTCGTCGTCGCGCAGTCCGGCCCCGAGCAGCGGCTCCGCAGCGAGAGGGCGGATCGGCGTCGGGCCGACGGCGCCGAGGGCGAGGCGGACCGTGTCGGCATCGCACACCATCGCGGCGGCCCCGACCGTGGAGATGTCGATGCCGGCGCGCCGCGCCAGCTTGATGTAGCCAGAGCCGGCGCCGTCCGGCGGAAACGGGCAGACAATGCTCTCGATCAGCTCGCCGGCGGCGAGATCGGTCCGACCCGGCGCCTGCACGAAGGCGGCGATCGGCACCGCCCGCCGGCCGTTCGGCCCGATCAGGTTCACGACCGCATCGAAGACGTAGAGGGGCGGCAGGGTGTCGCCGGCGGGCGATGCATTCGCGACGTTTCCGCAGACGGTGCCGCGATTGCGGATTTGCTCCGATCCGATCTGCGCTGCGGCCTCGGCGAGCGCCGTGAAGCGGGCGAGCACGACCGGGTGGCGGACCACGTCGCTCAGTCGCGCCAGCGCCCCGATGCGGATGCCGGTGTCGGTCACCCGGATGTCGTCGTCCAGTTCGCTGATCTTCGATAGGAGGACGAGTCGCTTCGGTGCGGACTTGCCGGCCCTGATGTGGATCAGCACATCGGTTCCGCCGGCGACCAGCTTGACGTCGCGGTCTTGGATCGGCAGCAGCGAGAACGCTTCGTCGAGCGTTCTCGGCGCCGCCACGCGGAATTGGGCCATGTCGACCACCCTTGATGCATGCGCCGTCGTTCGGCCGGGACGTGGTCCTGGCCGTGCGATGGCGTCGTCGAACGAACCTCCAGCGAGCGCGGGAGGCATCGAGTCTTCAGCCGGGGGTGTTCGGGGGCGGAAGGCGAGTCGGTAAGCCTAAGCCCGCTGCCGGCAGGCTCGAATCCGGCCCCTGTTCGGGATGCTGCCGGTAACTTCGATCCTGTCGCCGCGGTGGGACCATCGTTGTGGTCCCCGCGAGGCTCGACTTTTGGTCGGCCCCGATGTTCGAACATTTGATACTTTCGTCGATATGCTCGACAATGCGGTGAACTGCGTATGGTGTTCGCACATATGAAGGCGCGAGTTGCCGGGGTGACCGAATGTCTTCAAGATGTGGCGGGGCTGACGGTCGGCGCTGTTGCCGTGACCGTGCTGTCTTTTCCGTGATCGACCAGCGACCATGACCCGACGGAAATTCGACCCCAACAGCCGACGCGCCGGCGAGACGCTCGCGTCGGCGACCTATGGAAGCCTGCGCCGTGACATCATCAACGGTGCATTGTTGCCGGGCAGTCAGCTCCGCGTCCGTCAGTTGTGCGAGCGCTACGGCGTCGGCTTCAGCCCGATCCGCGAGGCGCTGAACCGGCTGTCGCGCGACGGCCTCGCCCGCCAGACGGATCTGTGCGGATTCACGGTCGCACCATTGAGCAAGGTGGAGCTGGAGGAGATCACGGTCACCCGCTGCTGGCTCAACGAGCTCGGGCTTCGCCAGTCGATCGCGCGAGGTGACACGGCGTGGGAGGAGCGCGTGGTGCTCGCCTATCACCGCCTCGCGCGCGTCGCTGTCGATGCGCCCGGTCTCGATCCGGCCCGGAGCGCGGAGATGAACGATGCTGCGCATCGAGAATTCCACGCCAGTCTGCTCAGCGCCTGCGGATCGTCCTTCCTGATGGGCTACTGCGAGCAGCTGTTCGACCTGGGGGACCGCTACCGTCGCCTGATCAAGCCGACGACCCGGCAGGTGCGCCAGCACGACGAGCACCGTCTCATCATGGAGGCGGCCCTCGCCCGAGACGCCGAGCAGGCCGTCGAGCTCCTCACGCGCCACCTGCTCAGGACGGCCGAGCTCGCCGAACGAACGCTCGAGGAAAGCAAGGTTCCGTCTGGCCGGGAGAGCAGAAAACCGATCGTCGCCCCGGCCGAGCCCTGACGCTTCGCGCCCTGCCGACGCGGAACCGGCGGCCCCTGCTTGCGATCCGGGCGGACCCTCCGATTCAACTCAGCGGCTGAGTCGCGCATGTCACGCCTGCTTGGGCTGCGCAGCGTGATTCAGCTCACAGTCCAGTCCCGGAGTGCCGTGCGATCCAGATGTCACGGTCGGCGGTCGCTCGATGTCCCACGCTCTTCCTGTCGAATAGGAGCGGGCGTGGCGAAGCGGTCGTTCGTCGGACATTCAGGGGTGCGCCATGTTGCTTCGGGCCGGTCTTCTTCTGGTGGGTTGTGCGCTGTTGATCGCGCCCTGCACGGACGCCGCTCTGGCATGCCGCGCACCCATCAATCTCAGGGCCATCGATTCCGCGCTCGCCAAGGCAGAGTTTCCTCCCGAGGTGCTCGAACGGGCCCGGAGAATGCGTGCGAATGCCGCCGCACTGATCGGCGCGGGCAAGCCGGATGAAGGCCGAAACGAGTACTACAGCCTCATGGACCTTCTCGGCCTGACCACCAGCGCCGGTCGATTCAGGTGTTGAGTCCCGGAGGGAAAATTCACTTTCCGCGGCGGGTGCTTTTGCGGCCGGCCCGGCGCTTGGCGCGCGGCGCGGCCTCGCCCTCCGGGGCCTCGTCCTCCGGAGCCTCGTCCTGGGCCCCCGTCTCGCCGACCGCGAATTCCTCGATCTCGTGCCCGGCCTCGAGCAGCTCGGTGAGCCACTTCGGCCGCGCGCCGCGACCGGCCCAGGTCTCACCGTTCGGACCCGCGAACTTGGGCGGCACCTTGACCCCTTTGAGCGTGCTCGAGCGCTGGCCGGGGGCCTTGGTGGTGCGTCCGGTGGCCCTCTCGAGTTGCGCCAGCTGATCGCGCAACGCGCGGCTGCGCTCCTCCAGGGCGGCGTCGATCTCGCCCCGGAGGGCGAGCAACTCGTCGACTTCCATGGTTTTGAGATTCACGTTGGCCATTCCGGCTTTCCTCATTGATTGTTTTGCGGCCCCGGCACCCCTGTCGGCTTGCCGGAAAGGCGGGTCGATAAACCCTCCTACGGCAGCATGCGGCAAAAGCAAGCGGCTTTGGGCCAATGTCGACAGATTTGGGGATATGTAAGACTGGAAATGAACGCCCGGGGCCGTCACCGCGGCGCCTTGCGGCTTCAAGCGACGATGGGTCGTGGCCTCAGCCAAGAGGATCTCGGCAGAAATCACCTCGCCGCTTGTTGAAGCGCAAGGTTCGCGACCGCGCATCACACGCCCACATCGCGATCGTCGCCGGGGCCCGCGGTCAGCATGGTAGGGGCGATTACAACATCTCCCCGCTGCTCGGCGGCCCCGAGGCCGATCACGATCAGCAAGCCCTCGCGGTGAATTCGAGCAAGCGCGTGGCGAAGCTGGTCGACTTCAACATGCACCGGCCCGGGCAGAGAGCACGAAAGCCCGCATCTTGCCGGATACCTCGCCCTCGCCGAAGCGCCGAGCAATCATCCGTGCTGCTGCGTCCGTCGCAGTCTGCAGCATTGTCGGATCGCGCGCCTCGATCTCGGTTCGGAGCGGTGTTCCTTGACAATACGCGACCGCCGGAACCCGAGGAGAGGAAGCGCGGCTGGTGCCCTCGACGGCCTCGACTCGGATCTCGCCGAACCCCGCCGCCTGCAGTTCGCGACGAAGCGTCTGGACGTCGGCATGCCCGTGCGGCGTGCGTGCGAGGAAGCGTGGGGGATCCTCGAGAAAGACCTCTTCCAGCGCTGCCGTGACCGCGTCCGCGAACTCATTCTCGGTGATCTCGTCCCAGACGTTGAAGTGAAGTCTCCCGCCAGGGCCGAGCACTCGATGCGCTTCCCGGAACGCTCGGAGGCGGTCCGGGAAGAACATCGCCCCGAATTGACAGCACACGGCGTCGAAGCTGCCCGGATCAAAAGGAAGCGACAGGGCATCGCCCTGTTGCCACGCGATGCGCGAGTCCGGAAGTCGCGCCTTGGCGATCTCGAGCATCGGACCGTTGAGGTCGGTCGCGACCAGACATGTGTTCGAGCCGAGAGCCGCCGAAAGGGCTCTGGTCAACGCCCCGGTTCCGGCCGCAGTCTCGAGAATGCGACCCGGTCGCGCTTGCGCGACTCGTCTCGAAAGATCGATGGCGTAGAAGTCGAAGATGAGCGGAACCAGAAGTCGATCGTAAATGTCTGGAACAGAGCCTGTGAACACCCTGTCGCTTGCGCTCATGATTGTCCCTCCACGGCCCCCGGGCGCCGCGCGGGGTGAGGGCGGTGCCGGCTGCCGAATGACGATCTCGCAGCGACGACCCGACCGTCGAACGTAAGTCCGTCTGGGCGCATGATGGGCACGGTCCGCCACGCTTGTGATCACAATGCCGCCAGAGCCGACCGCGTTCGCCCGCCGATTCCGGATTGCCGAGGGGGAGTAACATGCTGCCAGTGTGACCAGTGTCAGCGGCTTCGCTGCATCGCCCGCCGAGCGGCTGGGCTCAACGGTCGCGGCGGCGAGGCTCGTCAGCGCGCTGAATATTCTCTCGGTGTCGACGCCGCCATCCGCGCGGCTGCGACGGTCTCGCCAGGCTCTCCGAAACTCCGGACCGCGTCGCTCCGCCCCACCGCACGGGACCCGACCGAACGGCGAGGTTGAGCCTCGCCCATGGAACATGAGCTTCAAAGCCAAGATGGACCGAAGCGTTCTGCCTCGTCGCCACTTCCGAACCCGGCGACATCCATCACGGTCTGCTGTCGCCGATCCTCCGTCGAACCCGGGAGAATGGAAGTGCTGCTGGGGGATTCCAGGAGGAGCCACTGCGCAGCAGCATGCCTTGTATAAAAACTCGAAGTACCAATCTCGGGCGAAGCGGGGGGCCGAGTCCGCACCGGAAAATGCGGTTCAGAGGAGACGGCGGACAATCTGGCTGTGGCCGCAGAAGAAACATTCGAAGGTCCGCTCTTCGAAGTTTCTGCCGTCCTCTCGCATGTAGGTGCGGCCGACCAGCCGTGTTCCGTGCGAGCACATGCGGCAAGGCGGACGGTCGAGAATGAGCTCGCGGTTCATGATCAACGACGCGACCAGTTCGGGGGTCAGGACGTGTCTGTCTCCGAGAGGAAGGGGCGGGTTGACGCCTCGCCTCCGAAGTGAAGAGCTCTTTCGCTCGCTCGACTGCCTGCTACGGCTGCTCATCGATTTCCGCTCTCCTCGCTACCGCTTGGACGTCCCAAAAGTGCCGCTGTCCGTAGCCGATCCGGAGCTGAAGGTTCGGAAGGGCTCGGGCAGCGGCTCAGTTGACCAGTCGCTCGGCAGACGATCGGACGGCGTCGTAGCGGCCGCCGAGGCTAGGCAGGGGGAAAGCACTGCAGTAGGGGGTGCGTTCCATTTCGGTGAAAAAACGTCTTTAAGTTCATGTGGATATGTTATCGCCCATCACCGTGACTAATAGGGGGTGCGCAGCCTGAAAAGGCGGGAGTGTCTCTCGACGAAATCGTTCCCCCGCCGCGGAGGACGATGTGCCGGCGCTGTGCGACGCTGGGCCTTCGGAGCCAAGCTCCGGGCCAGTACCGCCGACGGCAGACGCCGTCGTCACACGGGGAGGGCCCAAGCCATGGCGACCAGCGGCGGTGTGCTGCCTAGCTTCCGTCCAGAGCGTGAGCGATGGCATTCAAGAGCTGAATCCCATCGAACGGCTTGCTGAGAACCTGGGCGCTCCCCTCCCGGCGGCGCTCGGCGAGAACCTTGTCCTGCGTATAGCCCGTCGTGAACAAGACTTTGATGGCGGGGCTCAGGCGGACGGCCTCATCGGCGAGCGTACGTCCATTCATCGCGCCGGACAGCACCATGTCGGTGAACAGAAGCCGGATGTCCCCGCGATGGTCCTGGAGCGCCTGCAAGGCCGCCACGCCATCCGGTGCGGCGAGGACCCGGTACCCTGCTTCCTTGAGAGCCGAGAGAGTGAACTCGCTCACGCGTGGGTCGTCCTCGACGACCAAGATCAGCGCATCGGCTACGACTCGAGGCACGCCCTTGCGCGGGGGCCCTTCTGCGACGACGCCTTCGGCACGATCATCACGAGGAAAATAGAGCCGCACGGTCGTGCCGCAATCCACTTCGGAATCGATCGTGATGTGTCCACCGGACTGCTTCACGAAACCGTACACCTGAGCGAGTCCGAGGCCGGTTCCCTGACCGACCGGCTTTGTCGTGTAAAATGGCTCGAAGACCCGTGCCTTGACGTCCGGCGGCATTCCATGTCCGGCATCCGACACGGCGACCGAGACGTATTCCCCTGGCTGTAGTTCTTTGCCGAAGGTCTGCGCGAGTGCTTCGGAAACAGAGACGTTCGCTGTGCAAAGGCGCAGGCGCCCCCCCTCGGGCATCGAATCACGCGCATTGACCGCGAGGTTGAGCAGCGCGCTCTCCAGCAGATGAGGGTCGACCTCGATTCGCCAAAGATGCTCCGACAGCTCGGTCTCCAGTTGAATGGTTTCACCGAGTGTCCGGGTCAGCAGATCCATCATTCCTGTGATCAGCCTGTTGGCATTCACCACAGAGGGTTGAAGCGGGGATTGACGCGAAAACGCCAGCAATCGGCTTGTGAGCTGCGCTGCGCGTCCAGCCCCGTCGAGGGCTGCCTCGACGTTGCGGATCAGTCTTGGATCGTCCAGGTGGGCGACTCGGTTGCGCAGCATGCCGAGATTGCCGATCACCACGGTCAGGAGATTGTTGAAGTCGTGAGCAATGCCTCCGGTCAATTGGCCGACAGCTTCCATTTTCTGGAGCTGACGCAGCTGAGCCTCGGCATGCTCTTGCTCTTTCATGGCGGCTTCGACCCGTCGCTCCAGGTTTTCATTCAGGCGTTTCAGAGCTGCTTCCGCCAGATCGCGTTCCCGTTCGCGGGACCGGAGGTCGCTCGCAGCCCCCACCAGAATGCTTCCAACGTCGTCGAACTCCTTGATGGGAGTGGGGATGTGCGGCGGAATCCTGCCGTCTCGGAGGGAATGCGCCGCGGTCTGAAGGCGTTCCACGGATTTGAGGATGCGCCTGCGCACCACATCGGCGAGTGCAAGCGCCAACACGGCCAGGAGGGCGCCCAGCCCGACGACCACGAGCACGGAGCGCCGCAGAGCATCGTCGATGATGGATACGGGTGCGCTGACGATCACCCGCCATCCTGTCAATTGTGACGTGTCGTAGGCGACGACCGAGGAAATCCCGTCTGGCGATCGGTCTTCGTACAGCCCGGCGGATCGAACCGCGGCGTTCACGAGATGAGGGGGAGCTTTCTTACCGACGAATTCCTCGTGCTGGTGCGACCGGACGACGAACACTCCCCGTCCGTCGATCGCGGTGGCCAGCCACCCGTCCTGCAGCCGAGCCCGTTGCAGGACCTCCTGAAAGAACTCCGGAGCAATGCTGGCTCCGACCACGTATTCACGGCGAGACTCGATCGTCGCGGGAACAACGATCTGGACCGTGGGACGCCCGGTCACGAGGCCGAGAAAAACATCGCTGACGGCACGACGGTCGCTCTGGATCGCGATCCTGTCGATCTCACGCACCTCCACGGGATTGTTTTCGAGCCGGCCGCCGAAAGGCAGGCGCGTAGCCGTCAAGGCCGTCCCGCTGAGGTCGCGCACGCTGATGTGAAAATTCTGTTCGGCACGGACGTCCTGCGCTTGTTGATAAAACGTGGCGAGGTCGCCGCGCTTCAAAGCCGGAGCTGTCGCCAACGCTTCCAATGTGGTGGTCACACCGACGATCTCCCGATCGATGGCGGTGGCCAACGCGCGGGCTTCGCTTCGCAGGCTGTCCTCCAACCGGGAGCGCTCCGACGCGTAGTACTGAACGGCGATGAACACGGCGAAGAACAAGGCCGGAAGAACGATCCCCAAGCCGAAGCTGAACAGATGGAACGACAGCGTTCGAGGGCGTGTCCTTCCGGCCGCACTGTCGGGCTGCGCGGGCTGGGGCGCGTGCACGCTCTACCCTCGTACCTCGTTCAGCGCCTCGGCCGTAAAGGGGTCCTGACACCATATGCAAAACAGCAGTATGATTCTATGGCATTTTGTGTCGAGGCCGCGCAGAGCCCCATCCGGCCGTCGGCCGGGCCTGTTGATTCAGCTGGGCCGCTTGGGTTCAAGAGTGCCGGTACCGCTTCAGCTGCGCATCAGCGGTTCCCCGGAGCAGTCTGGAACTCTCCCGCAACCGAGCCGTTCCAAAATACCAACCGTATAGCCGGGCGAGAGCTGCCTGGGCCGTCGTGAAAAAGGAGAGCCGATGACCAAGACGGAATCGATGGAAGGAACGCTTCTCGATTGGCTGCGGGACGCGCATGCTATGGAGAAACACGCCGAACAGATGCTGAGCAACACCGCAACGCGGCTGGAACACTATCCGGAGCTCCGGGCGAAAATCGAGCGACATCTGGAGCAGACCAGAAGCCAGGCCGACCGGTTGCAGACCTGCATCGAGCGGCGCGGCGGCAGCACCTCGACCTTCAAGGACACGGCGGCGCAACTGCTCGGCTTCGGCCAAGCCCTGACCGGTGTTTTCACGAGCGACGAGGTGGTGAAGGCCTCGATCGCGAGTTTTGCGTTCGAGCAGATGGAAGTCGCAACCTATAAAGGATTGATCACGGCGGCAGAGAGCGTCGGAGATGCCGCCACCAAGGAGGTCTGCCAGGGCATCCTGGCTGAGGAGCAGGAGATGGCTGGCTGGCTCGACGAGAACCTGCCGGGCGTCGTCCGTACGTTTCTGGCACGTGACGCCCGAGGCACGAGCGCGAAACACTAGGTGAAATAGGAGCCGTCCGCCGGGGGCGCTGGCGGACGGCTTCAGGCAGTTCTTCGAGAGTGCATTCAGCGGCGAAGAGTGAGGCACAGAATTGGGGGGCGCGCCGAGCAGCTAAGCCAGCAGTCCCGCTGCCCGAGCTTCTCCGAGCAACGTGCGCGTCCGAGCGCGGTAGCGGTCCGGCTACGAGCCGCGGGACCACAGGACCGGGCTTCGCACGAACGTACCGGCGGAGACTCCCACGAGCGGACCGGCAACCCGCCGCCCCACCCCGAGTGTCTTCCGGGGCACAGCGATCGGGGCACACGACGGGCGCCGCGACCGTCCTCCCGCCCGCGACGGGACCGGCCGAGCGCACAGGACCACGGGCGTCCGGCGCCGCTGGTGAGGGCCGCCAGCATAGGTATTCCTCCGGTTGAAACGAAAGGAGCAAAGTGATGAAACGCAGAGCTGTCGAATGGCGTCTGTCGACAGTCCTGTGGGGCCGCTGTGCAGCACAAGGAAGTATTATCGGGGTGGATCTATTGCGCCGGCTCTGCGCTCGCCGATCTCGCCGCCATCGCGGCTGATCCCGGGACCGATGGGGTGGTCCGCGAAAAGGCCGCACGGGCCCTGAAGACGAACCTCGCGCAACTGCAGGAGTTGCTCCGAGCCGGTGAGATCGACCCGGCAGTGCGCGAATTCGCGGAACACACGCTGCAGAAGTTCAAGCTCTGACGCGTGTCGAGCGCGGCCCGGTTCGGGGGCGCACGAACACTGATCGCGTGCCGACATCAGCACTACGTTTGCCCGGGCGCATCTCCTCAGATCGCGTCAGGAGCCGCGCATCGGGCGCGATGTTTGCTTTTGTTTTGGAGGCGCGATCTACGATGAGCATCGTTGTCGGGCCACGGCTTCGCTGAGTTGCGCCGGCGTGTAGCGAGACAGACGTGCGGTCGATGCCGAGGAGCTTGCAGCTCTCGATCAGCGAGGCGATGACGGCCCAGTGCTCGGCGCCACCATCCGGGCCGGCGAAGAGCGCGGGATCTCCGGCGCGCTCTCACGGACGACGCGCGGACCACGCGAATCCTCGACCGATCGGCATCGAGGCATGGCGGCCCCCACTGACGCGCAACTGATCGCGCCCCTGCGGCGCAACATTTCGCTGACGGCGTCCGGAACAAACTCGGCTCGCCCCGAGTTGCTGCTCTACCAAAGGACAAAATAGCCCCGAACGCACGTGCGAACGGAAGGCAGCTGATTGCGCTCCAGTGAAAGGCCGTCCGCAGGGGCGGCCTTTCACTTCTCGAAGAGCTTCTGTCGCCGGGGACGTAGTCCTACATATCGATTGTACTCTCGATCTGATCAGAATGACCGCTTCGGCTGTCCGAGCCTGCCAGACGCCCGCATTTGCGTTTCGCTCCAATGAGGGTGACGAGAGCTGGCCAGACAGTGAAATGGCCGAGTCTAGGGAGGCTGCTGCGCCGGTCGCGATCGTGCCGGCGCAGGCGCGGGCGGTGACGGCAGGGTCGCCGCCCGCGACCTCGTGCGCGTCTGATTGATCTGCCCGAGCCGGATACGAGTCGAGGGCAGACATTCCTGGGAAGAGGCTCAGTCAGATCAGGCCGCCTCCAGAACCGAACCCAGGAGCATTCCGTCTCGTGCGCTTGCGCGATTGATCAGGTGATCTGCCAAGGCAAGGGTCGAGATCCGACAGCGACGGCATTCCGAGTTCGGTCACCACGAGTTCCGTCACCACGAATTCCGTCACTCAGCGTCCGCGGCGCCGAGGTCCTCGATGATCGCTTCCGTCAAGAGCTGGAGACGAAGATCGAGGGCCCGGAATTCCACCGATCCCGGGCGGCAGAGGCGTTGATTGGTAGACAGCCGGACCATCAGGTCGAATGCTGGGTGGTGACGAACGTTCGCACTGGTAACATGCGCAAGTCGCGCGAGCGCTCGTATGCCAACTTCCTGTTTCATCGGAGCAGCCCTCGTGCATTGATTATTTTACGCATGGACGCGAACTCTGTTCCCGCACGGACATCCAACCGGCTCTGCCTCCAAGGTGCAGCGGTCGGCCTAGCCGCCGAGAGCGGGCGGCTCTGTATTTCCGGCGGTCGAGCACGATCCGCCGGAATGCCCGATGATCGGGGACGTCCAGCGCGTCATCGTTTGGAGGGGGGCCGAACTGCTCGAGGCACGAGGTCTAGTTCGACGAGCTATGGGATTGGCTCTGGGCCGTGCATCCGGCAGCGCCCTTGGACGGGACAATCCGGGCGCGCAGAACTCCGGTGATGCTCGTTGATCTGTTGTCGAGCGCAGGTGCGGTGCATCTGTCGGACGAGATCCGAGTTGCTTGTCCCGGTGTCCGGCAAAGGATGTCGCCGTGACTGCAGGGCAGCGGAGACACGCACCGGTCGATACTCCTGACGTCAGTGCCCGGCGATGCGGTCTCCCAACGGCGTACTTTCCTGTATTGACCTCGGTTCGAGGAGAGCCACCAATTCTCCGGTCCTTCTCTCTCGTTTCGTCCCTCCCACCGGTAAGCCAAACCGGCCAGGCACGACCCACCAATCCGTAGGCGCGAAAGTTCGATGGGGTAGGCATATGGTCCCGGGCTTGCCGATCGAAACCCTCACATCGCTGCACGTCGCCATAAGCTTGGTCGGAATATCCTCCGGACTTCTGTTGTTCATACGCATGATCGCCGGCCGGGACGTGAGCGCAGTGTCGATCGTTTTCTTGGTCACGACGGCGGCGACGACTGCCACGGGATTTCTCTACCCGGTAAGTAGCGCCGGAGTTCGGCACCTCGTCGGTGTCGCCTCGCTGGCGACCCTGTCCGTGGCGGTGGTCAGCCTCTACGTGTTCCGCCTCGCTGGCGCTTGGCGAGCCGTGTACGTCATTGCCGCCTTGGTAGCCCTTTATTTCAACTGCAGCGCCGCTGTCGTACAGGCCTGCCGGAGGCTCCTGCCCGTGGCGGGAGACGTCGAAGGCGACCCACAAACGTATATTCTGTTCGCTCAGGGCGCCTTACTGGTCCTCTTCATCGTGCTCGGAGCGTTGGTGTTGCGAATGCCCCGCGAGCGTCCCCAGAGGACCAGCGCGATCAGTCCCCTGTAACGCTCATGTGGCGGCGGATCGAGCGAAGCCGCTTCGCGGCGGGAGTGGCGATCGCTGCGGTCCCTCCCGTCTGAGAGGATCGTGGGGTGTCAAAGCCCGACCCTTCAGACAGGAGGTTCGAGATCGCTACGCCGAGCCCTCTGCGCCGGCGCATGATCGAGGACGTGACGGTCCGCACTCTGTGGCCGGCGACTCAACGATCCTGTCTCAGCGGGGCTGTCTGGACTGGAGATGTGGACTGGGAGAAGCGCATCGCGAACCGACCTGGAGGTCGGCCCGCACGTCTCCATAAGGCTCGGGATCACCTCGCGAGGCGCATCCGACCAAGGTGGAATCGTAAGGTTGTGACTTAAGCAATACACCTACCAGCAATCGATTGTTTCCGAAGTGTTGCCGCTTGTGGCTGCCGCACCGGCGTAGATACACTTAGCCACATTCTACTCGTCCTCTAGGACCAACGGGGCCATCATGACCGCCGAACGGACTCGTGTGCCCGGGGTTCAGGCGCCATCTCGGCGCGCCTTGTTGGCCTCGGTGAGCTCTCATGCGTTGCGGCGCCGGTTGGTCGGCGGCGCCGTCGTCCTGATTGCGGCGGCCGCCGGGGACACGGCGCTCGCCGCCTGCGACGCACCGGCCGCGACCGTGAACTGCACCGGTGACGTGAGCGGCGGCGTCTCCTTCGTCCCGGCGGGCCCGATCCAGACTCTCAACGTCAACGGTCTCACGACCGCGATCCAGCCGGGGAGCGGCGTCTCCGGCATTCGGATCGACGCCAGCGGTGCCGGCGGCGACTCCGGCGGCGCCACCGAGGACGGCGACGACGGCCACTCGGGGCAGGGCCTCACGGTCCATTTCGACGGCAGCCGGCAGATCGCGGTGGGCGGTGCGGGCGCGTCCGGCATCGTCGCGGTCTCCAATGGCGGCAACGGTGGTAACGGCGGCAACGGCGCGGTCATCAACGCGGGCGACGCCGGTAACGGCGGCAACGGCGGCAGCGTGACCGTCACGGCCGCGGGGCTCATCACCATCACGGGCGCCAACGCGGCCGGCATCTTCGCGCAGAGTGCCGGCGGTCGTGGCGGAATCGGCGGCGACAACGCGATCGGCCCGGGGTCGCCGGGCGACGGCGGGGCCGGCGGCCAGGGCGGTGCCGTCGTCATCAACAGCACGGCGAACATCACGGCGGCGTTCTCCAACACCGCGACGTCAGGCATCGTCGCGGTCAGCAACGGCGGCGGTGGCGGTCGCGGCGGCGACTGCGGAACCGGATGCTTCGGCACCGGCGGCGGCGGTCCGACCGGAGTCGGCGGCAGCGTGTCGGTGACCAGCAACGGCATCATCGACATCAAGGGCTCGGTGAATTCCTATGGGATCTTCGCCCAGAGCGTCGGCGGCGCCGGCGGCGCCGGGGGCAGCAACAACTTCCTCGGCCTTGCCGGCTGGGCAGCGGATTCGCAGAGCGGCGGCAACGGCGGCACGGTCACGGTCCAGGTCGACGGCGGCGCGATCTCCACGGCGGGCGTCGGGTCCTCGGCCATCTACGCCCAGAGCGTCGGTGGCGGCGGCGGGGCCGGCGGCGGCAGCGGCATCGGCCTGTTCTACGGGGCCGGCGGGTCCGGCACGGCGGGCGGCTCGGGCGAGAAGGTCACGGTCACCAATTACGCCACCCTCACCGCGACGGGTGACCAGTCGGCCGGCATCTACGCCCAGAGCATCGGCGGCGGCGGCGGTGCCGGCGGCACCGGTGCCAGCGTGTTCGCGAGCTTCGGCGGCGTCGGCGGCGCTGGCCAGAACGGCGGTGTCGTCGAGGTCCACAATCACGGAGCGATCACGGTCAGCGGCAATGCCAGCTACACCAACGTCTCCAGCGCGACCGCCAGCGCCGGCATCTTCGCCCAGTCGGTCGGCGGCGGCGGCGGCGACGGCGGCGTCGGCGCCGGCGGGCTCGCCAATTTCGGCGGCACCGGGGGCGTCGCCGGTGACGGCCGGGCCGTCTCGGTCGAGAACACGGCCGCCATCCGGGCGCTCTGCGGGCCGGCCTGCACGGGCGGCCCGGCGATCTTCGCACAGTCGGTGGGCGGCGGTGGCGGCAATGGCGGCGGCGCGTTCGGCGTCGTGTCGTTCGGCGGCGACGGCGGGGCCGGCGGCAATGGCGGTGAGGTCCGGGTCGACAATTCCGGCGCGCTGACCACGACGGCGCAGACCTCGGCCGGCATCTTCGCGCAGTCGGTCGGCGGCGGCGGCGGCAACGGCGCGTTCGCGGGCGGCATCGCGGCGATCGGCGGCAACGGCGGGGCCGGCGGCACCGGCGGCCGCGTCATCGTCAACAACGGCCAGGACATCACCACGGGCGGCGCGGATTCGGCCGGCATCTTCGCCCAGTCGGTCGGCGGCGGCGGCGGCAATGGCGGCGGCGCGCTCGGCGTCGGCGCGTTCGTCTCCTTCGCGCTCGGCGGCCGCGGCGGTGCCGGCGGCGCGGCCGAGAACGTCTGCGTCAATGCCGATGCGGCCTGCGCCGTGCCGGTGCGCGGCCCGGCCGCCGACATCACGACCACGGGCGACCGCTCCTCCGGAATCTTCGCCCAGTCGGTCGGCGGCGGCGGCGGCAATGGCGGCTTCGCGATCTCGGGCTCGTTCGGTCTCTACGGCAATGTGAGCCTGTCG
>NZ_NPEX01000107.1 GCF_003258865.1 Rhodoplanes roseus | reverse complement strand
GAATCCAGCGACATCCTCCGAATTCGCGGCTGGGCTCCGGGTTCGCACCTTCGGTGCGCCCCGGAGTGACGGGGATGTGTCTACGCCCGCCCTCACGCCCCCTCGTCGCTCTCCGGCTCCTCGAACGATCTCAGCAGCTTGCGCAGCAGCCTCGCGAGCGTCTCCTGCTCGCTCGCGGTGAGCTGCTCGGCGATGCGGCAGGACTGCGCGGCGTGCTCGGTCATCGCCTTCTCGGCGAGGGTCCGGCCGCGCCGCGTCAGAGCCACGCGGGTGGCGCGCTTGTCGTCCGGATCGGGCCGCCGCACCGCGAGGCCGAGCTTCTCGACGCGATCGATCCGGTTGGTCATGGCGCCCGACGACAAGAGGCACGCGTCGTAGAGCGCGGTCGGCCGCAGGCCTTCGGGATTGCCGGAGCGCTGGATCGTCACCAGCAGATCGAACACGTCCCAGCTCAGACCGAAAGGCTTCAGCCAGTCGTCGACGGCTTCTCGCAGATGCGTCGAGAGACGGAGGATGCGACCGAGCGTCGCGAGATAGTGCACGTCGATGTCGGGCCGCGCCTCGCCCCACTCGGCGATGAAGCGATCCATGGCGTCTGCATCGGAGGCGTCTGCATCGGATCTCGGCACGGGCTGCACTCGCATTTATCTTGACATGAAGATAATAGGGTCTCAGGCTTCCTTCTGACAAGACGGCCCGGGCGAGACGAGCCCACCGCCGACGATGGACCTCGGAGCGGACGCCATGCCCCCAGCGCCTGCAGCAGCGGCACCGGCCGCGACCGTCATCGCGGTCGAGGACATCGGCCTGACCTTTCCGTCGAAGAGCGGCGAGGCGACCGTCGCGCTCTTCGACGTGAGCTGCCGCTTCGCGCCCGGCAAGGTGACGGCGATCATCGGGCCGAGCGGCTGCGGCAAGAGCACGCTGCTGCAGATCGTCCGCGGGTTTCTCACGCCGACGCGCGGAAAGCTGCGCTTCGTCCGGCTCGGTGCCGAGGACACGGCCGGCGCGCCGCCCCACATGGCGACGGTGTGGCAGGCCTTCAACCTGTTTCCGTGGCGCACCATCATCGACAATGTCGCGTTCGGCCTGGAGGTCGCCGGCGTGGCGAAGGCCGAGCGCCTCGCGCGCGCCAAGAAGGCGCTCGCCGCCGTCGACCTCTCCGGCTTCGAGCAGAAGTACCCGCGCCAGCTCTCCGGCGGCATGCGCCAACGCGTCGGCATCGCGCGCGCCCTGGTGATGGAGCCCGAGGTGCTGCTGCTCGACGAGCCGTTCGGCGCGCTCGACGCGCAGACGCGCCTCGTGCTGCAGGAGCAGCTCGCGACGCTGGTCGAGACCTCCGGCACGACGGCGATCCTGGTCACCCATTCGATCGAGGAGGCGATCCTGCTCGCCGACACGATCCTGGTGATGACGGCCCGCCCCGGCCGCATCGCCGCCGAGATCGTCAACGACCTGCCGCATCCGCGCAGCATGGCGACGACGCACGATCCCGGCTTCTCGGTCCTGTTCGATCGCATCTACGGACTGTTGCGGCAGGAGGTGATCCGCGCCATGGCGACCGAGGGAGGCGACGCGTGAGCAGCAATGGTCCGATGGCGACGCCCGCCACGGCGCCGGCGGAGGCCGACCCTCCCGGCCTGCTGCAGCGTCTCGGCGAGCCGCGCGCCCTGAGCTGGATCGCGGTCGTCGTGGTGATCGTCGCCTGGGAGCTCGCGGTGATCGTGCTGCAGCTCAATCCCATCTATCTGCCGCGGCCGAGCCGCATCGTCGTCGCGCTCTACGAGATGTTCCGCACCGGCGGCCTCACGACGGACCTGGTCGCGACGCTGATCCGGATCTTCGGCGGCTTCTTCATCGCGCTGTTCTTCGGCGTCGCGCTCGGCGTCTGGATGGCAACCTCGGTGCGGGTCAAGGCGATCGCCGACAACTTCATCGCCGCGCTCTATCCGCTGCCCAAGGTCACGCTGATCCCGCTGCTGATCATCTGGCTCGGCACCGGCGGCCCGTTCATGCTGACCATCAGCATGCTGGGCGCGTTCTTCCCCATCGTCATCAACACCGTGCTGGGCATCAGCCAGTGCGACCAGGGCCTGGTGCTGGCCGCCCGCGACCTCGGCGCCTCGCGCCGTCAGATCATCCGCATGGTGCTGCTGCCGAGCGCCATCCCGTCGATCTTCGCCGGCATCCGGCTCGGGCTCGGCGTCTCCATCATCCTGGTGGTGGCGGCCGAGATGGTGGTCGGCAAGGTCGGCCTGGGTGCCCGGCTCTATCTGGCCGGCCAGGTGCTGGAGACCGAGCAGGTGTTCGCCGTGCTGATCGTGCTCGCCACCCTCGGCATCGTGGTGACCAAGATCCAGGACGCCATCGACGTCCGCCTCGGCCACTGGCGCGTCAACTGACCTCCCAACCTTCCTCGTCCTCGCGAACGCAAAGCAACGGAGACGCTCAATGACCTTCGAGCTGAAGTCGATCCATCCCGATCCGTCGCAGGCCCACAAGATGCCCTATGCGCCGGCCGTGCACATCGTCGGCGCCTGCGACCTGATGTTCATCTCGGGCGCCACCGCCTCGCCGCTCTATCACCACCATCCGCATCACGACGACGAGCACGTGCATCCGCATTCGATCGAGGAGCAGACGAAGAACGCCATGGAGGCGATCAAGTCGATCCTCGACCACGTCGGCGCGAGCTGGAAGGACGTCGTGAAGGTGACCAAGTACCTGACCGACATCCGCGACGGTGACGGCATGCACAAGACGATGCGGGCCTATTTCGGCGACTGGGCCCCGGCCAGCACCATGGTGTGCATCAACCAGCTGAGCTCTCCCGGCGCGCGCGTCGAGCTCGACATGATCGTGGCGCTGCCGCGGAAGGGGTGAGCGGCATCGAGCGCACGCCCTGCCTTTCTCCTCATGGTGAGGAGCACCCCGAAGGGGCGCGTCTCGAACCATGCGGCCACGGCCGTACCCGCCCTCGCCCTTCGAGACGCCCGCTGCGCGGGCTCCTCGGGGTGAGGGCGGAGAGAGCTCGTTCGAAACGGAAGCCCCTGACGTAAAGCCGGGCCCTACCCCGCCAGCGCGATGCGCTGGTGCCCCGGCTTGCCGTGCAGGAAGCCGTTGGCGAAGGTGACGCCGGGCATCAGGGCGGCGATGCGCGCCTCGCCTTCGGCGCCCGTGATCGTGCCGTCCAGCACGTCGCGAAACGCCTGCGCCACCGCGACCATGTCGCAGGTGTGCGGCGACAAGCGGAACGAGCTGACGCCGCAGGCCGTCACGGCGTCGAGATCGCCGATCAGGTTGACCACCCCGTCGCTCAGCGTCTGCACGCCGTTGACGGAGAGGAAGCGGCGGCCCTCCAGCGTGTCGACCTCGAGCCCGTCCGGATCCTTGTTGCAGACGAACTGGCAGGAGTCCTTGGAGACGCCGTGCACGCGCGCGTGGTAGCAGCGCGCCGAGATCGCGAGCGGCGCGCGGCCGAAGGCCCAGGCCTCGATGGTCGCGGTCGTCGCCTTGGCGGCGAGCGGCGCCATCGCGGTCAAGGGCAGCTCGGGCGGCAGGCAGACATGGACGGCGCCCTGCTTCTCCATGAAAGCGAGCGTGCCCTCGTTGTAGACGTTGATCAGCGGCGAG
This sequence comes from Rhodoplanes roseus, assembly GCF_003258865.1. Classification (GTDB taxonomy): domain Bacteria; phylum Pseudomonadota; class Alphaproteobacteria; order Rhizobiales; family Xanthobacteraceae; genus Rhodoplanes; species Rhodoplanes roseus. The sequence goes on along the minus strand of NZ_NPEX01000107.1, from coordinate 15,479 downwards.
ATCGCGTGCGGCCGGCCGGCGAGCTGCGGGAAGGCGGAGACGTCGTTGGCCTCCACCAGCACGCCCGGCATCGCGACCAGATCCTTGATCATGTTGCGCTCGCGCACCAGCGTCGGCAGCGCCAGCGACGACAGGATCACGGCCTTGCCGCCGCGCTGCAGCCGCTCGATCACGCCCGGAATGTCGTCCTGGTAGAACGGCAGGCGCTTCGAGCACACCACCTCGCCGACGCAGACGCGCTCGACCGGCGCCTCGTCCGCCACACGATAGTGGAAGTCGCGCCAAGCCTCCGGCGACCAGTTGAACAGGACCGGGCCGAGCGTGAGGCTCGGGCGCGCCGCCGTGTCCGAAGGTGTCATCGTCTCAGATCCCGATTCCGATGGCGTCGTTCCGGGGCGACGCGGAGCGTCGAACCCGGAATCCAGCCGAAAATTCCGAGCTCGTCGGTGGATTCCGGGTTCGCGCCTGCGGCGCGCCCCGGAATGACCAACGACGGGTCATCGCCACGTCTTCTGATAGGCGCCGCGCGTCGTCGTGGCGCCCTCGCTGAGCGCCATCAGGGCGCGCGCATTGATCGGCAGGCCGCGGGCGTGCTGGTCGAGCGCGCCGCGCAGCGCCCGCACCACCGCGTCGGTGTAGCTGCGGCTCCTCTGGCGTCCCTCGATCTTGAGCGCCGTCACGCCGGCCTCGGCGAGCGGCGGGATCAACAGGCTGGCGTCGAGGCTCGCCGGATCCTCGAAGATGTGCGAGGTCTCGCCGTTCGCCGTGAAGCGGCCCTTGCACAGCGTCGGATACGGCATCGGCTGGCCGCCCGGCACGGTGTTGATCATGAACTCGCCGAGCCGGGAGACGAAGTTGCCGTTCTCCTGGCTGTAGGCGACGTGGCTCGGCGGCGAGCAGACGCCGTTCATGTTGGGCGAGCAGCCGGTGACGTAGGAGGAGAGCGAGCAGCGCCCCTCCGCCATCACGCACAGGCCGCCGAACACGAACACCTCGGTCTCGCAGGCGATCTCCTTGTTGAGCGTCGCGATCTCCGACACCGTCAGCACCCGCGGCAGCACCACGCGCTTCACGCCGAAGCGCTCGATGTAGAAGCCGATCGCCTCCGGATTGGCGGCCGCCGCCTGCACCGAGAGATGCAGCCGCAGGTTCGGATGCTTCTCGGAAGCGTAGTCGAGGAGGCCGATGTCGGCGACGATCGCGGCGTCGCCGCCGCATTGTGCGATGGTGTCGATGGCGCGGTGCCAGGCCGCCGGCTCACCGGCGCGCGGAAACGTGTTGACGGCGATCAGCACCTTGACGCCGCGCTTGTGGGCGTAGGCGATGCCCTCGGCCATTTCGGCCGGGCTGAAATTCAGGCCCGGGAAGTTGCGGGCATTGGTGTCGTCGGCGAAGCCGCAATAGACCGAGTCGGCGCCGGCCTCGATGGCGGCCCGCATGGCGGCCGGCGTCCCGGCCGGGCAGACCAGCTCGAGCTTGCCCTTGGGCGTCCAGGCCGCAGCCGATGCGGCGCTCGGCTTGTGGGCCGCGAGTGTCGGGGTCATGAGCCGCTCCGTGGGCGGGCGAAGGCGATGCCGGTGATCTTTTCCGCGACCGAGGCGGCGAGGCGGCCGACGCGCTCGGCCGGCGAGGCCAGCGGCCCCAGCACGCTCGCCGCTTCCGCGACGAGGTCGATCTCGGCGTCGTCGAGCGCGTTGCGCAGCGCCACCACGGCCGACATGTCACCCTCGACCGTGAGGTCGCGCGAGAAGAACAGCGCGTCGCCGTCGTAGGCGCCGTGGATCAGCCCGACCAGCGCGCCGAGCGGCCCGGCGATGCGGGCGTCGGCCTCGGGCTCCTCGCCCCGGCGGACCACCAGGATCTCGGGGTCGTCGGCGCGCGGCGTCATCACCACGACGAAAGGCAGGTCGGTCGGCTCGATGAGGAACCGTTTGCCGGCCTGGTCGCCGAGGCGCGCGAACATGGCGGGATGCCGGCGGGCGGCCGACTTGACGACGAGATCGAGGGCCGCGGCGAGCGGGGCGAGCGGCAAGGGCCGCAGGCCGAACGCGAGGACCCCCGGGAGCTCCGGGACTGTGGCTGAGTTGCTCGACATGGAATGTCGTCGTTACCGCGGTGCGGCCGGCGCGACTTTGTCCTATGTCAAGGACTCACGACAGGCTAGCGCTCTTCATCCCATTCGATCATTCAAAAGCCGGGATCACCAGCGTGGTGGTCATTCCGGGACGGCGCGCAGCGCCGGACCCGGAATCCAGACGCGATCTCGGAATTCGCGGCGGGATTCCGGGTTCGCACCTGCGGTGCGCCCCGGAATGACGCCAGCCGAGCGGCGTCAGGAGTGCCCGTGCCGATCCGTGATTTCCCGCCGTTCCGCGACCTGCGCGACTTCCTGCGCCATCTCGACGCAGCCGGCGACGTGGCGCGCGTCACCGAGCCGGTCGCCATCGTCCACGACATGGCGGAAATCCACCGCCGGGTGATCGCGCGCGACGGCCCGGCGCTGGTGTTCGAACGCCCGCGGGACGCGAGCGGCCGCATCCTGCCCGTGCCGGTCGTCGTCAACCTGTTCGGAACACGGACGCGGGTCGCCGCCGGCCTCGGCATCAAGCCCGAGCGGCTCGCCGAGCTCGGCGAGGCGCTCGCCTCGCTGCGCGAGCCGCAGCCCGTCGACGGGTTTCGCGACGCCCTCGCCCGCCTGCCGATTCTTCGCGCGGCGATGCGGACCCGGGCCGAGACGGTCGATCGCCCCGTCGTGCAGGAGGAGATACGGCTCGGCGCCGACGTCGACCTCGGCGCCCTGCCGGTGCAGACCTGCTGGCCCGGCGAGGCCGGCCCGCTGATCACTTGGCCCGTGGTGGTGACGCGGCCGCCCGACAGCGAGGCGGTCGCCGGCTACAATCTCGGCATCTACCGCATGCAGGTGCTCGGCCGCGACCGCGCCATCATGCGGTGGCTGCACCATCGCGGCGGCGCCAAGCACCACGCGCAATGGGCCGCGCAGGGCAAGGACATGCCGGTCGCCGTCGCCATCGGCACCGATCCGGCGACCATGCTGACCGCCGTGCTGCCGCTGCCCGAGACGCTGTCGGAGGTGCGCTTCTCAGGTCTTTTGCGCGGCGCCCGGCCGCGGCTGGCCGCCGCCCGCACCGTGCCGCTGATGGTGCCGGCGGACGCCGAGATCGTGATCGAGGGCTACGTCTCGCCGACCGAGACGGCGGCCGAAGGCCCGTTCGGCGACCACACCGGCTACTACAACTCGGTCGAGCAGTTTCCGGTGATGCGCGTCACCGCCATCACGACGCGGCGCGACCCCACCTACCTGTCCACCTTCACGGGCCGCGCGCCCGACGAGCCGGCCGTGCTGGGCTCGACCTTCAACGAGCTGTTCCTGCCGATCGTCAAGCGCGCCTTTCCGGAGATCGTCGACGTCTGGCTGCCGCCGCACGCCTGCTCGTACCGGATGGCGATCATCTCGATCAGGAAGCGCTATCCCGGCCACGCCAAGCGCATCATGATGGGCCTGTGGGGGATGCTGCCGCAGTTCACCTACACCAAGCTGATCGTGGTGGTGGACGACGACGTCGATCCGAAGAGCTGGGACGACGTCGCCTGGGCGATCTCGACCCGCTGCGACCCGTCGCGCGACCTCACCGTGATCGACCGCACGCCGATCGACTATCTGGATTTCGCCTCGCCGCTCTCCGGGCTGGGCGGCAAGCTCGGCATCGACGCGACCAACAAGATCGGCACCGAGACGACCCGCGAATGGGGCCAGGTGCTGAAGGCGACGCCCGACCTGATCGCGCGCGTCGACGCGCTGTGGCCGAAGCTGGGGTTGTGAGTCTTCAAAAAGGCCACAGGCCGAATCCGCGAGGATTTCGAACAACACGCTTAGCTAGTCAACACCGATTAACGGCCGGACAACCCAAATCCAAGCAAGCACATGAACTACAAATATTCCAGCTATCATAAGAGCGATGTAAAGCTCATACCACGAAAGAACATCAGACAATTTGAGAGCTTGACGACTCTTCCCAAACACGACCTTCTCGACGTGCGCCTCATCACTCCTGTAGCTCAACCACCCCCCACTCCGCCCGCTAACAACGAAAGACTAAACACAGACAACATCCCACTCATAACAACAAGCATTACTGAACCAACCCAAGCAATTTGCGAGCTAATTTTTTTATCGGCAAAAGCTGCAATTATCGCAAATTGCCCAGAACCAATTAGAGCAACCCCAGCCTGGAACACGGCGACAATCTTAAATGTCACATCATTCAGCTTCTGTTTCTGAGACAAGATATACTTATATCGCTCGAGAAGAAACGGATCTCTTTCCTTCATTATTATAACCCCTTACCTCGGCGATCCCACGCATATGGATTAAAAAGCCGACTATTCGACCGATTTAGAGCTGAAATAAACTTATCAATCGATATGTAAGGCTCTAGGAATTCATAGATACCATACTCTTCAGTCCTTACTAACGACTCTTTGCTAAACTCTGCCCAATCATAACCGCCCCCGATAGCAAACTGGAGAAGAACCAGATGCGAGGCGACACACCTTTCTTTAGCAACCCCGTCTTTTCCGTATACAATGTCTTTAAAAAACTCCACAATAGGCTCACCTACCTTTATGTATACCTCCCCATTCGAAGCAAAGCCCCCGACATTTTCAAGTCCGGCCATCGGCGCCTTCTCCGTAGGGAGGTTAATCTGCTGAGTCGCACCTCGACTGCCTCGTTCATGCATCCAATCAAGAACGGATGAAAGACGTCTATCTGACTGAGCACTTCTTTTCCAATAGTCCTCGGACCTAATCCATCTCGGCCGCTCACCCTTCAGTGACCACTTAAGGTTTATACGACGCAGGCTTTCTGAGGCCGATACTTCCGATATTTCGAAGTCGGCACGAACCATAGCATCAACGTACGAAGACGAAGAAAAGGTACACATAGTGCATCCAGGAGGGTAAGTAGAAGCAGAATTACCCAGCGTTTTGATAATTGAAGATGCTGTTATATCTGATGGCGCTTCTCTCACAAATGTCTCGATTGATCGCGATAGCGGAGATTCAACAGTCCAAAACTCGCCGAGCGCCCGCAGATCTTCGTAAGAGATTTTTCGTCTTCCGGAACCATCCTCGACAATGATCAGGGGCGTCTGCGATATTGCTTTCGATAACAAAGATGGACGAGAAAGAGAGTTCGTTTGGGCTAGAAGCAATGAAGCGATAAACGGCGCTTCTCCGACAGCTCGCGAAAGTGAGTACCCCTCCTCAGTCGCGAGTCGATCAATTTCGTTGGATATATGTTTAGAGTATAAGCGGTAAATAGTCGCAAGCATACGACGCTGTTCTGGAGTGTCCTCCAACGCAGACCGTGCAACATTGGTCTTAGGAGCAGCGGGACCAACAGCATTCGCTATGGCAAGAACATTTACAGCACTGAATCCAGGTGTACTGAACTCAACACCCACTCCTTCTATAAATATACCCGTAGGAGGCGCTTCTTGTTCATCATCGATTGCGTATCGGTGTTGAGGAATCTGAAACAAACTCCACTCTTTAAAGATTTCGTTTTTACTCACGGCAAACGCAAGCGTCACACCATCTTCCTCCATCTCCCTCACTTCAATCTTATTGTCATACCTTCTTCGTCCTGCAGGACCATTCAAATATCCCTCTATGGCATCTCGAGGTGAGCAAAATCCAATATCTTGAGGAGGCTCATCGTCGATGTGAACCGTTACCCTTGTTTGTGGAAACATCAACCACATTTTTGCAATTTTTAAAACATCCCCAATCTCTGCAGTAGGCCTTAAGTTCAATCGAACTGATGTACCATGCGGGAAAACGCCAATCTGCTCTCGGTCCGCCACCTTGTTAAGAAGCTTTATCAGATACTTTCCATGCACCGATCGTAAAGATATAATGCGAGCTTCGGGATCATCTGGACTGCACGTTGTGATCTCAACGTCGTCCGAAACCATGAACACCGATAGCGCCCCTATCCCGAAGCGACTAATGGAGGAGAACTCCGGATATTTTTCTTTAAAATGCTCATCTTGATACCGCGAAGAACCAACTTTTAAAAAATGCTTTTCTATAACCTCCTGTGACATACCAGTTCCATTATCGATAATCATAAGCATCCGCTCCTTGGATCGCCATGCAATTTTAATATGCCCGGCAGTGGTAGAAAGCGGGTTATTTTTTTGATCCAGAAAACGTTGCAAACGAACGGCGTCTAGTGCATTCTGCGTTAGCTCGCGAATGACAACAGAGGTGTCGTTGTAGAGCGTATGCCCAGTCAGCAACTCGAGTATCTTCTCTTGATCTAGCGAAAATCCAAAAGATTGGGTCAAAAAACCGTTAGCTTCTACGCCTGAAGAATCAATAAATCTCCACGGAAATTTGGGCGGATTCTCTAGCAGCCTTTCGGACTTTATAATCGCTGCGTGGCAGAGTTGAAGTTCTTGTTCTGCGTATAAGAGATAGTCAGTTAACCCAAAAAAGCCGTCCGGGCGCTCGAAACGCGCATGTACTTCGACGGTGGCAGAGGCAACGGCTTCAGAGACATTGCCATCTCTGTCAATGCCGGGTTTGGGCCGCACACTTCGAACTGCCCCCTGCTTTTGCCACTCAAGCTGACTAATCGGATCTTTCGGACTAACAATTTGGTAAAGGACTAAAGGCGCCCTTCGCTTGGTAATTTGCAGCAAATCGGCAGCCCGCAGAACCACGGCGACATACTGCAGATTGACTTCTTCCTTTCTTGTAGATCCATACGGTTGAGATATTTTATACTTTCCCGTATCGGATAAGTCATCGCGTGTATGGCTTGCACAAACAAGAGCTAGATCTCTACGGGTAGTGGCATCAACATGACTAAAAAGGCTTGAAATCTGTTGGCGCACCTCCTTTGACGCTTCGTTGTCGTCCAGCGGCACACCTTCGATCCAAGCCTGGACCCGATTTCCGTGATTGGCTCTGACGAAGTCTTGATATTGTATCCTGTCGGCATCCTCTTTCGACAATTGTTCTAGCCGAGCTAAATACTCTGAATATTTTGATGATGGAATTATTGGCTCAGCCAAGAATCGATTGTACTCGGCGCTTTGATAACGCACTTCATACTCATTTCGGCTCACAAGAAGACCGACATCGTGGAAATAAATACCGAGCGTTAGAAAGAGCCAATCAGCAGGAGTCAACACTCCTTTAGTTTCTTTTGGTATAATCCATTCGGCATTATCAAGCATTCCAACGACATGCCGAAACTGTGATCCGTGTATTCATTAAAAAAGCCGTAACGCCCGACCTCAGTTAGAAGCAATTCGACAGTATTCCGAATTTCTGCCAAGTTTAGTGGGAATGCCTCACAGTGGAGGGCTTGCAGCGCGCGTTCTTCGATTTCAGTCCATTGAATATCAGACATACGACCCTCTCATCTTGCTTTCGCAGGCGGTACCGGCCGACACCGTAAATTGCTCCTCCAACAACTTTTCCAAAGATGCCGCTTATTCATAGGACCGTCAATATCGTCCGGCGCCCCTTTTCGCGCTTGCCGCGGGAGTTCGGATCGCGCGTCTTCTCATCCCTCGCTGTATAATTAAAGGTCGTACTTCGCAGGAGATGGGGCACGGACACTGCTCCGGAACGAGTTCTGACAAGCGCGCGCGGCCTCTTCCAACGTATTCGCCGCGGAAGTGAGCCCAACCTCGACCGCATCAAGCGAATGCTTTTGTATTGAAGGGCTCGGGCCGGATTTCGCCCACACCAAGCTTGTCGGACCTTTCGCCGGCACCATTCTCGCCGCGACGATAGGCTGGTCCCTTCACTTAGGCCCAACCCCGTTCATCCGGACCATCTTGACTGAGCCAGCTCCCGCAGTGGAAGTAACTTAGCGCATCAGTTCCCCTGCATTCTGAACTTGAGCTGCGTCGGACCGCCGGTCAGCACCAGGGCGTTGTCGACGAGCGTCCAGTGCGTCGCCTGATTGAGGCCGGCCAGCACCTCCTCGTCGGCGCGGGCGCGCTCGGGGGTGCACTGGCGCTCGGTGCGGGGACCGACCAGCACCGTGATGGTGTCGCCCGCCACCACCAGGCGCGCCTTCACGGCGTTGCACCACAGCTCGATGTCGGCCAGGCCGTTCTCGGCGATGTCGAGGATCGGAATCTTCTTCGATCCCTTCATCGGGTCGGCGTCCATGCGCAGCTCCTGCCCGTACGGGAACGCCGGCTGGGCCTGCGCCGCGGCCGTGCCGACCTCCGCGAGCCCGATCACGCCCGCCGCCGCCAGGACCGAGAGCCCGAGGCCGCGCCACGGCCGGGCGACGCGTTGCAGGGCGAAGGCACAGCGCCGAATCATGAGCACACTCCGATGAAGACCAAACGCCGCGCCGGCCTCGCGCCGACGCCACCCGGCGGCCTTCGGCCGCGGGCGCCTTGTTCTTGCCGGGAGGCCGTGGTTGTGGTCAAGCGTCGGGGGCCACCCCCGCCGCCCTCGTCGCCGTTCCCCTGGAGGACTTCATGCGTGCGCTCGCCGTCGTCGCGTCCCTGACGCTCGCCCTCTCGGGCCCGGCCTGGTCGCAAGCCAAGGGCGGCGCCAAGCCGGCCCCGACCCCGCCCGGCGAGACGGTGCGCTACATGACGATCTTCGGCGAGCTGATGGGAGCCCTGCCGAGCGACGCGATCTGGCGCGAGACGCGGCAGGGCAACCGGGTCGTCTCGGCCGTGCTCGACCTCTGCCATTCGGTCACGCCCGCCTCCAACCGCAAGGACCGGTTCGTCGTCACCCTGAAGCCGGAGGGCGGCAAGCTGGTCGGCACCGGCCAGAGCGAGCCCGACGGCGTGCCGATCACGGTCAGCCTCACCCGCAAGCAGAGCGGCGACACCTACTCGCTCGACGGCACCATCACGCGCGACGGCAAGCCGCAGCAGGTGGGGGCGACGGACCTCAGCGACATGAGCGAGGCCGAGTTCAAGGATCAGCAGTCGAGCGAGGACGAGATCATCACGACGCCGGCGAGCTTTTCCGAGGTGTCGCCCGTCTCGGTCGCCGTCCGGGTGTCGCGCGACGGCTTCGCCGACCTGGTGAAGAGCCTGCGCGGCCAGGGCGTCCGGGTCGACTATGCGAGCCTGGTGCAGAGCTGCGCCGACCTGCGCAGCGGCCAGCAGATGGTGCGCATCGAGACCGCGCCGGACCGCTCCGCCGCGCTGGTCGCCAAGCTCGCCGCGATGCCGGGCGTGACGGCGGCCGGATGGACCACCGGCTCCTACGGCATCGAGCGCGCCGTGCGGGTCGGCGCTGCGGCCTGGACGGACGGCGGCGCCCTGAAGGCGGACGCCCTCGCCCAGCGTCTCGGCGCCGCGGTCGGCACCGCGTTGCACGCCAAGCCGGTGTCGGCGCAATGGGACGACGTGACCCGCGAGCTCACCCTCAAGCTCGAGCGCCCCGACCAGGCGGCGCGCGGCCTCGACCTCACCGAGGCGATCGAGATCACGCTGCTGGTCGGGCCCGAGAAGCCCGGACCGTCCGAGAACCTGGTGATCTGGATCGGCGACTCGAGTGTCGAGGCGACCGACAAGACCGCCGGCGCCCAGCTCGCCTTCACCAGCGGCTATCAGGGCAACGACGAGGAGAGCGCCGCGATCGAGACCGACGCCCTGATGGCGGCCCTCGCCCGCGACCTCCAGGGCCAGATCTGGAACGCCGAGACGTCCGGCTGGAAGTAGCAAGGCATAGCGCTCTTCGCCAAAATCGCTCGACCGATCACCTCGTTAGTACGTCCACTCCGAAAACATTGCTTTCTTTTATCAATCCGCTTATTAGCGCCTGTTCCCACAGACACTCCCAACCTCGATGCTTTACCAACACCGCGAAAGCATCCACCTCATCGAAAATATGGTTATCCACGCATACTAAATTTATCCCGAGATCGGAAGACAGTTCCAACAAGGGATCAACCACCCTTATATTTTCTCCATACACTTTTTGAAGCTCGCAAATTATCGCTAGAGACGGGCTATTGCGAAAATCGGCAGAGTTCTCTTTATATGTAACACCGAGAAGCAAGGGATTACACACGTTTTCTGCAACAAAATGATCAATAAGGCAGCTCGCCACCAGCTTGGGACGACTGTCATTTACAAATCGAGCAACGGGAATCAACGTCAGATTTGGTATGCCATGCGCTAAAAGCCATGGATCGACAGGAATGCAATGCCCGCCAACTCCCACGCCCGGAAGATGAATAGCTACTCTCGGGTGAGTGTTAGCCATCTCCAGGAGGACCCCAGGGTCAAGCTCATGATGTCTTGCTATCAAATCCAACTCGTTCGCCAATGCAATATTAACGTCTCTGAATGTGTTTTCAGCCAATTTAACGTACTCCGCCTCCTTATCAGTCATTTCCATGCATTTAGCACCAACTCCTCTATTTAATACATCTACCGCCCAACGCGTTGAGCAAGATGATACCCCACCAACACATCGCAGGATACACCCGACTTCAACAGACACCTGTTGAGGCATAGCTCTCTCTGGCGAAATCGCCAAATAATAATCGGGATGCCTGTCAGTCGCTAGCGGCGAAACGAGATCACATCTTTGTCTCTTCAAGTACCGAGCAATGGCCGCGGTAGTCCCGACAGGACAAGTAGACACCAAAATTATCCCATCGCCGCATTTTAGAATACCACTGACCTCAACAATAGCAGCGAACAAGAGCCTCAACATAGGCTCACGCCTTTCGACGGGAGTCGGGACAGCGATAACATACACGTTTGCAGAAACAAGAATATCAGATATAGATATTATTCCCCGCTTTAAAAAGGCGGCATAATCATTAGCCAGAGAGAGCTCCAATTGCGGAACTTTGCCTGACCTTAACAAGGACACTCGTCTTTGATCCGTGTCGACCAAAATTACTCGGTATCCTCCACGGGCAAATAATATCCCTAATGGAAGCCCGACATGCCCCGCCCCGACAACTGCCACAACCTGCATATTCCCTCAAATCTCCTTCAAGAACGGTTACTAAAGTTGTGCAGACGTAATATGTGAAACAATCGCCGCTGATGCTCCTGTAACAAATTTAGCACGACCCACTGGTATGCTTGCTCTCGATTTACCAAACAACAATTCGATTGATTTGGACACAATCAACTCCTCATCCACACCGACTAATATGGATGCTCCATCCTGAAGATACTCAGATCGCTCGGTTATGTTTCTGAGAATAATTAGCGGACGACCGAGGTAAAACGCTTCCTCTTGAACCCCCCCAGAGTCTGTAATAATCAAATCGGAAAAAGTGATGCTTTCAATGAAATCACTGTATGTCTTGGGGAAAACCACATTAATACGAGGACTGAAAAATTGAGACTGCCTTGCGAGGAGCGCAACCGCATTGTGGTGGTGGTCGATGATCTCTATCCTAACTTTCGGATTCAAGGAGAGGCGGTACAGAGCCGCCATAATATTTATTGCTGACCTTCCCCAATTCTCACGCCTGTGACAAGTAACCAGAATGCGCTTATTAAGCCCGCCAAAAACTGGACAACCCAGGTTATCCGCTTTATCTTTTCTTACCATTTCTACCGCGTCAAAAACCGTATTTCCAGTAACAAGTATTTTTTCCGCCTGAATACCTTCATTTATTAAATTAAGGCGCGCCGCCGAGGATGGAGCATAATGGTAATTCGATATTCTAGAGAGCGCCACCCGATTTATTTCTTCCGGCCAAGGGAAATAGACATCCCCAGATCGCAATCCGGCCTCAACGTGCAATAGGCAACTCATATTGAGCTTTGCCGCGACGCCCCCGAATACAGCACTATTCGTGTCTCCCTGGACTATTACTACTTTAGGATCTCTCCTTTTGACTTTTTCAACCAACGCACTCAGGGAGAGCGTTGGGAGAGCCTCGTACGTGATTGAATCCAGGATTTGAGCTAACGGGCACAATAAACTACCTTTTATACAATGCTGACCCGTTAAAATAAATGAATGATCCAACCCCTGATTTTTCATAATCCAAGAGATCGGCCATAGCTTTATTAGCTCTGGTCGAGTTCCGGCTATAAATACTATATTTCCCATCTACATACTTACTTATCGCACGACCACGCGCCTAATCAAAAGGTGTGCTAAAAGCACACCACCGAAAGTTACGAGTATCGATGAAAATATAATCCACCCAACGGACCTTCCACAGTATTCGAGTAACGGAAAGACCCCTAAGAATATAAATACCGTCGACAACGCGACAAACATCGAATTGAGAACCGCCATCGTAAGGGTCCTCCACAGGGAGGCCTGCCAAAAATTGAAATGTCTCGCGGGTTTCGGTTCGGGCTTTAAAAACGGTTTCATGGCCGGGTATCGTTCGTTAATCTTCTCTCGCACGTTCTTAATAAATTTAAGGTAATCTTTTGAAACAGCCTCCTCCTTACAGTACAGGATGTACATCGACACTCCTGCTAGAGCAAACGACAGCACCAACAAAGCGGTAAAGAGCAGATAAAAACCGCACGGAAACAGCGCGCAGTCTGACCCGAAGGCACTACATGCAAATGCATTAATTGACTTCTTCTCAGATCCAGTTCCTTTTGAAACAAGCGCTGATACAGCAGTAACGAGGGCAGTTGGGATCCCTACTGTCTTGAAGTAGTTCTCATATATTCTTCCACGTTCAGCAAGGTTTACTTTATAATATTCCCACGACTGTCTGTACTCCTCAATCATTGGAGGCCACTTGTCTGGGGCCGGAAGATCTGTCTGGATTGATCCCATTTGCTACGTAATCCACGTGCAGAATGATTATCACCAACATCGTGACATTGAAGTACGTATTATCGACGCTGACTTCTTTTCTGTCTAGCAGAGAGCCTTATTCCAGGAAGTTTTCAGCTCCCGTACAGCCAGGTCGGCAGCCAGAGCACGATTTCGGGCCAGATGTACATGATCACCATGCACAGGATCACGACGCCCATATAGGGCATCATGCCGGCGAAGATCTGGTTGATGGTGACGTGCGGCGGCGCCACGCCCTTCAGGTAGAAGGCCGACATCGCGACCGGCGGCGACAGGAAGGCGGCCTGCAGGTTCACGAAGACCAGCACGCCCCAGAGGATCGGGTCGATGCCGAAGTGCTTGAGCAGCGGCAGGAAGATCGGCACGAAGATGATGATGATCTCGGTCCACTCGAGCGGCCAGCCGAGGACGAAGATGATCGCCTGCGACAGGAGCATGAACTGGGTGGGCGAGAGATCGAGCGCCAGCACCCATCGCTCCAGCAACGCCTGACCGCCCAGCACCGCGAACACGGCCGAGAACAGCGCCGACCCGACGAACAGCCAGCACACCATGGCGGTGGTCTTGGCGGTGAGGAACACCGCCTCCTTGGTGCGCTTCCAGTCGAGGGTGCGGGCGAGCAGTGCGAGAAGGAAGGCGCCCGCCGAGCCGACCGCGGCCGATTCGGTCGCCGTGGTGATGCCGAGCAGGATCACCAGAAGCACCGTGAGGCTGAGCACGGCGATCGGCAGCACCGAGATCGAAAGCAGCTTGAGCAAGGAGAAGCGCTCCGCGCCCATGCGCCAGTAGTAGCGCACGAGCATCAGCGCGAGCAGGACGCCGAGGACGGCGTAGGTGACGTAGAAACCGGTCCCCGGGCCGGACGCCGCCTCGGCCTCGACCGGCGCGGCACCGCCGAGCGGCTGCAGGCCGAGCGACTCGATCTCCTCGGTGGGTGCGCGATGGATCACCACGTACCACCAGACGAGCCCCATCAGGACCGCGCCCAGCGCGAGCGGCACCAGCGCGATGAGAAGGTTGCCGATCAGCGCGCCGTAGCCGATCGGCGTCCCGTCCTCCCGCTTCACGGCGCTGGCGCGAGCCGGCGAGGCGAGTGCCGACAACAAGGTCCTCATCATGTTCGGCGCATAGGCGGCGCGCAGCCGGTCGACCCACTCGGGCACGGGCACGCGGGTCTGCTCCGGCGGCAGCGGCGGCGCGAGCGACGGGTTCAGCAGCGCCCGGCCGATGATGTAGGCGATGTAGAGGGTCGCCAGGAAGAAGCCCGGGAACATCGCCGCCGCATAGAGCTTCACCACCGACTGACCGGCGACCGCGGCGTAGACGATGATCATCACCGAGGGCGGAATGAGAATGCCGAGGGTGCCGCCGGCCGTGATGACGCCGGCCGCGAGCTTGACGTCGTAGCCGGCGCGCAGCATGGGGCCGAAGGCGATGACGCCCATCAGCACCACGACGGCGCCGACCAGGCCGGAGGCCAGACCCCAGAAGGCGCAGACGATCAGGGTGGCGACCGCGAGCGACGCCGGCACCCGGCTGAACGACAGCTGCACGCTGTAGAACATCTTGTCGACCAGGGCGCCGCGCTCCATCACGTAGCCCATCAGGACGAAGAGCGGGATGGAGATCAGCACGTCGTTGGTCATCGCGCCGTAGGTGCGCTGGACCATCAGGTCGAAGACGCGGTTGTCCCACCAGAACTGGCTCGGGTCGTAGAAGGCGTAGAAGCCGAAGAAGATGCCCAGTCCCATCAGGGTGAAGGCGGTGGGGAAGCCCATCATGATGGCGACCACGATGAGCCCGAGCATCAAGAGCCCGAGGGCGGGATCACTCATGTGTTCACGTCTCCCCCCATGCCGCGCTGACGCGCCGTCTCGTCGATCTTGTGGGCGCGGGCGATCGCCGTTCTCCGGACCTCTTCGTCCACGTATTCGCTGTGCTCGAGCTGCTCCTCGATCACGTCCAGCTCGCTGACGTCCTTCAGCCGCGGCGGCCACACGCCGCTCTTCAGGCACACGACGCAGCGGAGCATCTCGGCGAACCCCTGCATCAGCACCAGCGCGCCGGCGATCGGAATGACGGTCTTGAACGGATAGACGGGCGGCCCGTCGGCCGTGACGTTGGAATGCTCGAGGATGCGCCAGGAGTCCTGCGCGTAATGCAGGCCGGCATAGACCAGCGCGCCGATCCCGGGCAGGAAGAACAGCACGTAGAGGATCAGGTCGAGCGTCGCCTGGGTGCGCGGCTTCAGCGATCCGTAGATGAAGTCGCCCCGCACGTGCGAGTTCTGCGCCAGCGTGTAGGCGCCGCACAGCATGAACACCGTGCCGTACAGCATGTTGTTGAGATCGAAGATCCAGGCGGTGGGCGCGTTGAGGGTGTAGCGCTTGATCACCTCGACCACGACCACGGTCATCAGGGCGATGATCAGCCAGGCCGTGGTCTTGCCGACCAGGGTGCTGACGAGGTCGGCGATGTAGAGGACGCGCTGCACGGGCTTGGCGCGCCGGATGGCCCGGGTGGACTGGAGCATCGACATGGCGGTTGCTCGGTGCGGAAGGCGGCGGAAGGCGGCGGAGGATCGCGGCCCGTCCGACGCGCCGCGGACGGGATGCTCGAACGTCGGACCTGGGAGCGCCGGCGATCGGCCG
>NZ_NPEX01000106.1:5915-19229 GCF_003258865.1 Rhodoplanes roseus | reverse complement strand
CGCTGCGCGCCGTCGGCTACACCAAGGACACGCCGGCGCCGCCCGGCGGCGAGATCGTGCGTGACGCGAGCGGAAACCCGACGGGCCTGCTGGTCGCCAAGCCGAACGCGACGATTCTGTATGCGACGCTGGCGAAGGGCCCCAAGCTTCCGCCCGAGTATCAGAAGAACTCGTCGCGCCACTTCATGCGCGAGGTGAACCGGCTCGGCGTGACCAGCGTCATCGACGCCGGCGGCGGCTTCCAGAATTATCCGGAGGACTATTCGATCGTCGAGGAGCTGCACCGCGACGGCCAGCTCACCGTCCGCATCGCCTACAACCTGTTCACCCAGAAGCCGAAGGAGGAGCTGAAGGACTTCTCCACCTGGGTCGGCCAGGTGAAGCCGGGCGCCGGCGACGACACGTATCGCCACAACGGCGCCGGCGAGATGCTGGTCTACACGGCGGCCGACTTCGAGGACTTCCGGGTCGAGCGACCGGACATGCCGTCCACGATGGAAGGCGACCTCGAGCCGGTGGTGCGCCTGCTCGCCGAGAACCGCTGGCCGTGGCGACTGCACGCGACCTACAACGAGACCATCACGCGTGCCCTCGACGTGTTCGAGAAGGTGAACCGCGACGTGCCGTTCAACGGGCTGCACTGGTTCATCGACCACGCGGAGACGATCGACGACCGCAACATCGACCGGATCGCCGCGCTCGGCGGCGGCATCGCGGTCCAGCACCGCATGGCCTATCAGGGCGAGGATTTCGTCGCCCGCTACGGCGAGCGTGCCGCGGAGCGCAGCCCGCCGGTGCGGCGCATGCTGGCCGCCGGCTTACCCGTAGGCGCCGGCACCGACGCCACCCGCGTCGCCTCCTACAATCCGTGGGTGTCGCTGTCCTGGCTGGTCACCGGCAAGACGCTGGGCGGCCTGTCGCTGTATCCGGCCGCCAACCGCCTCGATCGCGAGACCGCGCTGCGGCTGTGGACCGAGGCCAATACCTGGTTCTCCACCGAGCCGGGCAAGAAGGGTCAGATCGCGCCCGGCCAGCTCGCCGATGTCGCGGTTCTGTCGGACGACTTCTTCGTCGTGCCGGAGGACGGGATCCAGGACATCACCTCGGTGCTGACGCTGCTCGGCGGCAAGCCGGTGCACGGCGACAAGGAGTTCGCCGATCTCGCGCCGCCGCTGCCGCCGGCCATGCCGGACTGGTCGCCGGTGCGAAGCTACGGCGGCTATCAGATGCGGGCCGACGCGGGTGGGTCGCGCCACGCCTTCGCGGCCGAAGCCGTCACGGCCGCGGCGGCCGCCTCCTGTGGCTGCGCCACCGGTTGCGGCGTGCACGGCCATGCCCATGCGGCGGCATGGGGCGCCAATGTCCCTGCCTCCGATGCCGGCTCGTTCTGGGGCGCGCTCGGGTGCTCCTGCTGGGCGTTCTAGGGAGGCGACATGAGCGACATGGCTGCTCCTGCACCGCTGGCGCGGCTGCTCGACACGCCCGGGCTGGACTATCTGGCCCGGCTCGCGTTGGCGGCGCCGTTCCTGATCAGCGGCATCGTCAAGCTGGTCGATTTCGGCGGCGCGACCGTGGAGGTCGCCGGGCTCGGCGTCCAGCCGGCCGGACCGATCGCGGGGGTGGTGATCGCGACCCAGCTCGTCGGCTCGGCGCTGCTCCTCACGCGGCGGTGGTGCTGGATCGGCGCCGGGCTGCTGGCCGGCTTCACCGTGGCGGCGACGCTGCTGGCCCATTCGTTCTGGGCCTTCGGCGGCCCGGAGCGGGGGTACCAGGCTGCGACCTTCTTCGAGCATGTCGCCATCGTGGGCGGTCTCCTGATGGCGGCCCTCCACGCCAACCGACCGATGGCGCGATCGTGACGGAGACCCCGGAGACGGTCATGGCAGTCGATCGTTCCGGAGCTGGTGCCGCGCGGCGAGCTGAAGTCCGCTGTGGCGCTCGGCTCGCTCGGCTTCAACATCTCGCGCGCCATCGGGCCGGCGCTCGGCGGCGTCGCGCTCGCCGCGTTCGGCGCCTCCGTCACCTACGGACTCGACGTGGCCAGCTACGTGCTGGTGATCGCCGACTTCTCTGGTGGAAGCGCGACGTCGCCGAGACCGACGATCTGCGCGAGAATTTCGGCGGCGCGCTGCGGGCCGGCCTGCGCTATGCGCGCTCCAGCCGCGACATCAAGCGGGTGCTGTGGCGCACCGTGCTGTTCGTCGTCTTCGCCAGCGCCGTGTGGCGTTGCTGCCGCTGGTCGCGCGCCAGGAGCTCGGCGGCACGCCCGGCTTCTACGGCCTGATACTGGGCAGCGTCGGCGCCGGCGCGATCGTCGGCGCGCTGCTGCTGCCGCGGCTGCGGGCGCGCATCGGCCAGGATCGGCTGGTGCTCGGGGCGTCGCTGGTGCCGGCGGCCGCCATCGCGAAGCCCGGCGGTTCCATCGCGGCGACGGCGACCCGGAGGTCCGCGACTATCTGTCGATCGATCCGCGGGCGGCACTCCGGGCCGCACCGGGTGGCGCGCCCCTCGCATGACGGCGGCGCCACGTGGTCAGATGCACAGCGTGGTCGCGGGGATCGCCAGCCCGGTCCACACGGTCGCGATCAGCGCCACCACGGTCAGCGCGGTGGCCGCCGTCGTCACGAAGGGCGGTGACCGGCCGGCTTGGCGGACCGCCCGCGAATAAGCGAGCAGCCATCCGAGAGCTGCGACGTGGACGAGCCAGATCAGCAGCAGCCCGAGCCTGAGTGCGCTCGTTCCGGCGAGCGTGATCCGGTCCCACCCGAATGCACATCCCACCGACAGGCCGCCATAGAGCCACACAAAGGCGGAGCTCCACACGACGAAGCCGGCGACCAGCAGCAGGAGCGCTCGCGGCGGGGTGATCCGGGCGGCCTGTGTCATGTCATGACGACCGGAAGCCCATGGACGAGCAGGAGCGACACCGCTCCGATCGCAGCCGTCGCAGCGTGCCACATCGCCCCGATGCGGAGATCGAGGCTGCGGGCCGGGGACACGAAGCCGGCGCGGCTGCGCCAGACGCCATACAGGGCGAACACGATCCCGAGGGCGGCATGAAAGGCCGCGTAGAGGAGAACCATCATGGTCGCCGCCGGGTAGGCGTGACGGGTCGGATCGGGCACCTCCAGCATCGTCGTGCCGAGCCCGGCGAGAGCCGCGACATGCGCCGCCGCGACGCCGATCAGGACACGATCGCGCAGGCGAGGAACGGCGATGACGGCGGGGCGAACCGAGATGCGTCCGACGAGGGCGGCTCCGACGAACCCGACCACGGCGACGACGGTCGCGGCCGGGTCGACCGCCAGCAGCGCCGGCGGCGGCCAGTTCGGCGCCACCACCCACAGGAACACGAGCCCGAAAGCCAGCGATGCGAACGCGGTGGCGTCGGCCGCGAGGGTCAGCGCCATGGCCCACAGGGCCGGAGGGGCCATCGCTTCGGTATGCGGCGCCGCGGATTCGCCACGGCCGATCGGCATCGCGCCGCGATCCTGCAAGTCGCCGGTCGTCCGTGTCCACAGCAGGAACATGGCGAGCGTCGCCGCTGCGCCCACCAGCGCCGGCACGTAGAGCTTGAACAGGACCGACACGAAGAACACCCCGGTCGCGATCGCGGTGATCAGCGGCAGAAGGGTCCGGTTCGGCAACCTCACCACCTGCTCGATCTGCCCCGTGACGAGGCCGACCGCGAGCGTCTCCATCCGTCCGTCACGGACGAACGGGAGATAGCCGCGGCCGGCGGCGAGGTGCGCCGGGAGCTGTGGCTCGGTCGCCAGCGGCGCTCGTGACGAGACTGCCGGGAGGCTGGCGAAATTGTAGCTCGGCGCCGGGACGGCCATGGCCCATTCGAGCGTCTCGGCCCGCCACGGGTTGCGGCGTGTGCGCCGGCCGTAGCGCCACTGCATCAGCACGTCGATCGCGAACAGGGCGAAGCCGATCGCCATCAGGAAGCTGCCGAAGGACGAGATCAGGTTCAGCCATTCCCAGCCCGTCTCGGTGCCGTAGGTGTAGACGCGACGCGGCATGCCGACGAGGCCGGTCCAGTGCATCACCAGGAACGTGAGGTTGAAGCCCGCGAAGATCAGCCAGAACACCGTCACGCCGAAGCCGTGCCGCGTGGACCGTCCGGTGAAATGCGGCAGCCAATAGTAGGCTGCCGCCATCATCGGGAAGACGAACCCGCCGACCAGCACGTAATGCAGATGCGCGACGACGAAATGGGTGTCGTGGACCTGCCAGTCGAACGGCACGATGGCCAGCATGACACCGGTCAGGCCGCCCGCCACGAACACGAAGAAGAAGCCGAGAAGAAACAGCATCGGCACCGTGAGGCGCGGCCGCCCGGCCGCCAGCGTGCCGAGCCAGGCGAAAATCTGAACGGCGGTCGGCACCGCCACGGCCGTGCTGGCGGAGGAGAAGAAGGCGAGCGCGAGGTGAGGGATGCCGACCGTGAACATGTGGTGCACCCACAGCCCGAAGCTCAGGAAGGCGAGCGCCACGATGCTGACGACGATCCAGGTGTAGCCGATGATCTCGCGGCCGGCGAAGACGGGCAGGATGGTCGTGACCATTCCGGCCGCCGGCAGGAAGATGATGTAGACCTCGGGATGGCCGAACAGCCAGAACAGATGCTGCCACAGCAGCGGATCGCCCCCGCGCGTCGGATCGAAGAACGGGAGGCCGAAGGCTCGCTCAACCTCGAGCAGGATCGAGCCGACGATCAGGGGCGGGAAGCCGAACAGCATCATGAAGGCCGTGACGAGCAGATACCAGGCGAGCAGCGGCATCTTGTCGAGCGACATGCCCGGCGCGCGCAGCTTGAGCACCGTGACGATGATCTCGACGGCGGCGGAGAGCGCGGAGATCTCCACGAAGGTCACGCCGATGAGCCACAGGTCGGCATTGATTCCGGGCGTGTAGGTCTTCGAGGAGAGCGGCGTGTACATGAACCAGCCGCCGTCCGGCGCGACGCCGAGAGCGAGGCCGACGACCAGGATCGAGCCGCCGAACAGGTAGCACCAGTAGCCGTAGGCGCTCATCCGCGGAAACGCCATGTCCCGCGCGCCCAGGAGCTTCGGCAGCAGATAGAAAGCCAGGCCCTCGAACATCGGGATGGCGAACAGGAACATCATCACGGTGCCGTGCATCGTGAAGATCTGATTGTAGATCTCGGGACCCAGAAAGGCGCTGCGCGGCGTCGCGAGCTGGGTCCGGATCAGCATCGCCAGCAGGCCGCCGATCGCGAAGAACACGAACGCCGTGACGATGAAGCGGCGGCCCACGATGGTGTGGTTCACGGAGGCCAGGCGGCCGAGGCCGGGCGGCGTGCCCCACACCGCCTCGAGCTGCTTGTGCAGCGCCACGGCGCTCGCCGGCGCGCTCGGCTGATCCGACATCTGCTGCATTCCGGCGCTCACCGTGTGTTCCGCCCCAGCCGGCGCAGGCGGTCCTCGTACGCGTCGGCGGCATGCGCTTCGACCGTGAACCCCATATGCGCATGAGCGGTGCCGCAGAACTCGGCGCAGACGCCGTGGAACACGCCCGGCCGATCGGCAGCCAGCCGCACCACCGTCACGTGGCCCGGAATGGCGTCGATCTTGCCGGCGAGCCGCGGCACCCAGAAGCTGTGAATCACGTCGGCGCTGGTCACGTGCACGTCCACGGGCCGGCCGACCGGGATGTGCAGCACGTTGGTGGAGACGGCCGGCGTCGCGTCCGGGTACACGAAGTCCCACTGCCACTGACGTGCCGTCACGTCGACCCGCACGATCCCCGGAACGCCCGGTCGTGCGAGCAGGCGCTCGCCTGCCCACAATCCGGCGAGCAGAAGCGGCGTCAGCACGACGGCGGGGAGGACCAGCCCGCCGCCCGCCAGCCACACGCGGGGCGAGGTGGTCCGGCCCGCGCCCGGCCGGAGAAACGCCCAGGCGAGCAGCGCCATCACGATAGTCAGCAGGACGATGCCGCCGCTCATCATGGCCCACCACAGGCCGGCGATCGTCGCCGCTGCGGGCCCGGCCGGATCGAGGGTCGAGAGCGGCCCGTCGCAACCGGCGAGCCCCGCTGCGGCGGCTGCGACGACGACGGGCCTGAACCCGGCCGGGCTGCGGCGCATTGAGACGGAACGAGGTGCGCCATGACCAGCCCGATCATCCAAGAGCTCGACCAGCACGACACCAGCTCGCTCGTGGCGGTGGCGGGCCATCCGATTCACGCCATGCTGGTCACCTTCCCGATCGCGCTGGTGACCGCGACGCTCGGCTGCGACCTCTTCTACTGGTGGTGGGGCGACCCGTTCTGGCACCGTGCCGGCGTGTGGGCGAGCGGCTTCGCATTCTGGCTCGGCATTCTGGCCAGCATGGCCGGCACGGCCGAGCTCCTGCTGGTCAAGGGCATCCGCAAGCGCGCGGCGAGCTGGATCCATGCGATCGCCGGCGTGACGCTGGTCTCGATCGCCGGGGCCAATTGGGGTCTGCGCCTCGCCCATCCCGACGCGGTGCTGCCGCTCGGGCTGCTGGTGTCGGTCCTCGGCATGGTGTTCGTGGGTCTCGCCGGCTGGCACGGCGGAAAGCTCGTGTTCGATCACGGCATCGGCCTCATGGTCTCCGGCCGGGATTGATCTCCGGAGGACGTCCAGGCGCTCAGGGGTGTCGCGCCGAGGCGCGCCTGCAGGCCACCCGGCTGGCGCATCCAGGCGGGGACGCCGGCGAGATCGATCGCCGGCTTCGCCAGAACCAGCAGCAGGATCGCCGTGATGGCGGCGACCGTCGCGCCGGTCGAGAGCGCCTGTCGCCATCCGGCGTAGCGTCGGCCGGGCTCGAACAGCCCGATCACCACGTATCCGGCCCGGATGTGGAGGCCGACCAGGACGCCGACCGCGACGAGCTTGAGCATCATCCAGGCCGTGAACGCCTCCTGGGCGAAGAGCAGCACGGTCCCGGCCACCACGGCGACGAAGCCAGCCGGCGAGGTCACCCGGATGAA
Source organism: Rhodoplanes roseus (assembly GCF_003258865.1). Taxonomy (GTDB): domain Bacteria; phylum Pseudomonadota; class Alphaproteobacteria; order Rhizobiales; family Xanthobacteraceae; genus Rhodoplanes; species Rhodoplanes roseus. The sequence goes on along the minus strand of NZ_NPEX01000106.1, from coordinate 12,245 downwards.
CATGCGGCGCGTCAGGCGGTGAAGATCGTTCAGCGCGTCGCGGGTGACGGCCCGGCTTCGCTGCGCGTAGAGGCTCGGCAGCATCAACAATCCCGCACACCAGACGGTCAGCGCGAGAATGTGTACGACCTTCAGCCACGCGATCATCGGACCCGGTCGTCGACGGGAGCGCCTTGGAGAAGGCGACGACCCAGCACGGCCATCAGCACGACGTGGAGCAGACCGGAGCCGGTTAGGCCGGCCAGCAGCGCCGGATCGGCATTCCAGCGGTCGAGCCAACGGGACGGGACGGGTGCCGTCCCACAATGAGCCTCGATCATCCGGCCCTCCGGTTTCGCCCGACATTAATTTCCGAGGAGCCGATGCCCCTGAACACGGCGGCCCACGGGATCAGCGGCGGCACTTCCATCGGGGCAGGGTGCTCCTCTCGGTGGTCGAGGAGTAACGCCCGAGGAACCGAACCGTGCCACCCGGGCGGGCGTCATAAGGTCACAGAATTCAGCGGCGGATCGCCTGCGCCGCCTGCAGTGCTTCGGGGTCGCAGACGAGCCCAAGAACCATCCCGGGGCGCGTATTCGGGCCCATGCCCCGGCAAATCGCTTCTCTCCCGTCGGTCCGCTGATCTATCCTGCATGACGGCGCGACAGGAGATCGGCATGAGGCCCTCGTTCGACGTGCTCTGGCTCCAAGCCGGGGGGTGCGGCGGCTGCACCATGGCGATGCTGGACCGCAGCGCCGGGCTGTTCGGCGAGCTGCGGTCGCTCGGAATCCAGCTGCTCTGGCATCCCTCCTTCAGCGAGCAGTCCGGCGACGAGGTTCGCGACATCTTCGAGGCCGTCGCGGCCGGTCGCCGGCCGCTGGATGCCCTGGTGGTCGAAGGGGCGGTGCTGCGCGGGCCGCAGGGAACCGGCCTCGCCCAGCGGGTCGCCGGGATGGGCCGCACCATGCTGGATCTGGTCCAGTCGCTGGCGCCGCGGGCGAATTACTGCGTCGCGGCCGGAAGCTGCGCCGCCTATGGCGGCGTCTCGGCCGGCCTTCCCGATCCGGTGGAGGCGACCGGGCTGCAGTTCGAGAAGGACACGGCCGGCGGTCTGCTCGGGCGCGACTTCCGCTCGCGGAAAGGGCTGCCGGTCGTCAACATCGCCGGCTGCGCGCCGCATCCGGGCTGGATCGTCGAGACCCTGACCGCGCTGGCCGCCGGGGTCCTGCGGGCCGACCAGCTCGACGGCTTCGGCCGGCCGCGGTTCTTCGCCGACCATCTCGCCCATCACGGCTGCAGCCGCAACGAGTTCTACGAGTACAAGGCGAGCGCCGTCGCCACCGGCGAGCGCGGCTGCCTGATGGAGCATCTCGGCTGCAAGGCGACCCAGTCGGTCGGTGACTGCAACCAGCGGACCTGGAACGGCGGCGGCGCCTGTACCCACGCCGGCTATGCCTGCATCGCCTGCACGTCGCCCGGCTTCGAGGACGCGCGCGGCTTCACCACGACACCGAAGGTCGCGGGCATTCCGGTCGGCCTGCCGCTCGACATGCCCAAGGCGTGGTTCATCGCCCTCGCCGCGCTGTCGAAATCGGCGACGCCCCGGCGCGTGCGCGACAATGCCACGGCCGACCACGTGGCGGTGCCGCCACGCCGCAACGCGCCCGGCGACGGGACTGCGGGATGACGCGTCTCGTCGTCGGACCGTTCAACCGGGTGGAAGGCGATCTCGAGGTCACGCTCGACGTCGCCGACGGCGTCGTGGCTGCGGCCCGGGTGTCGGCGCCGATGTTCCGCGGCTTCGAGCGCATCCTGGTCGGCCGTCCGCCCGGCGACGCCTTGGCGATCGTGCCGCGCATCTGCGGCATCTGCTCGGTGTCGCAGTCGATGGCGGCGGTCGCCGCGCTGCGCGCCGTGGCCGGTGTCGTGCCTCCGCCGAACGGCGCGCTCGCCGCCGACCTGTCGCACGCCGCCGAGAACATCGCCGACCACCTCACCCACTTCTATCTGTTCTTCATGCCGGACTTCTGCCGCGACGAGTACGCCAGCGAGCCCTGGTTCGACGACGTTGCGGCGCGCTTCAAGGCGATCGAGGGCTCGGCCGCCGGCGAGCTCCTCCCGGCCCGCGCCCAGCTCCTGCATGTGCTCGGCATCATTGCCGGCAAATGGCCGCACTCGCTCGCCTTCCGGTCCGGCGGCACGACCCGTGGGCTCGATCTCGGCGAGACGATGCGGCTGATCGCTGCCGTGGCGCAGCTCCGTGGATTCCTCGAGCGGGTGCTGTTCGCGGCGCCGCTGGAGGAGGTCGCCGCGCTGTCCGACCGGGCCGCCCTCGACGCCTTCGCCGAGGCGCCGCGGACGCGAAACGGCGATTTCGCCTTGTTCCTGCGGCTCGCCCGCGACCTTCGGCTCGATCGTCTCGGCCGCGGGACGACGGGGCTGATGAGCTACGGCGCATATCGGGGCGCCGGCGAGGCCTTGTTCCGGGGAGGCCTGTACGATCCGACGACCGGCGGCACCGGGGAGATCGCGCCCGAGCGCATCGCCGAGGACGTGACCTCGACCTGGCTCGCCGACGGGCCAGTGCATCCGGCGGAGGCCGACACACATCCCGCCGTCCACAAGCCCGAGGCGTATGGTTGGGCCAAGGCTCCGCGGCTCGACGGGCGACCGGTCGAGGTCGGCGCCCTGGCCCGGCAGGTCGTCGACGGGGCGCCGCTCGCCCGGGCGCTCGTCGCCGACGGCGGCTCGAACGTCGCAGCCCGCGTCGTCGCCCGGCTGTTCGAGGTCGCCCGCGTGGCCCTCGCGATGGAGACCTGGGCGCGCGGTCTGGAGATCGGCCGGCCGTTCTGCATCCCCGATCTCCCGAGTCCGGACGGCGCTGCCGCCGGCCTGGTCGAGGCGGCCCGCGGAAGCCTCGGCCACTGGGTGACGATCCGGAACGGCGAGACGGCGCGCTACCAGATCATCGCGCCGACCACCTGGAATTTTTCCCCGCGCGACGCTCGAGGCGTCCCGGGGCCACTGGAGCAGGCGTTGGTCGGCACGCCGGTGGGGGAGCGTGGCGCCCGGGCCGCGGCGATCCAGCACGTCGTGCGCTCGTTCGATCCCTGCATGGTGTGCACGGCGCACTGACGGGCCTGGCGCGAACGTCGCGGCGCCCGACTGGCAAGCGGACTTTCGGTGCTGGTAAGCAGCTATCCAGATTCGGCCGGAGCACGACTAGCCCGTCGTCGCCGCCACTTTGTTTAGAACGTTCTATTATCAGAGCTTATCTGAAATCACCGATGCTCCCGGACGGCTGGCCCGGTTCTTGCGGTTCCTCTGATCGAGCAGTGCCCGATCAACGGGCCTCGCATTCGGGGGAAACGGCCGATGGACGCTCCACGCGAGACGTTCTACGACGTGATCCGTCGCCAGGGGATCACGCGACGCAGCTTCGTCAAGTTCTGCAGCCTCACGGCGGCGAGCCTGGGCCTCGGCGCCAACGGCGCCGCCACGGTGGCGCACGCGCTGGAGACCAAGCCACGCATCCCGGTGATCTGGATGCACGGGCTCGAATGCACCTGCTGCTCCGAGAGCTTCATCAGATCCGCGCATCCGCTGGTAAAGGACGTCGTCCTGTCGATGATCTCGCTCGACTATGACGACACCATCATGGCGGCGGCCGGCCACCAGGCCGACGCGATCCTGCAGGAGACGCGGCAGAAGTACAAAGGCCAGTACATCCTCGCCGTCGAAGGCAATCCGCCGCTCAACGAGAACGGCATGTACTGCATCGACGGCGGCCGGCCCTTCGTCGAGAAGCTGACCGAGATGGCGGCCGACGCCATGGCCGTGATCGCCTGGGGCGCCTGCGCCTCCTGGGGCTGCGTGCAGGCGGCGAAGCCCAATCCCACCCAGGCCGTGCCGATCGACAAGGTGATCCGTGACAAGCCGATCATCAAGGTGCCGGGCTGCCCGCCGATCGCCGAGGTGATGACCGGCGTGGTCGGTTACGTGGTGACCTTCGGCCGGCTGCCGGAGCTCGACCGCCAGGGCCGGCCGAAGATGTTCTATTCCCAGCGCATCCACGACAAGTGCTACCGCCGGCCGCATTTCGACGCCGGCCAGTTCGTCGAGGCGTGGGACGACGAGGGCGCCCGCCAGGGCCACTGCCTGTACAAGATGGGCTGCAAGGGCCCGACCACCTACAACGCCTGCTCGACGACACGGTGGAACGGTGGCGTCTCGTTCCCGATCCAGTCGGGTCACGGCTGCATCGGCTGCTCGGAGGACGCCTTCTGGGACAAGGGCTCCTTCTACGACCGGCTGACCAACATCAGCGCCTTCGGGATCGAGGCCAATGCCGATCAGATCGGCATGGTGGCGGCCGGAACCGTGGCGGCCGGGCTCGCCGTGCATGCGGGGGTGACGGCGGTGCGCCGTCTCACCGACAAGTCCGGCCCGCACGGCCATTGAACAGGGGGCGACCATGACGATCCAGACCCCGAACGGCTTCACGCTCGACAACTCCGGCAAGCGCGTCGTCGTCGACCCAGTGACCCGCATCGAAGGGCATCTGCGCGTCGAGGTGAATCTCGACAAGGACAATGTGATCCGCAATGCGGTGTCGACCGGCACCATGTGGCGCGGCATCGAGGTGATTCTCCGGGGCCGCGATCCGCGCGACGCCTGGGCGTTCACCGAACGGATCTGCGGCGTGTGCACCGGCACGCACGCCTTGACCTCGGTGCGGGCCGTCGAGAACGCGCTGAAGATCGCGATTCCCGAGAACGCCAACATCATCCGCAATCTCATGCAGCTGACGCTGCAGGTGCACGATCATCTCGTGCACTTCTATCACCTGCATGCGCTCGATTGGGTCGACGTCGTTTCGGCCCTCAAGGCCGATCCGAAAGCGACCTCGGCGCTCGCCCAGTCGATCTCGCCGTGGCCACTGTCGTCGCCCGGCTACTTCAAGGACCTGCAGATCCGGCTGACCAAGTTCGTCGAGTCGGGCCAGCTCGGGCCGTTCAAGAACGGCTATTGGGGCCACCCGGCCTACAAGCTGCCACCCGAGGCGAACCTCATGGCGGTCGCGCACTATCTCGAGGCGCTCGACTTCCAGAAGGAGATCGTAAAGATCCACACGGTCTACGGCGGCAAGAACCCTCATCCGAACTGGCTGGTCGGCGGTGTTCCCTGCGCCATCAACATCGACGGCACCGGCGCGGTCGGCGCCATCAACATCGAGCGGCTCAATCTCGTCTCGTCGATCATCGACCAGTCGATCGCCTTCGTCGAGCAGGTCTACATCCCGGACCTGATCGCGATCGCCGGCTTCTACAAGGACTGGCTCTATGGCGGCGGGCTGTCGTCGACCTCGGTGATGTCCTACGGCGACATCCCGGAATACGCCAACGACTACTCCGACAAGAGCCTGCAGCTGCCGCGCGGCGTGATCCTCAACGGCAATCTCAAGGAGATCCATCCGATCGACCTCGAGGCGCCGGACCAGGTGCAGGAGTTCGTCACCCACTCCTGGTACAAGTACCCGGACGAAGCGCGCGGCCTGCACCCCTACGACGGTGTCACCGAGCCGAACTTCAAGCTCGGTCCCGCGACCAAGGGGACCAAGACCGACATCGAGGCGCTCGACGAATCGGCCAAGTACTCGTTCATCAAGGCGCCGCGCTGGAAGGGCAACGCCGTCGAGGTCGGGCCGCTCGCCCGCTACATCATCGGCTACGCCCAGGGCAAAGCGGAGTTCAAGGAGCCCACCGACAAGCTCCTCGCCGCGCTCGGCGTGCCGGTGACGGCGCTGTTCTCGACGCTGGGCCGCACGGCGGCGCGCGGCCTCGAATGCCAGTGGGCGGCGCAGAAGCTGCGCTACTATCAGGACAAGCTCGTCGCCAACATCAAGGCCGGCGATCTCGCGACCGCCAACACCGACAAGTGGCTGCCGTCGAGCTGGCCCAAGGAGGCGAAGGGGGTCGGCTTCACCGAGGCGCCGCGCGGCGCCCTGGCGCACTGGATCAAGATCAAGGACACCAAGATCGACAACTACCAGTGTGTCGTTCCGACCACCTGGAACGGCAGCCCGCGCGATCCCCAGGGCAATATCGGCGCCTTCGAGGCGGCGCTGATGAACACCCCGATGGCCGATCCGAACCAGCCGCTGGAGATCATCCGGACGCTGCATTCGTTCGACCCGTGCCTCGCCTGCTCGACGCACGTGATGAGCCCGGACGGCCAGGAGATGGCCACCGTCACGGTGCGGTGAGGGCTTCCAGCGGTCGTCGGGCTCGGACGACCGCCGCGGCTCGATCCGCCTCACCCTGAGGAGCCCGCGTAGCGGGCGTCTCGAA
>NZ_NPEX01000106.1:0-5905 GCF_003258865.1 Rhodoplanes roseus | reverse complement strand
GCGAGGCGGTCACGGTGGCGGCCCCATGGTTCGAGACGGCTGCTGCGCAGCCTCCTCACCATGAGGCCGGGAGATGCTGTCGATCAGAACAACGCTGCGCGAGCAGAGGGGAAACGCCATGGCCCAGGCATCCGGTCTCCCCGGTGTCATCGATCGCGTCGACGAGCGCGCGCCGCGCCGTCAGACCGTCTACGTCTATCAGGCGCCGGTGCGCATCTGGCACTGGACGACGGTGCTGTGCATCCTGGTGCTCGGCGTCACCGGCTATCTGATCGGCTCGCCGCCGCCCTCGCTGTCCGGCGAGGCGAGCGCCCATTACCAGATGGGCTACATCCGCTTCGCCCATTTCGCCGCCGGATACGTGCTGGCGATCGGCCTGGTGTTCCGCTTCGTCTGGGCCTTCTTCGGAAACCGCTGGTCGCGTCAGATCTTCGTCCTGCCGGTGTGGGACAGGACCTGGATCAGGGGCCTGATCTACGAGCTGAAGTGGTACATGTTCCTGGTCCGCGACCCGAAGAAATACATCGGCCACAACCCGGTCGGCCACGCCTCGATGTTCGGCCTGGTGCTGCTGCTCGTCTTCATGATCTGCACCGGCTTCGCCATGTACGCCGAAGGCGCCGGCCGTGAGAGCTGGCAGTACGCGATGTTCGGCTGGGTGTTCTCGATCTTCCCGAACTCGCAGGACGTCCACACCTGGCACCATCTCGGCCTGTGGGCCGTCGTGATCTTCGTCGTCGGCCACGTCTACGCCGCCGTGCGCGAGGACATCCTGTCGCGCCAGAGCATGATCTCCGCGATCGTGTCCGGCGAGCGGGTGTTCCGCGACGATTTTCGCGACGGGTTCAAGGATCGAGCGCCGTGACCACGCTGGTGCTCGGGATCGGCAACATCCTGTGGGGCGACGAGGGCTTCGGAGTGCGCGCCGTCGAAGCGCTCCACCGCGGCTACGTGCTGCCGAACGACGTGACCGTGATGGATGGCGGCACGCAGGGACTTTACCTGGTGCAGTTCGTCACGGCAGCGGACCGGCTGCTGGTGTTCGATGCGATCGACTACGGGCTGGCGCCCGGAACCCTGAAGATCGTTCGCGACGGCGAGGTGCCGAAGTTCACGGGCGCCAAGAAGATGAGCCTGCACCAGACCGGCTTCCAGGAGGTGCTGTCCGCCGCCGATTTGCTCAGACGTTATCCGGGGAAGCTCGCGCTGGTAGGCTGCCAGCCGCTGGACCTCGAGAACTGGGGCGGCCCGCTCACCGCGCCGGTGCGTGACACCATCGCGCCGGCCGTCGATGCGGCGCTCGCCATTCTGAGCGAATGGGGCGTCCCGGCCACGCCGCGAGCGACAGCGGAGGACGGCGGCCTGCTGGCTCACGACATCGACTTCCTGGCCTACGAACGTCGTGCGGTGGGCTGACCATGTGCATCGGGCTTCCCATGCGGATCGTGTCGGGCGACGCCTTCGCGGCGGACTGCGAGCGGCGCGGGGCGCGTGAGCGCGTGTCGCTGCTGCTGGTCGGGCCGCAGCCGGCCGGCACCGCCGTGCTGGTGCATCTCGGCACGGCCGTCCGGGTGCTCGACGACGTCGAAGCGCAGCAGATCGACGATGCGCTGGACGGCGTCGCCGCAGCGCTCGACGGCCGCCCCTTCGACCACCTCTTCGCCGACCTGCTCGAGCGCGAGCCGACGCTGCCGGCCCATCTCGCCGGCCTAGCGGCCACACCCGACCGGGCTGGTAAGTGATTATCCGGAGTGGTAGCGAGCTAACCACCCGGCGATGCTGCAAGGGCAAGAAGAGCGCGCGCACGCAACGCCGCCGTCCGGTGACAGGATTGGGAGGATGACGTGACGACGCCGCTCCTCGACAGCCTCTTGCGCCGCCACGGCCTGCCGGTGGTCGATCAGGACGGCATCGATGCGTTCCTGATGCCGGCCGCGGGCGAGCCGCCGCATGCGCTCCTGTTCTTCACCGGCGATCCTGCGACCCACCGGGAGGTCGGTGACGTCGCGGTCGTCCTGCCGGAGATTCTTTCGGCCTTTCGCGGCCGGCTGCGCGCCGCCGTGGTGGCACGCAGCGCCGAGCGGGCGCTCGACCGCCGCTTTCATGTGGCCGTGCTGCCGAGCCTCGTGCTGACCCGCGGCATCGAGCCGATCGGCGTGTTGCCGCGAATTTGCGACTGGTCCGACTACGTCGCCCGCATCACGGCGTGGCTCGATCCGGCAGCGCCCGTCATGGCGCTCTCGGCCGGGGCGCGCGTCGAAATCGTCACCCCGTAGCAGGACAACGCCATGAAGGCCGGTTTCTGGATCGCCCCGGAGGGAGCCGACAGCGCCGTGACGGCGGTGCCGATCGCGGTGGCGACGGGGCGTCCCGTCTCGGTCCTGACCACGGCTGGTGCCGAGGAGATGATCGCGCGCTGTCCGCGCGTGGCGGCGCTGCTGCCGCTGCTGGTCGAGACGCTCGCCACCCAGGAGGCGGATCGGCCCGGGCGGCTGTTCGATCTCGCCGGGCTCGAGGACATCGAGCTGCAGTTGATCAGCGACGTGGTGGGCGAGGGGGAGGTGGCCGCGACCGTGGCGTTGCCGGACGGGGTGGTCGCCCAAGTTCGGGAATCCGTGATGGCCGGGCTGTGGCGCGTCCGCTTCGCCGATGCGCAGGGCCAGCCGCTCGCCGACTATCTCGAGGTCGGCGCGATCCCGGAGGCCGTCCGCCGGGCCGCCGCCATGACGGCGCCCGCCATCGCGCTCGGCGAGGCGCCCGCCGGCGCCATGAACGCCATGCCGGTGCTGGCCGAGATTCGCGAGCGGATGACGACCTGGCGTCCCGGCATCCCGAATCACACCATCACGTTCTCGCTGCTGCCGATGTCGCAAGACGACATGGCCTTCGTGCAGGCGACGCTCGGTGCCGGCCCGGTCCAGATTCTGTCCCGGGGCTATGGGAGCTGCCGGGTGGTCGCGACCGGGGCGCGGCACGTCTGGTCGGTGCAGTTCTCCAACGCCGCCGATGCCATCGTGCTCGACACGCTGGAGATCGGGGACGTGCCGGCGGCCGCCTGTGCCGCGACCGAGGATTTCCGCGACTCCGCCGAGCGCCTGCGCCAGATCGAGGAGGCCTATTTCACATGAGCGCGGGCGAGGCCGGGGCGGACCGCATGGAGTGCGGCGTGTGCTGGACCGTCTACGATCCGGGCGAGGGGGATGCCGTATGGCAGATCCCGCCCGGCACGCCGTTCTCGGCCCTGCCAGAGGACTGGCGCTGCCCGCATTGTGATGCCGCCCGCGAGCGGTTCATGAGGCTGTCGCATGCCGAATGACCGCAACGCCCCGCCTCCGGACCCGGCGATCGCGGTCGGAGAAGGCCTCGCCGCAGCCTATCGCGCCGTGGCGGCGCGGATGCGTGATCTGCCGGTCTACAATCCGCGGCTCGCCGTGGAGGCGGTCGGCTTCCGCACCTGGGAGGGCGTGGCGCTCGGCGTGATGGTCACACCCTGGTTCATGAACCTGGTGCTGGCCGTCGTTCCGGGCGGACCCGCGCTGCCCGACGCGCGGGTCGGAGACTCCCGTGAGGTCAGGTTCCCGGCCGGAACGATCGCGTTCACGGTGGGCGCGCTGGCCGGCGTCCGACGGCTCGACGCGGCCTCGCTGTTCTCTCCCATGGCCGGGTTCGACGCTCCTGAATCGGCCCGCGAGGCCGCCGCGGCGGCGCTGGCCGCGGTCCTGGATCAGCCGCCGGCCGACACCGACCGCGTGTCCTGTACCGCTCCGCCGCCCGCGCCGCGCGACCGGCGTGCGCTCCTGTTCGGCCGCGGAGCGTCGTGATGCACGAGATGTCGCTCAGTGCCGGTGTGATCGCGCTGGTCGAGGATGCGGCCCGCCGCGAGCGGTTTTCGCACGCCCGCGTGGTCGTGCTCGAGCTCGGCGAGCTCGGCCATGTGGAGCCGGAGGCGATGTTGTTCTGCTTCGACGCGGTCAGCCGCGGCACGGTCGCGGAAGGGGCGCGGCTCGACATCGTCCGGGTGCCGGGTGCCGGCTGGTGCCTGGACTGCGCCAAGACCGTCGCGTTGACGGAACGCTTCGGCGCTTGTCCCGACTGCGGGCGTCGTCACGTGCAGATGACGGCGGGCGACGAGCTGCGCGTGCGGGAGCTCGAGGTCGATTGAGCCGCCGCGTGCGGACTGAGGATGGTTCGGTCATGTCAGGACAAACCAGAGAGGCAATGATGAGGACGCTTCGTGATCTCGCTTCCCCGGCGACCGTGGTGGCCGTGCTCCTGCTCGCGACGAGCGCGGCTTCGGCGCATGTCGGCTCGACGCCGCACGTCCATGGCTTCGCCGACGGCGTCGTCCACCCGCTGCTCGGGCTCGACCACGTCGCCGCCATGCTGGCCGTCGGCCTGTGGTCGGCGACGCTCGGCGGCCGTGCCATGCTGGCCGTGCCGGCGGCCTTCGTCGGTCTCCTGATCGTCGGCGCGCTGCTCGGCGCACACGCCGTCGCGGTGCCGGGCGTCGAGCCGGTGATCACCGCATCCGTGATCGTGCTCGGGCTGCTGGTCGCCCTGAAGGTGCGGCTGCCGATGAGTCCCGCCACCATGCTGGTCGGGCTGTTCGGTCTCTTTCACGGGCTGGCCCACGGCGCCGAGATGCCGGCCGCCGCGAGCCCGCTCGCCTATGGGCTCGGCTTCGTCGTCGCCACTGTGCTTCTGCACGCCGCTGGCGTCGGTGCAGGCCTGGTGCTGGGGCGTGGCGCGCTGCAGCCGGCCACGCGTTTCGCCGGCGCCAGCGTCGCCGCCCTCGGACTGGCGATCGCGGTGCTCGGCTGACCCGGCCGGTGATCGAGGAGACTTGGTGATGTGCACGGTGTGCGGCTGCGGCGGCGACCATGATCACGAGCACGTTCATGCGGACGGGACGGTGCACAGCCATTCGCACGGGCACTCGCATGGGCACTCGCATGGGCACTCTCATGGGTACGACCATGGTCATGATCACTCCCACGATCATGACCACGATCACGAGCCAGTTCATTCTCGTGATCATCGGCACCACGCCGACGGCACGCTGGACTACGGGGCCGGGGAGGCCGGCACGCACGTGCCCGGCCTGAGCCAAGCCAGAATCGTCCGGATCGAGCGCGACATTCTCGCCCAGAACGATGCCTATGCGGCGGAGAACCGCGCGCGTCTCTCGGCGGCCGGCGTGTTCGCGCTCAATCTCGTGTCGAGTCCCGGCTCCGGCAAGACGACGCTGCTGGTCCGCACCATCGCGGATCTGGCCGGCCGGCTGTCCGTGGCCGTGATCGAGGGCGACCAGCAGACCTCGAACGACGCGGCGCGAATCCGTGCGACCGGTGCGCCGGCTGTGCAGATCAACACCGGGAAGGGCTGTCACCTCGACGCCCATATGGTCGGGCACGCGTTGGAGCAGGTGCCGCTCCCGGCCGGCGGGGTGCTGTTCGTGGAAAATGTCGGCAATCTGGTCTGCCCGGCGGCGTTCGACCTCGGCGAAGCTCACAAGGTGGTGGTGCTGTCGGTCACCGAGGGCGAGGACAAGCCGCTCAAGTATCCCGACATGTTCGCGGCCGCCGACCTGATGCTGCTGAACAAGTCCGACCTGCTGCCGCATCTCGACTTCGACGTGGCCGCCTGCATCGCCAATGCGTTGCGCGTCAATCCGCGGCTGAAGACGCTGGTGGTCTCGGCCCGCACCGGTGAGGGATTGTCGACCTTCTATGCCTGGCTCGAGGCAGGGGCTGCGATGGCGGCGGCGACGACGCGGGCCGGCGCTTCGGCCGCCATCACCGGCTGATCCGTCGTGCTGGGCATCCCGACATCGTCGCAAGGCGCGCCGGTCTCGCGCGAGAGAATAAGGCTGCGCGGGGTGGTGCAGGGGGTCGGCATGCGGCCC
>NZ_NPEX01000105.1 GCF_003258865.1 Rhodoplanes roseus | reverse complement strand
CATTCCGGGCTCGCGGGCTCCGCCCGCCCCCCGGACTGAGCATCACTTCGAAGCGTAGGGCGAGATGCCGCGTTTCAGGAACGTGCCGTCGCCTGGCGACCCGAGAATCTTGCCGTCCTCGCAGGCCAGCTTGCCCTTCACGATCGTCATCACGGGCCAGCCGGTGACGGCCAGGCCCTCGTAGGGCGTGTAGTCGCAGGCGCCGTGCATCAGCTCCTGGCGGATCGTCTCCTTGCGGTTCGGATCCCAGATCACGATGTCGGCGTCGAAGCCCGGCGCGATCGAGCCCTTCTTCGGATAGAGCCCGTACATCTTGGCGTGGTTGGTCGAGGTGAGCGCGACGAACTCGTTCATGCCGATTCGCCCCTGGGCCACGCCCAGCCCCCACAGCACCGCCATGCGGGTCTCGACTCCCGGAATGCCGTTCGGCACCCATTTGAACGAGGTCCGGGCCTTCGGGCTGCGCTTGCCGTCGACGCCGTCCATGAAGGGGCAATGGTCGGACGAGAACGTCTGGAACACGCCGGCCGAAATCCCCTGCCAGATCGCCTCCTGGCTCGCATGGTCGCGCGGTGGCGGCGAGCAGACATACTTGCCGCCGCTGTCGTCCATGTTGAGGCCCTTCATGTCGTCGGCCGTCAGTGCGATGTATTGCGGGCAGGTCTCGCCGTAGACCTTCAGGCCGCGCCCCTGCGCCCAGCGGATCTGCTCCATCGCCTCTCGCCCCGAGACGTGGACGATCATGATCGGCACGTCGAGCAGCTGCGCATGGCTGATGGCGCGGTGCGCCGCCTCGCGCTCGACGATCTCGGGTCGCGACACGCCGTGATAATAGGGCGCCGTCTTGCCGGCCTGCTCGAGCCGCTCGGTCATGAACTTTATCGCGTCGTAGCCTTCCGCGTGCACCATCACCAGGGCGCGGCAGCCGCGGGCGCACTCGAACACCTCCAACAGCTCACGGTCGTTCAGGACCATGTCGTCGTAGGTCATGAACACCTTGAACGAGGTGTAGCCGTCCTCGACCAGCGCCGGCAGCTCCTGGCCGAGCACGCTGGGCGACGGGTTGGTGATGATCAGGTGGAAGCCGTAATCGCAATACGACTTGCCGTCGGCCTCCTTGTGATAGTCGTTGACCACGGCGCGCAGGCCGGCGCCGCGCGGCTGCATGGCGAAGGGCAGGACCGTGGTGGTTCCGCCGGCGATCGCGGCGCGCGTGCCGGTCTCGAAGCCGTCCGACATCTTCGGGCCGCCGAAGGTCGGCTGGGCGAGATGCACGTGGCTGTCGATGCCGCCCGGCATGACGAGCAGGCCCGTCGCGTCGATGCTCTTGGCGGCGCCCTCGATGCGGTCGGCGACCGCGACGATGCGGCCGTTCCGGATGCCGACATCGGCCCGGACCGTGTCGCTCGCGGTCACGACCGTGCCGCCGCGGATGGAAAGATCGTAGTCGGGCATGGGAGTCTCCGGATGCGGGTGGACCGCGGCCGGCGCTCGCGAGGGGCGGCCGCAGGGACCGGCCGCGAGCCTTACCCCGATCCTGGATACGGCGCAACGTCGGCCGCCGAGGGCGGCCCGCGGGTCTGCTGCCCGCCGGCCGGGCGGCGAATGCACAATCTTGACCCTACCGGCCCGCGGGCCGATCTCGTATGATTCGAGGCTTCCCGGAGGAGTCATGTCGCGAGACAGCATCCAGTTCATCCGCCAGGGGCGGGTTCGTCGCGTGCGCGATTTTGCGCCCCGCACCACCCTGCTCGACTGGTTGCGTTTGGAAGAACGCTCGACCGGTACCAAGGAGGCCTGTGCCGAAGGCGATTGCGGCGCCTGCACGGTGGTGCTGGCGCGCCGTCGCGGCGGCCGCGTCACCTACGAGCCGGTCAACTCCTGCATCGCCTTCCTGGGCCAGATCGACGGCGCCGAGCTGATCACGATCGAGGATCTGTCGCGCGACGGCGTCCTGCACCCGGTCCAGGCGGCGCTCGCGAGCGGCCACGGCTCGCAATGCGGCTTCTGCACGCCCGGCATCGTGATGAGCCTGTTCGCCCACTACCATCGCGTGTCCGAGGTGATGAACCCGGTCGCGGTCTCGCGGGAAAAGATCGCCGACGTGCTGGCCGGCAATCTGTGCCGCTGCACCGGCTACCGCCCGATCGTCGATGCCGCAGTCGCGAGCCTCGCCGCGCCGGTGGCCGATGGGTTCTCGCAGACCGACCCGGAGCGCCTCGCCCGCCTGCGTGACCTGGAGGACGGCGAGGACGTGTTCGTCGGCGACGAGACATCGTTCTTCGCGGCGCCCGCCGACGAGGAGTCGCTGGCGGCGCTGTTGGAGAAACATCCCGACGCGACGATCGTGGCCGGCGCCACCGATGTCGGCCTGTGGGTGACCAAGAAGCTCGCGGCGCTGCCCAAGATCGTCCATGTCGGCCGCGTCGCCGGACTCGACGCCGTCGCGGACACGGCGGAGACGCTGACGCTCGGCGCCGCGCTGCCGCTCGGCCGGGCCACGCCGCTGCTGGGACGGCTCGATCCCGATGTGGACGAGCTGATGCGGCGCTTCGGCTCGACCCAGGTGCGCACCTCCGGCACGGTCGGCGGCAACATCGCCAACGGCTCGCCGATCGGCGATCTCGCGCCCGTGCTGATTTCGCTCGGCGCCACCGTGGAGCTGCGCAAGGGCGACCGGGTCAGAACGCTGCCGCTGGAGCGCTTCTTCCTCGCCTACGGCAAGCAGGATCGCGAGCCGGGCGAGTTCGTCCGCCGTCTCGTCGTGCCGAAGCCGTCCGCCGAGACGCGGCTGCGGGTCTTCAAGATCACCAAGCGCATGGACGAGGATATTTCCGCCGTGATGGGCGCCTTCGCTGTCACGCTGCGCCATGATCGCATCGCCTCCGCTCGTGTCGCCTTCGGCGGCATGGCGGGGGTGCCGAAGCGTGCCGTCGCGGTCGAGGCTGCGCTCACCGGCGCGCGCCTCGCCGACCCGGCGACGTGGCGCGCCGCCGCCCAAAAGATCGGCGAGGATTTTTCGCCGCTCACCGACCAGCGCGGCACCGCGGCCTACCGGCTGCAGGTCGCCAAGACCATCGTCGTCAAGGCGCTGGCCGAGCTCGCCGGCGTGCCGGGGACGGCGACGCGCGTGCGTCCGCGCGCCAGCGCCGGCGAGCGCCCGAACGACAGGGAGGCCGCCCATGTCGCTTCGTGAGAAGCCCGAGGTGATGCTACGCCACGTGCGAAAGCCGCTGCTGCACGACAGCGCGGTCAAGCAGGTGCAAGGCGCCGCGCCCTATATCGACGACCTGCCGGAGCCGGCCGGCACGCTGCATGTCGCGGTCGGCGGCGCGCCGAAGGCGCACGGGACGATCGCGACCCTCGACCTCGATCGTGTGCGACAGGCGCCCGGCGTCGTCGCCGTGATCACGGCGGCCGACATCCCCGGCAAGAATTGCGTCTCGGCCCATATGGAGGACGAGCCGATCCTGGCGGCCGATATGGTGGAGTTCCACGGCCAGCCGCTGTTCGCCGTGGCGGCGACGAGCCGCGATGCGGCGCGACGCGCCGTGCGGCTCGCAAGGATCGAGATCGCGGCCGCGCCGCCGGCCGTCACGGTCGACGACGGCCTCGAGACGGGCGCGCGCGTGCTGCCCGACTACGCCTTCCTGGGCGGCGATCCGAACGCCGCCATCGCGGACGCGCCGTTGCGGGCCTCCGGAACGCTGCGCATGGGCGGCCAGGAGCACTTCTACCTCGAAGGTCAGATCGCGCTGGCGATCCCGGGCGAGGACGGCGCCATGCTGGTGCATTCCTCGACCCAGCATCCGACCGAGGTGCAGCACATCGTGGCGCGCGCCCTCGGCGTGCCCGACGCCTTCGTCACCTGCGAGATCCGCCGCATGGGCGGCGGTTTCGGCGGCAAGGAAACGCAGGCTTGCCAGTGGGCCGCCATCGCGGCGGTCGCGGCGCGCGTCACCGGGCGACCGTGCAAGCTGCGGCTCGATCGCGACGACGATTTCATGATGACCGGCAAGCGCCACGATTTTCGCGCCGACTGGTCCGTCGGCTTCGACCAGGAGGGCGTCATCGCCGGGCTCGACGTGCTGTTGGCGGCGCGCTGCGGCATGTCGGCGGATTGCTCGGCCGGCGTCGTCGACCGCGCCATGTTCCACGCCGACAACACCTATCATCTGCCGGCCTTCCGCATCGACACGCGGCGGGTGAAGACCAACACGGTCTCCAACACGGCGTTTCGCGGATTCGGCGGCCCGCAGGGGATTCTCGCGGCGGAGCGCGTCATCGACGCCATCGCCTGGCGGCTCGGCCGCGATCCGCTCGACATCCGCAAGGCCAACTTCTACGGGCCCGGACGCGACCGCACGCCCTACGGCCAGGTGATCGAGGATCACGACGTCGGCCGCGCGCTGATCGAGCAGCTCGAGCGCATGTCCGACTATCGGGCGCGCCGCGCCGAGATCGCGGTGTTCAACGCGTCGTCGCCGATTCTGAAGCGCGGCCTCGCGCTGACGCCGCTGAAGTTCGGCATCTCGTTCACGCTCGCCTCGATGAACCAGGCCGGCGCGCTGGTGCATGTCTATCAGGACGGCTCGGTGCATCTCAATCACGGCGGCACCGAGATGGGGCAGGGCCTGTTCCAGAAGGTGGCGCAGGTGGCGGCGGAAGAGTTCGGCATCGGGCTCGACCGCGTCCGCATCACGCCGACCTCGACCGAGAAGGTGCCGAACACCTCGCCGACCGCGGCCTCCTCGGGCAGCGATCTCAACGGCATGGCCGTACAGGCGGCGTGCCGCACCATCAAGACCCGGATGATCGCCTTCGCGGCGGAGCACTGGTCGGTGCCGGAGGACCAGGTCGTCTTCGAGAACGACCACGTGCTGATCGGCAACCAGCGCATCGGTTTCGGCGAGCTCGCGAGAGCCGCGCATTGCGGCCGCGTCTCGCTGTCGTCGACCGGCTTCTACAGCACGCCCAAGCTGCACTGGGACCGCGAGCGCGGCACCGGACATCCCTTCTTCTATTACGCCTGGGGCGCCGCCTGCAGCGAGGTGCTGATCGACGCGAGCACGGGGGAGAACAAGGTTCTGCGGGTCGACATCCTCCACGACGTCGGCCGCTCGCTCAATCCGGCGATCGACATCGGCCAGATCGAGGGCGGCTTCGTGCAGGGCATGGGCTGGCTCACCACCGAGGAGCTCGTCTACGACGCCGAGGGCCGGCTGCTGACCCATGCGCCGTCGACCTACAAGATCCCGGTCGCCTCCGACGTGCCGGCGGATTTCCGCGTCGCGCTGTACGACGGGGCGAACCGCGAGGAGACGATCTACCGCTCCAAGGCGGTCGGCGAGCCGCCGTTCAATCTCGCCGTCTCGGTGTTCTGCGCGCTCGCGGACGCGGTCGAGGCGGCGTGCCCGGGCGCGGGCCAGAAGCTCGACGCGCCGGCGACGCCGGAGGCGATCGTCACGGCGATCGGCGACTTCGACGTGGTGGCGGCGCTCGCAGGCGCGCTCGCGCCAAACAGCTGATCACGTCGCGAGGAGAGCATGGCCGTCTGGGCCCGCATCGCGGAGACGATCGCGCAGCACGGCCGGGCCGCGCTGGTGAGCGTCGTGCGGGTCGCCGGCTCGGCGCCGCGGGAGGCCGGCGCGCGCCTGGTGGCGCGCCCGGACGGCGGTTTCTGGGGCACCATCGGGGGCGGCCGGCTCGAATACGAGGTCCTGGCCGCGACGACGAGCGCGCTTGCGGCGGAGGGGGCCCCCCCGGCGGGCGGCGCGCGGGCGGTGTTCAAGACCTGGACGCTCGGTCCCGACCTCGCGCAATGCTGCGGCGGCGTCGTCACCACGCTCACCGAAATCTTCGACCATCGTGATCAGGAGACGATCGCGGCGCTCGCTGCCGCCGAGCGCGGCGGCCCGTTCACCGTTGTCGCCACCCTGGACGGTGCCGGCGGCGTGCGGCGCGAGATCGTCGCGGCGCCGGCCGCGGTCGCGAACCGGACCGGCCGCCCAGAGGCAGGGGAGCCGTTCCTGGAAGAGTACGGCGACGAGCTCACCCCCGTGCTGCTGTTCGGCGCCGGCCATGTCGGCCGCGCCCTGGTGCTGGCGCTGGCGCCGCTGCCCTTTTCCGTGCGCTGGATCGACAGCCGCCCCGACGCCTTCCCGGCGCATGTGCCGGCCAATGCCGTCACGGTGCACAGCGCGGCGCCCGACCTGGAGGTCGATGCGGCGCCGGCCGGTGCGCTCGCCTTGGTGATGACCCACGCCCACGCCATCGACTACGCCGTCGCGTCGCGGGCCCTCGCGTGCGAAAAGTTCGATCTGGTCGGGATGATCGGATCGGCGACGAAGCGGGCCCGCTTTGCCTCGCAGGCGCGCGGGCTCGGCCTGTCCGACGAGACGATCGCCCGCCTGGTCTGCCCCATCGGCCTGCCCGAGATCGCCGGCAAGACCCCGGCCGTCATCGCCGCCTCGGTCGCGGCCCAGCTCCTGGTCGCCCGCGAGCGGCTGGGCGCCGTGCCACGACGCGAAAAGTCCCGGACGATCTGATCCGAGGTTCGCGCCGATCGGCACGGCCCTTTTCCCTCTCCCGCGAGGGCAGAGGGAAGAAAGCGCCGTGCCTCTATTCCCGCCTCAGGCGGCCGCGCCCGCGGCCTTCTTGTCGCGCCAGGCCTTCAGGCGGAAGGCCCAGGCGATGTAGACGACGCCGGAGACGATGGCGTAGGCGGCGATCAGCCAGACGATGGCCAGCGCGCCGGCGACGGGCTGGAACAGCAGGACGGCGCCGAACAGCACCGAGACGAGGCCGGAGAGGATCAGCAGCCATTCGTGCTCGATCTCCTTGCGGAGCTGGATCGCGGCGACGATCTGCATGACGCCGAGAACGATCGACCAGGCGGCGATGAAGATCAGCAGCACGACCGCGACGGTGCCGGGCGCCACGAAGGCGATGGCACCGACCGCGAGGCCGAGCACGCCCGAGAGCACCAGCCACCAGCGCGCCGAGGTCGGACCCTTGCCGGCGATCGCCGCGCCGATGGCGAGCACGCCGTCGGCGAACGCGAACGCCCCGTAGAACACGACGAGGGTGAGGATGGTCAGGCCCGGCCAGGCGAAGGCCAGGACGCCGAACAGGATCGCGACGATGCCGCGCAGCAGCACCAGCCACCAGCGGCCGGCGAGAATATGCAGGGTGGGAGGGCCCATCATCGGGGAGGACCCGGGGGTGGTGTCGGGCATGGCTTGCATGGCGGTTCTCCTGGCTGGTCCACCTTCAACGCACCAAGGCGGCAACAGTTCCATGTTACCGTCTTGGAGATCCAGTGTCCGATGCCACAGGTTAATGCTTCGCCCTCGGCACCCGGCTGGCCGCCCTGATCACTTCGGCAGTCGCCGCATCTCGGCCGGCGGCAGGAAGTCCGGCCGATAGGTCACCGCGGCCGACATCGGCTCGAGCGAGAAGGCCTTGGCGACCATGGCGATGGTCTCGGTCATGCGGGCCGGATCGACGGCGCCGAGCCCGTCGCGCTTGGTCCGCTCGGTGACGATGCCCCAGTCGATCACGTCCTGCAGACGCTTGCGCTCCACCGTCTCCTCGGCGAGCGGGTTGCGCTTCTTGAGCGCGTCGATGGCCTTGCCGGGGTCGGCGATCGAGTCGCGCCACGCCTGCGCCACTGCGACCAGCACCTTCTTCACGGTCTCGGGATTCTTCTCGGCGAACTCCGGCGTGGTCAGCACGGCGTGGCCGTAGAGCGGCACGCCGAAGTCGCCGTAGCGCATGATGGTGAGGTCCTTCTCGGAGATGCCGAGATGGGCGAGGCCGGCCAGATCCGTGACCAGCGCCGTGGTGGCGTCGGCCTGCCCCTGCACCAGCAGGGTCTCGCGGAGCTGCGGCGTCACGTCGAGCCACTTGATGGTCGACATGTCGAGCCCGGTGGCGGTGGCGAGCAGCGGGAACATCACCCGGGTCGAGGAGCCGGGCGGCGCCGCGATCCGCTTGCCGGCGAGATCGGCCGGCGTCTTGATGCCGCTCTTGGCGAGCGACAGCACCGTCATCGGCGCGATGTCGTAGATCTGGAAGACGCTGATCACCTTGGCGGCGTGCTGCTTGCCGTTGAACTGGATCATCGCGCCGATGTCCGCGAACGCCATGTCGTAAGCGCCGCTCGCCACCTTGGTGATGGCGTCGGCCGAGCCGTAGCCGCGCTCGACCACCACGTCGACGCCGGCGCGGGAGAAGTAGCCACCTTCGACAGCCAGGATGAAGGGCGACTGCTGGCCCTGCAGGGCGAAGTCCAATGTAAGCCGAACCTTTTGGGCGAAGGCCGAGGAGCCGAAGCCCAGTAGTGTCGCGATCGTCAGGATCGCGATCGTCGGCGCCGTGCGCAACCATGCCGTCATGGGGGTCTCCTTCTGCTCCGTCGGTCGGGTTCAGGCCAGTCAGTCAATCCAGATCAGTCCATGCCTTCGAGATCCATGCGGCGGGTCGCCCAGCCGGTCATGCGCCGCTCGATCGCCGCGAAGATCGCGTACATGCCGATGCCCATCGCGGCCGTCACCAGCAGGCCCGCGAACACCAGCGGAATGCGGAAGTCGGCCGAGGCCTGCACCATCATGGTGCCGATGCCTTTTTCCGACGCGATCGACTCGGAGATCACCGAGCCGACGAAGGCGAGCGTGACGGCGACCTTCAGCGAGGCGAAGAAGTAGGGCATGGCGCGCGGCAGCCCGACCTTCAGGATGAAGTCGCGCTTCTTGGCGCCGAGCGAGCGCAGCACGTCCTCGAGCTCCGGCTCGACGGTGGCGAGCCCGGTCGCGACGTTCACGGCGATCGGGAAGAAGCTCATCAGGAAGGCGGTGATCACGGCGGGCAGGAAGCCGATGCCGAACCACACCACCAGCACCGGCACGATCGCCACCTTCGGCACCGAGTTGAAGCCGACCAGCATCGGATAGAAGCTGCGATAGGCGAGCCGCGACGAGCCGACCGCGACGCCGAGCAGCACGCCGACCCCGATCGACACGCCGAAGCCGATCAGGGTCGTGATCAGCGTCTCGCGGGCGTGGAACCAGATCGGCCCCGCCGAGGTCACCAGCACGCGGGCGACCTGGCTCGGCTTGGGCAGGATGAACTCCGGCACGGCGAACACCGTGCAGGCGATCTCCCACACGACGAACAGCAGCACGACGGCGATCCACGGCATCGCGCGCTCGATGATCTCGGTGCGCATCACGCCGCTCCCTCGTCGTCCCCGACGGCGACCGCGTCGGCCTCCCGCTCGGTGTGGATGTCGTCGCGGATGCGCTGCACCAGGTCGGCGAAGGCCGGCTCGAACGTCGATTTCAGCGTTCGCGGCCGCCGGAACGGCACCGTGTAGCTGGCGATGATGCGGCCCGGGCGCGCCGACATCACGTGCACGGTGTCGGCCAGATACACGGCCTCGCGCAGATCGTGCGTCACCAGCACGGTGGTGAAGGCGCGCCTCGCCCGGATCGCCTGCAGCACGTCCCACAGCTCCTCGCGCGTAAAAGCGTCGAGGGCGCCGAACGGCTCGTCCAGCATCAGCAGCGAGGGGCCGTGGATCAGCGCGCGGCACAGCGAGGCGCGCTGCTGCATGCCGCCGGAGAGCTGCCACGGGTACTTGTCGGCGAAGCCGCCGAGCCCGACCGTCTTGAGCAGCGCGCGGGCCTGCTCCGCATAGGCGGCGCGCTCGCGTCGGAAGCGGCGCCGATGCGGCTCGACGATCTCCAGCGGCAGCATCACGTTGGCGAGCGTGCGCCGCCACGGCAGCAGGGTCGGATTCTGGAACGCCATGCCAACGAAGCTCAGCGGCCCGGTGACGGTCTGCCCGTTCACGGCGATCGTGCCGGCGTTCGGCATCACCAGGCCGGTCATCAGCTTCATCAGCGTGGACTTGCCGCAGCCCGACGGGCCGACCACGGCGACGAACTCGTCCTTGCGCACGGCGAGATCGAGATTCTCGACCGCGACCGTGACGTTGCGCCGCCCGAAGGCGAGCCGCACGCCGCGCATGTCGACCAGTGTCTCGGACGCCTGCATTCAGATGCCGTTCGCTGAGAATGATTGTGGGCCGCGCAGCTCCATTCCCTCGCTCCTCATGGTGAGGAGCGCTCTGTCGGGAGCGCGTCTCGAACCATGTGGCCGCCCGCGGGGCCGCCCACGCCCTTCGAGACGCCGCCTTCGGCGGCTCCTCAGGACGAGGGCGGGGAGAAGCCGGATCGGAGCGGCCGTGTTCGCCGTCATGCGCCCTCCTTGGCGAGCTGCCGGATCAGGTCGAGCGCCAGCGTGCGCTCCTCGCGGCTGCCCGTCACCTCGATGATCGGCTCGTCGAGGCCGATCGCGAGGTATTCGGCGAGCCGGTCGCGGCACTCCGCCGGCGTGCCGGCGACCGCGAAGGCCTGGGCGGCGGCGTCGGGCAGCAGCCGCGTCGCCGCGTCGAGATCGTGCCGCGAGAGGTGATCGATGATCGCCTGGTGGTCGATGTCGAGGCCGGAGGAGGCGATGTTGTCGGCGTGGCCGCGGCTGCGGAACAGGAAGGCGAGCTTGCGCAGCATCGCGGCGCGGGCGCTCGCGCCGTCCTCCGACACCGCGACATTGATGAAGGCCGCCTTGCGGACCGCCGCCGGATCGCGGCCCGCCTTGCGGGCGCCGGCCTCGGCGTGGTCGATGCAGCGGCGGCAGGAGGCGAGGGTGAGCCCGGCCGAGAGCAGCACGCCGTCGCCGATCTCGCCGGCGAGCCCCAGCATCTGCGGTCCGGTCGAGGCGACGTAGAGCGGATAGCTGTCTTGCTCCGCGAACCGCATCGCGGCGCCGCGCAGCGTGTGCACGACGCCCTCGTGTCGCACCGTCTCGCCGGCCTGCAGCGCGCGAAGCGTCTCGACATAGTCACGGATCACCCGCACGGGACGCACCGGCTCGACGCCGGACTGATCCAGATTGAGCAGATTGCCGATCGACACCGCGAGTGCGACGCGGCCGCCCGCGGCCTCGGACAGCGTCGCCATGCTCATCGCCACCGGAAGTGGCGGCCACAGATAGGGCGTGATGGCGGTCGGCACCAGCGTCACGCGCCGGGTCGCGCCGGCGGCGAGCGCGGCCCACACCAGCGCGTCGCGATAGCCCATGTGCTGGGCGAACCACAGGCTGGCGGCGCCGGCCTCCTCGGCCGCGGCCGCGACCTCGAGCATTTCCGCGGTCGACGAGAAACCGTCGAAGAACACGCCGAGCGTCATGAGGTCTCCGGATCGGAAGCGAGCAGCGCGACGCTGCCACGGCGGGGCGAAAGGCGGACGATGGCGGGCAGCCGAGCGGCTACGCCCAGAGGGACGAGAACTGCGTCGCCACCACGGTCTCGTAGGGAACCTCCTCGACCGAGAGCAGGCCGACCGCATGGGCGTAGCGGCTCATGCAAGAGACGAACCGCTCGGAGATCACGGGCGAGTAATACGGGATGTCGCGTGCCACGATGCCGGCGATCAGCTCGGCCTCGGCGGCCGGGAACAGCGTGCGTCCCGCCGTCGCGGCCAAGGCCGGATCGGCGGCCAGCGCCTTCTGGGTCCGCACCACCGCGCGGACCACCGCGGCGGCGGCGTCGGGATCGCGGGCGATCAGCGCATCCGTCGTCGCCACGGCCGGCATCGTGTAGTCGAAGCATTCGGGTGGGCCGTCGCCGCGGCGGACGTCGAGCACGATCGAGCCGACGCCGCGCGTCACCGCGATCTCGGCACCCATGCCGTTGGCGAAGAAGCCGTCGATGTCGCGGCGCGCCAGCGCCTCGGCGGCGGCGACGCCGAAGTTCACGGCGCGGCCCGGCGTGTGCGGCGGCGACACGATCTCGATGCCGGCCGCGCGGCGATCGATGCCGGCGGCCGCGAGGATGCGGTCGAGCGCCACGGCGACGAACGGCACGGCCGCGATGGTGCGCCCGGCCAGCGCCGAGAGATCGCCGCGGGCGATGCCGAGATCGCTGCGCATCACCAGGAACCAGTAGAGGCGCTGCGACTGCGCGCACAGCAGCCGCGCACCGCGCCAGTCCGGGAACGCCGTCAGCGGCGCGTGGGCGGAAGCGCCGATGAAGTCCACGTCGCCGTCCCGCAGCGCCGCCGCGCAGGCCTCCACGGGCGAGATGTGCACAACGTTTATATGCAAACCGCACGCTTCATAGGCACCGAGCGCCGCGGCGGCCGCGCACGGGAAATACGAGTTGGAGACGAGGTCGGGGACGGCGAGGCGCATCGGATCTCGCGGGGGACGAGGGCGGGGGCGCGATCGTAAGGCCCACGCTGGGCGGTGCGCCAGCCCGAATTCTGCGCGACGTGCCGCGATGCGGAACAGCGGTCGTCCGATGCCGCGGGACTCAGCCGGCGGCGGCAATGCCGGGTTGCCGCGCGGCGAGCCAGGCGGTGGCCGCGTCGGCCGGCCCGGGCCGGCCGATCAGGTAGCCCTGGCCGATGTCGCAGCCGAGCGCCGCCAGGCGGGCGTACTGGGTCTCGGTCTCGACGCCTTCGCCGACCACCACCATGTCGAGGCTGTGGGCGAGATTGACGATGGCGCGGACGATCGCGGCGTTGTCGGCGCCGGTCTCGAGATCGTTGACGAAGGAGCGGTCGATCTTGATCACGTCGACCGGGAATCGTTTCAGGTGGGCGAGCGACGAGTAGCCGGTGCCGAAATCGTCCAGCGCGATGCGGACGCCGGCGGCGTGCAGCCGGCCGAGCGCCGCCTCGATGCGCGGATCCTCGGCGATCACGACCCGCTCGGTCACCTCGAGGACGAGCCGCTGCGGTGCGATCCGGGCAGTGTCGAGCGCGGCGAGCACGTCGTCGGCGAAGCCGTCCGCCCTAATCTGCGGGCCCGACATGTTGACGCCGATGCAGCCGGGATCGAGGCCGTCGTCGAGCCAGGCGCGGGCCTGGCGGATCGTCGTCTCCAGGGTGAAGCGTGTCAGCCAGCTCCGCAGCCCCGCCGCGTCCATGGCGTCGAGGAACTCGCCCGGCCCGAGCAGCCCGCGGCGCGGATGCAGCCAGCGGATCAGCACCTCGAAGCCCGAATGCAGGCGATCCGGCAGCGCGACGAGCGGCTGGTAGGCGAGGCGGAACTGGTGCCCCGCCATTCCGAGCCGCACGTCGTTGAGCAGCTTCAGCCGCGCGACCGCGCCGTTCATCATGTGCGGGTCGAAGAACGAGATGGAGCGCCGACCGGCGCTCTTCGAGCGGTAGAGCGCGACGTCGGCATTCTTCAGGAGTTGGGCGGCGTCGTGACCGTCGCGGGGAAACCGCGTCACGCCGATGCTGGCGCTCGGATGGATCATCTCGCCCTGATGCCGGACCGGCTGGCTCAGCGTGTCGAGCAGGCGGCGGGCGCATGCGGTGATCGCGGCCTCGTCGTCGATGTCGCTCAGGATCACGGCGAACTCGTCGCCGCCGAGCCGTGCCACCAGGTCGTTCTCGCGGGCGCTGCGACGCAGCCGCTCGGCGATTCTCTGCAGCAGCGCATCGCCGGCGTCGTGCCCGATCGCGTCGTTGACGTCCTTGAAGTGATCGATGTCGAGAAACAGCAGCGCCCCGGAGCGCGTCTTTCCGCTGGAGGTGCGGCACAGGACACGCGCGAGCTGCTCGTTGAAGGAGCGCCGGTTCAGGAGGCCGGTGAGCGTGTCGCGATAGGCGAGATCGCGGATCTGCGCCTCCTTGGCCTTCTGCTCGCTGACGTCCTGGACCAGCGCCATCCAGTGCTGCACGGCGGCGTCGATCGTGAAGGAGCTCACCGAGACCGGCACCGCGGCGCCGTCCTTGCGCACGCAATCGCAGTGGAACGGCTTGATGCGCTCGGCCGGTACGCCCGGCCGTGCGCCGGTCTCCGCCGCCGCCTGGTCCGGCGGGATGAAACGCCACCAGGTCAGCGTCCCGGCCTCGATGTCGGCCCGCGTGTATCCGGTGATGCGGAGGAACTCGTCGTTGGCCTCGACCACGCGATCGCCGTGGCACGTGATCACGCCGATCACGCCGGAGGCCTGGAGGGCGCGGAGCTTGGCGCTCATCTCACGCGTCGCGGTCTCGGATTCGACCATCGCCGTGACGTCGCGCCCGGTGCCGCGATAACCCAGGAACTCGCCGTAGGGGCCGAACACCGGCTTGCCGCTGGTCTCCAGATGGCTGATGCCGCCGTCCCGCCGCCGCAGCGCGTAGCGCAGGCCGCGGAACGGGCGGCGCGCCGCGAGGTCGGCCGCATGGGCCTGCCAGACCGGATCGTCCGGATCGGCGCCGGCAATCTCGCGCCGCGTGCGCCCGATGAAGGTGCTGTTGTCGATACCGGCCGGCAGGTCGAACGACACATAGGTGAAGCGATGCTCCGGATCGCTCTCCCACAGCCAGTCGGTCGCCGTCTCCAGGAGGTCGTGCAGGCGGCGCTGGACCCAGGCCCGCTCGGTCTCCAGGGTCGACCGCGCGCCGAGCTCGCGGGCCAGCCGTCGGTTGGCCGCGCGCAGATCGAGCTCGGTCGCCACGATGGCGGCGAGGTCGCACAGGATCTCGATCTGGACGTCGTCGAGGCGGCGCGGCACGTGATCGATGGCACACAGCACGCCGACATTGAAGCCGGCCATGGTCCGGATCGGCGCGCCCGCATAGAACCGCACACCGTCGGCGCCCTGCACCAGCGGATTGTCGTGGAAGCGCGCGTCCGTCAGGGCGTCCTCGACGATCAGAGGCGCGTCGCCCAGGATCGTGTGGGCGCAGAAGGCGACGTCGCGCGAGGTCTGCGCCACGTCCATGCCGATCCGTGACTTGAACCACTGTCGGTCGTGATCGACCAGGCTGATCACGGCCACCGGCACCCCGGTCAGCAGCGCCACCATGCGGGTGATGCGGTCGAAGCACTGCTCCGGCGCGGTGTCGAGCACCGCACAGCGCTTCAGGGCTGCGAGGCGCTCGGCTTCGTTGGGGGGCACCGCGGCGGGTGACATCGACTCGGGACTCTCGACCAGGATCGCCCACGTACCGGCTAGCCTGAGCTGATCACCCTAGGTCGCACGGGTTAAAGACGGCTGAGTGTGCAGCCCGCAACTCTACATACGAGAGGTGGTGGTTAAGGACTCGTTGCGGCGTCCCGTCAGCATGCGGTCAGGACGACGGGCGCAGGCTCGTCGCCGATCGTGCACACGCCGATCGCGTCATACGGAGGCTGATCATGAGAGTGCTGGGACTGGGGCGACTGGCGGTCCTCACGATCGCGGCGACCGCCACGGTCGCGGTCGCGTCGGAGGATCCGCGGATCCGGATCGATCTGCCGCCCGACGTGCGGGAGACCTTCCTGGAGCACATGCGGACCCACATGACCTCGCTGGACGAGGTTCTTCAGCTCGTCGGCTCCGGTCGCCTCCGCGAGGCCGGAGCGCTCGCCCGCAAGGAGATGGCGATCGGGCAGGGCCTCGGGATCGGTCGCCACATGCCGCCGGAATTCCGCGAGATGGGCTTCGCCTTCCATCGGGCGGCCGACGATTTCGCCAAGGTCACGGCGACGGTCGCCGATCCGCCCGACGCGGCGGCCTGGAAGGCGCTGGTCGCCGGGCTCGCCGCCATTACGACGCAATGCGCCGGCTGTCACGGCGCCTTTCGGGTGAGGTGATGCGCCGTCGGGGTGGCGCGGGGCGGAGCCGCCGTCGTCCCGCGCATCGGCGTGCCGTCACTTGGTCATGCATTCGGTCATGAAGGACCGCCGGGCCTGGGCGCGCAGCCCTTTGGAATCTGCGTCCTTCCAGCAGGCCGCGTGCTTCTCCGGGCTCTGGATACGCCAGCACGGGCCGCCCTGGCCGCTCACGCAGGGGCCGCCGGCCTGCCGCCAGCCCGGCCCGCGGCCGTATCCGGGGCTGCCGCCCGAGCCGCCCTGAGTCCAGCCCCGACCCTGCCCGGGGCCCTGGCCCCAGCCCCAACCCTGCGCATCGGCCGCCAGCGTGCCGGCGGCGATCAACGCGACGGCGACGACGAGTGTGCGAGCCTTTATCATGTCGACCTCCTTGCTCGGTCGGAGACGATGCTCCCCGATCGACGGCAAGAGTCGCACAGGGGGCCTGATGCGGGTCTGACGCGCCCCGTCAGGCGTCTGTCAGGGCGCCGGGCCGAGAATGACTCCATGACGATTGCCCGCCGATCCCTCCTCCTCGCCGGCCTTGCGGTCCTCACCGGCACGTCTCCGCCGATCTCTCCGGCTCTCGCCCAGCGCGGCGAGGGACCGCCGTGGGGCGGCGGACCGCCGCCCTGGGCGGGCGGCGGTCGCGGCGAAGGCCGTCGCCGGCGGCGCCACCGAGGTGATCACGACTGCGCCCTGAAAGCCCTGGCCGAGGGCCGCGCCAAGCCGCTGTCCGAGATCCTGCCCATCGTCGAGAAGGAGCTCGGCGGCCAGGCCATCGACGTGGAGCTCGAGCACTGCCAGGGGCGTATCGTCTACGAGGTGAAGGTGCTGCGGCCGGACGGCCGGCTGGTCGAGGCGGAGGTCGACGCGATGACGGGCAAGCGCATCGAGGACGGCGACTGATGCGCATCCTGGTGGTCGAGGACGAGCCCCGCATCGCCCGCGACATCGCGGCGGCGCTCACGGCCGCCGGCGGCATCGTCGACGTGGTGGGGGACGGCGAGGAGGCCTGGTTCAGGGGCGACACCGAGGACTACGCGCTCGTCGTGCTCGATCTCGGCCTGCCCGGCCTCGACGGCCTCGCCGTGCTCAAGCGCTGGCGCAACAACGGCCGGCAGATGCCGGTCCTGATCCTGACGGCGCGGGGCACCTGGGCGGAGCGGGTCGAGGGGATCGACGCGGGCGCCGACGACTATCTGCCCAAGCCGTTCCGGATGGAGGAGCTGGTGGCCCGCATGCGCGCGCTGATCCGCCGCTCCGCCGGCATCGGCAGCGCCGTGATCGAGGCCGGGCCGCTCACCGTCGATCCGCGCGACATGCGGGTGCTCGCGCGCGGCGTCCCCGTCTCTCTCTCGCCGCTGGAGTACAGGCTGGTCGCCTATCTGGCGCTCCACAAGGATCGCGTGGTGCCGCCGCACGAGCTGATCGACCAGCTCTACGGCACCGACGACGCGCGCGACGCCAACGCGCTGGAAGCCCTCGTCATGCGGTTGCGCCGCAAGCTCGGCGCCGACGTCGTCGAGACGCGGCGCGGCTTCGGCTACCGGATCGCGGAGCCGAGATCGTGATCGCGGGCTCGCTGCGGCTGCGACTCCTGGCCGCCGGCGCCGTCTCGATCGTGATCGCCCTCGGGGTCGCCGCCTTCGGCCTTTCGGTGCTGTTCGAGCGCCATGTCGAGCGACGCATGGCCGACGACCTCGCCGTGGTCCTCGACCGCCTGGTCGCCGGTCTGGACCGCGATGCCGACGGCAAGCTGACGGTCGCCGACCCGCCCGACGATCCCAGATTCGAGCGCCCGCTGTCCGGCCTCTACTGGCAGGTGACCAGGGAGCCGGGCGGCCTCGTCGACCGCTCCCGGTCGCTGTGGGACGAAGGGCTCGCGCTGCCGGAGGACGAACCCGCGGAGGGGACGCTGCATCGGCACCGCATCGACGGCCCGGGCGGTGCTTCGCTGCTCGCGCTGGAGCGCCGCGTCGTGCTGCCGCCCCGGCTCGGCGGTGGCGTCGTGCGACCGGTCGTGGCCCGCGATCGCGCCGACCTCACCGCCGCGACGGCCGACTTCACCCGCGACCTTCTTCCCTTCGTCGGTCTCGTCGCGCTGCTCCTGGTGATCGCCTCCGCCGTCCAGGTGCGGATCGGCCTGGCGCCGCTCGCCACCGTGCGGGCCCGGCTCGCGGCGATCCGCTCCGGCCAAGCCGAGCGTCTCGGCACGGCCTTCCCGGACGAGGTGCAGCCGCTCGCCGCCGAGGTCGATGCGCTGCTGGCGTCGCGCGACCGCCAGGTCGAGACCGCGCGGGCCCGTGCCGCCGATCTGGCGCACGGCCTCAAGACGCCGCTGCAGGTGCTGTCGGGCGACATCGACCGGCTCAAGCAGAAGGGCGAGACGGCGATTGCGGCCGATCTCGATGCGGTCGGCGAGACCATGCGGCGCCATGTCGAGCGCGAGCTGGCGCGGGTCCGGCGCACCGCCGTCGCGGCCGATGCCGTCGCCGTCGTGGCCGAGGTCGCGGCCCGGGTCGTCGAGGTGGTCCGCCGCACGCCGGCCGGCGACGCGCTCGACTGGGACATCGCCGTCGACCCCGCCCTCGCGGCCCGCATCGCGCCGGACGACCTCGCCGAAATCCTCGGCAATCTGCTGGAGAACGCCGCCCGTCACGCGCGCGAGCGCGTCGCCGTCACGGCGCAGGCCGACAGCGGCGAGGTGGTGGTGCGGGTGGTCGACGACGGACCGGGCATCCCGGCCGCGCTGGTGCCGCAGGCACTGCGCCGCGGCGGCCGGATCGATGCCGGGCCGGGCACCGGCCTCGGCCTCGCCATCGTCCGCGACATCGCCGAGGCGTGGAACGGCGGCCTGCGGCTCGGCCCCACCGAGCCGGGCCGCATGACGGCGGCCGTGCATCTGCCGCAGGTGCTGCGGGGTCCGCGCTGACAGCAGGCTGACGGCGCCGGTCAGACCGCCGTCAGCCGCGGAATGGGAAAAGGCGGCATCGTTCTTCAATCGATCGGATGCCGACCCATGACCATCGACAGATTTCGCTACGACACCATCGCCCAGGCCGTTCACTGGCTCACCGCCATCGCCGTGATCGGCGTCTTCGCCAGCGGCCAGATCATGGACGACATGGCGCGCGGACCCGCCAAGACGCAGCTCATCGGCCTGCACATGTCGTTCGGCGTGACCGTGCTGGTGCTGACCGTGATCCGGCTCGCCCGGCGGATCGTCGTGCCGCAGCCCGAGCCGATTCCGGGCTCGCCGCTGGTCCAGATGGCCGCCCGCGCCATGCATCTGGCGCTCTATGTCGCGCTCGTCGTGGTGCCGGTCGCCGGCGTCCTGATGGTGTGGGCGAAGGGCCGCGGCGTCGACGTGTTCGGCCTGTTCACGCTGCCGCCGCTGATCGGACCCGACCGGGGGTTCGCCTCGAATCTCTCCGAGATCCACGAGTTCGGCGCCAACCTGATCGTGATCCTGGCCGGCCTGCATGCCGCGGCCGCCATCGTGCACCACGCCGTCCTCAAGGACGGGGCGATCGCCCGGATGCTGCCGTTCGGCGAGCCGCGGCACGGCTGAGCTCGAAGCCGCACCGGGAGACGATCATGACCAGAGTCTCGTTCCGCCGGCCCGCCGGGCCGATGCTCCTCCTGCTCGCCGTCGCGGCCGGCGCGGCGCCCGGCCTCGCCGAGCCCGGGCCGGCCCAGCGGGCCGTGCTGGCCG
>NZ_NPEX01000104.1:18703-19376 GCF_003258865.1 Rhodoplanes roseus | reverse complement strand
GGTCCGCGCCCCGGAATGACCGATTCTGCAAAGCCCTCGCCGGCGCGGACGACGGCGATCGAGAGGCTGTGCATCCGAAGCCATTCGAGCACCTGTGGGGCTTGACCGGTTGATCCCTCACTCTGCGTGAGCGTGGCCCCCGCCCGCAGCCCGTGCCCGGCCCCGCGCGGCTGGAGACGGGCGCTCTCGGGACGCGCACCTGGGGATGCGTGGCGGGGCGTGCTGGACTCGCACGGCCGTCGCGCGGATATCGTGGGGGCGGAGGGCCCGGCGAATCCGGCGGGCCATGTGATCGGTCCGGGGCTCCGGGCCGCGCGCCTGCGAGTGCCGCCCGTGACCGCTGCGACCCCCGATCTGACGACCGCCCTCCCGCCGGCCACGCCCGTCCCGGGCGACGCCGCAGCGCCGGGGACGCCGCCGCTCGCGAAAAATCCGGGCTTCGTGCATCTGCACGTCCACTCGGCCTATTCGCTGCTCGAGGGGGCGCTGCCGATCGGCAAGCTCGCCACCCTGGCCAAGGCCGACCGGCAGCCCGCCATGGCCCTGACCGACACCGACAACCTGTTCGGCGCGCTGGAGTTCTCCGAGAAGATCGCCGGCTACGGCATCCAGCCGATCGTCGGCATCTCGCTCGCCGTCGAGTTCGGCGACCAGGAGCAGGGCGCGGTGCGGG
>NZ_NPEX01000104.1:0-18693 GCF_003258865.1 Rhodoplanes roseus | reverse complement strand
CGGTGCGGGCCGGCCCGCACGCCCGCACGCTGCCGCGCCTCGTCCTGCTCGCCGCCCGCGAGGACGGCTACCGCAACCTGATGCGGCTCAATTCCCGCGCGTTTCTCGAGACGCCGTCGACCGAGGCGCCGCACATCGACCTCGACTGGCTGGAGGGACACAGCGACGGGCTGATCGCGCTCACCGGCGGGCCGGACGGGCCGCTCGACAAGGCGATCGTCGCCGGCCAGCCGCCGCTCGCCGCGAGCCGCCTCGCCAGCCTGATGCGGCTGTTCGACGGCCGGCTCTATATCGAGCTGCAGCGCCACGGCACCGAGGCGGAGCGCGCCGCCGAGCCGGCGCTGATCGACCTCGCCTATGCCAACGGCGTCCCGCTGGTCGCCACCAACCAGCCGTTCTTCGGCGCCGCCGACGACTACGAGGCGCACGACGCGCTCCTGTGCATCGCCGAGGGCCGGCTGCTGGCCGAGGCGGAGCGCCGCCACCTCACCGCCGAGCACCGCTTCAAGACCCGCGCCGAGATGGCGAAGCTGTTTTCGGATCTGCCCGAGGCGCTGGCCTCGACCGTGGAGATCGCCCAGCGCTGCAGCTATCGCCCGCGCACCCGAAAGCCGATCCTGCCGCACTACACCACCGAGAACGGCGATCCGCTCGACGAGGAGGCGACGGTGCGGGCGCGCGCCGAGGAGGGCCTCACGATGCGGCTCGCCAAGCACGGCGTCGCGCCCGGCCACACCGAGGAGGACTATCGCGAGCGGCTCGCCTTCGAGCTCTCGGTCATCGCCCGCATGGGGTTCCCGGGCTACTTCCTGATCGTGTCGGACTTCATCCAGTGGGCCAAGCGCCACGGCATCCCGGTCGGCCCGGGCCGCGGCTCCGGCGCCGGCTCGGTGGTCGCCTGGGCGCTGACCATCACGGACCTCGACCCGATCCGCTTCGGCCTGCTGTTCGAGCGCTTCCTCAACCCGGAGCGCGTGTCGATGCCGGACTTCGACATCGACTTCTGCCAGGACCGCCGCGGCGAGGTGATCGACTACGTCCAGAAGCGCTACGGCCGCGACCACGTCGCCCAGATCATCACGTTCGGCACGCTTCAGGCGCGCGGCGTTCTCCGCGACGTCGGGCGCGTGCTGGAGATGCCCTACGGGCAGGTCGACAAGCTGTGCAAGCTGGTGCCGCAGAACCCGGCCAAGCCCGTCACGCTGAAGGAGGCGATCGAGGGCGAGCCCAAGCTGCAGGCGGCGCGCGACACGGAGCCCGTGGTGGGGCGCGCCTTCGCCATCGCCCAGAAGCTCGAGGGGCTCAACCGCCACGCCTCGACGCACGCGGCCGGCATCGTCATCGGCGACCGGGATCTGTCCGAGCTGGTGCCGCTCTATCGCGATCCCAAGTCCGACATGCCCGTCACCCAGTTCAACATGAAGTGGGTGGAGCCGGCCGGCCTGGTGAAGTTCGACTTCCTCGGCCTCAAGACGCTCACCACCATCGACACCGCGCTCAAGCTCCTGGCGCGCCGCGGCGTCCATGTCGAGATCGACAGCATCCCGCTCGACGACAAGAAGACCTACGACATGCTGACCCGCGGCGAGACGGTCGGCGTGTTCCAGGTGGAAAGCGCCGGCATGCGGCGCGCCCTGGTCGACATGCGGCCGGACCGGCTGGAGGACATCGTCGCCCTCGTCGCCCTCTACCGGCCGGGCCCGATGGCCAACATCCCGACCTACTGCGCCCGAAAGCACGGGCAGGAGCGGCCGGACTACATCCACCCCAAGCTGGAGCCGGTGCTGCGCGAGACCTTCGGCGTCATCATCTACCAGGAGCAGGTGATGCAGATCGCCCAGATCCTGGCCGGCTACTCGCTCGGCGACGCCGACCTGCTGCGCCGCGCCATGGGCAAGAAGATCCGCGCCGAGATGGACAAGCAGCGCGCCCTGTTCGTGAAGGGCGCGACCGAGCGCGGCGTCGAGCAGACGCAGGCCGAGACCATCTTCGAGCTGTTGGCGAAGTTCGCCGACTACGGCTTCAACAAGAGCCACGCCGCCGCCTATGCGCTGGTCTCGTACCAGACGGCCTATCTCAAGGCGAACTATCCGGTCGAGTTTTTGGCCGCGTCGATGACGCTCGACATGGGCAACACCGACAAGCTCTCGGACTTCCGCTCCGAGGTGGAGCGGCTCGGCATCAAGGTGGCGCCGCCCTCGGTCAACCGCTCCGGCGTCGACTTCGACGTCGCCGGCGACACGATCTTCTACGCGCTCGCCGCCATCAAGGGCATCGGCCGCCAGGCCGTCGAGGCGATCGTCGCGGGCCGCGACGGCCGGCCGTTCCGCGACCTCTCCGACTTCGCCCACCGCATCGATCCGCGCCAGGTCAACAAGCGCGTGCTGGAGAGCCTCGCCGCCGCCGGCGCCTTCGACTGCATCGAGCCCGACCGCGCCCGCGCCCACGCCGCCGTCGAGGCCGTGCTGGCCACGGCGCAGCGCACCGCCGCCGAGGCCGAGAGCGGCCAGGGCGACATCTTCGGCGGCCCCGGCACCCCGGAGCCGTTGAAGATTCCCCACTACGAGCACTGGGTGCCGGCCGAGAAGCTGCAGCGCGAGTACGACGCCATCGGCTTCTTCCTCACCGGCCATCCACTCGACGACTACGCCCATCTCCTGAAGAAGCTGCGGCTGCAGACCTGGCAGGATCTCTGCCGCGGCGTGAAGGCGGGCCAACAGGCCGGCCGGCTCGCCGCCACCGTGGTGTCGCGCACCGAGCGGCGCACCAAGACCGGCAACAAGATGGGGATCATCGGCCTGTCCGATCCGTCCGGCCACTACGAGGCGATCCTGTTCGCCGAGGCCCTGGCGAACTACCGCGACCTCCTGGAGCCCGGAAAGGCCGTGCTGCTGTTCATCGCCGCCAACGCCGAAGGCGAGGAGGTGCGCGCGCGAATCCAGACCGTCGAGCCGCTCGACGAAGCCGCCGCCAAGCTGCAGGCCGGCCTGCGCATCTTTTTACGCGACGAGGCCCCGATCGAAGCCGTCGCCAAGCGCCTGGAGCCGGCCGGTGGCGAGGGCCGGGCAGGGGCGGGGGCGGGGGGCTCTTTCGGTGCGAGCGCCGGGACCGGCAACGGCAACAGTGGCCGCAACGGTGGTTACGGAGCCGGAGCGCAGGCCCAACCCTCCGCGTTCCCCGGCGAAAGCCGCGGCCCAGGGGCCACGCCCTCGGGCGCTCCCTCCAGCCCTCCCGGCTTTCCGCCGTCGCGCAGCCGACCGGCAGGAGGGACCCCGGCCGCGCCGCCCTCGCGAGGCGACGGCACCGCCGCCGGCGACGTCTCCATCGTCCTGCTGCTCCCCGAAGCCGAGATCGAGGTGAAGCTCAAAGGCCGCTACAAAGTCTCCCCCCAAATCGCCGGCGCCATCAAGGCCGTGCCGGGGGTGGTCGAGGTGCAGGCGGTGTAGGGGGGCAGCATTGCTGGCACACCAGTTATCTGATATTCTTTTTAATGGCGTTTAACGCTAAATCGATATCCTGAACTCCACTCATTATTTGTTTGACTGTTTGCAGCTCATCTTTAGGGTCGATCTGGTAAGTAACCGCAGCGGTATGTGCTGCCAGTCCACGCTTTGCTCCAAAGCCATCTACTACTGACAGCCAAACAGGATCTATGGTTGATTCATCGATGCCAATTGGCAAAAGCAACTCTAATAGGTTTGCTATACGAATTCCGTTGTTGTTAATGACGGTGTGATTAAATTGAGCTAACGCTTTCCCAGCTATGGTGATTGCGGTGGTATTAGTGCCAATTTTTTTAGGAAGGCTAGTTCTGTCACCCGAAACGTTTGCAAGGAGGCAAGCCAACGAAGCGCATGGCTTTAACCTTGTCTTCCACAGATTAAACGATAGAGCGGCGATTTCTAGAACTCGCTCCTCAAAATAATGCTCCAATTCCGCGTGAGTGAGGATGCGGAAAGCTCTCGCTTTATCCAACTGATCAGCATTGTACGTTCCAGTGTTCGAAAAGCGAACAGGTAAAAATAGTTTTCTTAAGCCTTCAATCCGGGAAGCGAGTTGTCGATACCTAGCCGAGTAGGCCATGGGCTAGTCGCCGCGGATAATCTTGTTGTTAATAAGTTGAGGCAAGGTTGCAGGCACATTGTAGTGCTGCAGAACTTCGCCCCAAAGTCGAATTCTGGTATAAATCGATTCAATTGTTTTAGTTGTCCCCTCAATCGAGGAACGGAATCGTTCATTCTCACAAAGGGATTTAAAGGCAAGCTCGACGCCTACTTTAGAGTCTTCGGCAGCAAGCCTAACATTGAGATCATTAAAATAATACATCATGACATCGAAAACTGCACGGTTGAGTGGGCGCTCAAATCTTATTCCATTCCACTTTCTAAATGCTCCGCTGCCGAATATCCTTACAGTCGTATCGATCGACGACTCAAAATCTGTGATCTGCCCATCAATCTTTCTGCGATCGGCGACCCAGGCTTGATTAAAATGCCTTGCTGTGTAATCCAGGAGTGGCTTTAAATTACCTGTATAAATATCCAGAAAATTCCGAAATGCAAAATAGCGTATCACTAACTCTGCATCGCGCATCCGAGGGTCCGGGCGCGAAAGTCCCATTACGGCGTGGAGTGCATTGCTCTCACGGGAGTACCGATCAACAAATTTAACAAATTCGCCCGGGATAAGCGCTTGACGCAACTCTTGAGGAGAGAGCGGAACGCTTCCCGTGTTCAAACGCAAAAAAACTGTGTAGAGAAAATTTTCGTCATTCCAATTTCTGATTACAGCGGTGCGTATCGTGCTATTTTCGAGAGCATTAAGATCCTGCTCTAGCAGAAAATCGGACGACAGCCTAAGATAATCAATACCGTTTAAGTCTGTTCGGATCGAAAGTCCTTCCAAAGCAAATTTCTTAAATACTTCATCTCCGGAATGAAATTGCCGAAGCGCGAGAAGTCGCTGTTTTCCATCTATTACAATGAACTTCCCGCGCTTGTCCTTCCTTTCGGCAAGCACTATTTGAGGTACGGGCACATTCATTATCAAAGATTCGATATATTGACTCTTCCGCACAGACCTCCAGGCTTCGCGTCGCTGAAAATCGGGATTAAGTTCGATATTGCCTTTATCAATTTGTTGAATAATAGTTTCTACGGTCCAGTCAGCCTGATTAATGACTGCTTGATAGCGCTTTCCAGATTCGCCGAGATCTTCATATTCTTCCTGCTGGTCGTCAGGGGGGGTGGAATCATTGATCATTAATCAATATACCTTTAGTGATAATCGTAAAGGTAGAGACGCCGATGACAGAATAAATATAGCCCAGATTGTGCTCCGATGCAAGCAAGCGTAGCCCGGATCGCAGTTTGTAGGGCGGAATAGCGCAGCGTATTCCGCCGCTCGGCCTGTCGGCGGATGACGGCGCTTCGCGCCTGATCCGCCCTACCAGACTTTCGACAGACGAGAGTCACAGCAAGCGTAGCCCGGACTTCCTTCGCAGCCTGGGCGAAGCGCGGCGGCGGGCGGTCGTGTATCCTCCGTCCATGAGCGAGCTGTTGCAGAAGGTGATCAAGGAGATCGAGCGGCTGCCGCCGGGCGAGCAGGACGCGGCGGCGGGTGCGCTGATCGATGACATGGCGCATCGCGACGACGTGCGGCTCTCCGACGCGCAATTCGCCGAGGTGCGGCGCCGTCGTGCCGATCCGGCACCGCGGATGGTGTCGCACGCCGAGGCCCGCGAGCGGATCGGCCGCCTCGGCCGGTGATGCCGTGCGGCTCGTCTTCGACGACCGGGCCCGCGGCGATCCTAAATGAGCATATCGGTTCGTCATGGCCGGGCTGGTCCCGGCCATCCACGAATCAGCGGCTGCCGTCCAGAAAGGCGTGGATGGCCGGGTCACGGCCTCCGGCCCGCCGGCCATGACGGAGGATGGGGTGGTCAACGCACCCGAGCCGGCTTCTCCGCCGATCGGCCGGTGGCGGATGACGGCACTTCGCGCCTGATCCGCCGTACGAGTGACAACCGTCGCCGCGGCGAAGGTGCGACGGCCGGGACGCGTGCATCGCGTCCGGGCCGTGCCGCGGATCCCGGGTTTCGTTGCACTCAACCCGGGCTACGGCGCCGTGTAGGGTTTCACCCGGCGAGCTGGCGGGCCAGGCTGTCGCGGTCGATCAGCGACCACACCTCGGCGATTCTGTCTTCGCGGAACCGGTAGAACACGTGCTCGCAAAAAGCGACGCGGCGGCCGGTGGGCGCCAGACCCATGAACGGCTTCTCCGGCGTGCAGCGAAACTCCAGGCGGCAGGCGACGAGGTCGCCCTCGACCACCAGAAGGCCGATGTCGAAACGCAGATCCGGGATGGCGTCGCAGGCTTGCGCGATCAGCTCGGCATACTGGGCGCGCGTCTTGGTCTCGCCGTTGTAGACGACGGTATCGTGCGTGAAGGCGTCGAGCGCATCGAAGCGCCGCGCGTTCAGGCAATCGAGATAGCGGCGATACTGGTAGGCGAGGGCGAGAGGCATCACGTTGTCCTGACGCAACGAGGGGTTCCGATCGGAGCAAAGTCCGCCGTCGGTGCCAAGCCGGGCCGCGGCAAGCGTAGCCCGGCTTTCTTCGTAGCCCGGGCGGAGCGCAGCGACGGCCGGGAGAGGCCGTGCCGCGGATCCCGGGTTTCGTTGCACTCAACCCGGGCTACGGCATCCAGTCTCCGCCCACCATGGCGCCCCGCGCCCCGGCGGCCCTACGATGCCGGGCGGCGCGGTGCGCGGGAGGAGCGGCATGTTCGATTTCGACGGCAAGGTGGTTCTGATCACGGGCGCGGCGCAGGGGTTCGGGCGGGTGTGCGCGCTCGCCTTCGCGGCGCGCGGGGCGCGGCTGGCGCTGTGCGACATCGCCGACGCGGGCGGCGAGGAGACGCTGCGCCTCGTCACCGCGGCGGGCGGCACCGGCTTCTATCGCCATGCCGACGTGTCGGTGGAGGCCGAGGTCGAGGCGTTCGTCGGCGCGACGGTCGCGGCCTACGGCCGGCTCGACGTCGGCGTCAACAATGCCGCCAAGGAGATCGCCGGGCCGACCCTCGACCTGCCGTCGGCCGCCTTCGACCAGCTGATCGCGACCAATCTCAAGGGCGTCTACTACTGCATGAAGCACGAGGTGGCGCAGATGCGGACAACCGGCGGCGGCGCCATCGTCAACCAGGCGTCGATCACCTCGAGCATCACGGGCGTGCCGGACAACGGCCTCTACGGCGCCACCAAGGGCGGCGTGATCGGGCTGACCAAATCGGCCGCCCTGCAGGTCGCGGCCGAGAACATCAGCATCAACGCGCTCGCCACCGCCGGCTTCGACATTCCGGACGACGTGTTCGTGCGCTGGATCGACGGACACGGGACGTCGCGGCAGGAGGCGGCCGGCTGGTTCCCCATCGGCCGGCTCGGCCGCCCCGAGGAGATCGCCGCCGCGGTGCTCTATCTCGCCTCGGACGAGGCCCGCTTCGCGGTCGGAACCGTCCTGACGGTCGACGGCGGCTTCACGGCCCGGTGAGACCTGCCGACGGGCGCGACGGCCCCGGGTCGCCGCCCGGGCGAAGCCCGGACGGAACGCCGGCACGCTTGCGCCCGCTCGGCCGGTGCGGCGGGCGCAGGTCGGCCGAGCAGGCGCAGGCCGCTCATGCCGTCACGCGGCGGCCGCCACGTCGGCGGCCCGCGCCGCCATGGTGGCCTTGGCCCACCAGGCGAGCTCGTCGAGCGCGGTCCTGGCCGCCGGCAGCAGGTTCGCCTCGATCGCCGTGATCGGCTGCTTGCCGAAATGCGGATGCAGGGCCATGAAGTCGGCCCCGCCGATGTGGACGGCCGCATGGGTCGAGACCATCTGCAGCTCGACGCCGATCAACCGCAGGTGCTCGACGGCGCGCGCCGCGCCGGTGCCGCCGTAGCCGATCGCCGTGAACGGCTTGCGGTTCCACTCCGTGTAGGCCTGGTCGAGCGCGTTCTTGAGCACCCCGGAGATCGAGTGGTTGTACTCGGCGACGACGAAAATGTACCCGTCGAAGCCGCCGACCGTCCGCTGCCAGCGGATCGCCTCGGGGTTCTGGCTCGGCATCCACAGATTCGACGCCACCTCGTCGAAGAACGGCAGCGGATGGTCGCGCAGGTCGACCAGCTCCACCTCCATGTCGCCGCGTGCCTGCGCCTGCGCGAGAATCCATTGCGCGGGCACGTCCGCGAAGCGGGTGGGGCGGGTGGTGCCGACGACGACGGCGATCCGCGGCTTAGCGTTCATGGTAACCTCGTGTACGGTGGTTTATAGAGGAAACCAGATTACGGAAGGTCGCTATGAGCCCACAAGAAGGCACCTCGGCGAAACCAGGTGACCATCACGACACCGCCGCCTGCGAGCACATCAGCCGGATGCTCGCGCGCATCAGCGACAAGTGGACCCTGCTGGTGGTGCGCACGCTGGGGCAGGGGCCGCGGCGCTTCAACGCGCTACGCCGCGAGGTCGGCGAGATCAGCCAGAAGGTTCTGGCCTCGACGCTGCGCGAGCTGGAGGAGAACGGCTTCGTGTCCCGCACCGTCACGCCGGTGACGCCGCCGCAGGTCGAGTACGCCCTGACGGATCTGGGCCGCGATTTCCTGAACCCGGTGCAGGCCCTCGCCGGATGGGTGGTCGCCAACGCGGCCCGGATCGACGCGGCCCGCGCGGCCTACGCGGTGCGCCGGGCGGCCGAGTAGCGGTTGCCGCCGAGAGCCGGGCTGGTTTCGCTCGTTCCGGAGCCGAGGCCGCTACGGCCGCTCCCGCATCCGCCGGAACAGCCGCCAAAAGATCGGCGTCACGCCGAGGAGGATCAGCAGCAGGGCGATGGTCGCCGCGGTGGAGAGCTCGCCGCGGCGGGCGGCGTCGATCACGGCCCAGAACAGCACGGACCATAGCAGGGCGAGAACCAGGAGCGTGTTGCGCTTGCGCATCCGCATGGTTCGTTCGGGTCCTCGGGCTGAGACGGGCGACAGGGCAAGGTAGCGCCGCGGCGCCGCCGCGTTAACCCGGGTCCGTGACGCGCGGCGTCGCGGGTGTGCGCAAGAGGGCGACGACCGCCAGGGTCAGGCAGGCGGTCCACAGGAACAGCCAGATGCTCCAGGTCTCGCCCGGCGCGACCGGCCTGCCGATGAAAGGCCCGGCCAGCATGCGGAGGAAATCGATCGCCACCCAGACGAAGAGGGCGTGCCGCAGCAGGCGCAGCCAGGTCGGCGCGGCCGCCATGGTCCGGCTCCAGTCCTCGCGGGTGCCTGCCGTGGTGCGCCGCCGGCGCATCTCGTGCACGATCAGCAGCGCGAGCAGAACCGGGAACACGGCGAGCCGCACCACCAGAGTCGCGGTGTCGAGGCCCGGTGACGAAACGCCGGCGAGGAGGAGGGCGGCGAGCGCCGCGCCGGCGATCAGGGCGAGGGCGGCACAGGCGGTCAGCAGGAGCAGCAGCGCGCGCATCGCGGTCATCTCGAGCCGGCGGGCTCGGCAGCCCGGTCGGACGGTGGTGCGCCGGGGGCCGGCCCAGGTTCAGGCCGGCGCGCCGCAGCGGCCGGATCGCGCGGCACCGTATCGGCCCAGGTCTCGATCAGCAGGTCGCGGAACCGCTGGGCGACCGGGGCGAGGGGCTTGCCGCGCCGGGCGACGATGCCGATGGTGCGGGTGACGCGCGGCGTGATCGGGCGGGTCACGATGATCGGGTGATCGCCCTGCGGCGTCGCGAGGCGCGGCAGCACCGAGACGCCGAGGCCGGCCTCGACCAGGCCGAGCGAGGTGGAGAGATGCGTCACCTCGTAGAAGCAGCGCATGCGCACCTCGGCGCGGGCCAGCGCCGTCTCCAGGAGGATGCGGTTGCCGCTCTCGCGGCCGACCGTGACGAGGCGATAGGGCTCGAGATCGGCCCAGTCGACGTTGTCGCGCGAGGCGAGCGGGTGGTCGCGCCGGCAGGCGAGGACGAACGGGTCCTCCAGGAGCGCCTCGAAGGAGAGGCCGGCGTCCGATGCGCCGAGAAAATTGATGCCGAAATCGGCCTCGCCGCGCGCCACCGAGTCGAGCCCGGCCGCGGCCGAGAGGTCGAGGATGCGGAACCGCACCTCCGGAAACAGCTCGCCGAAGCGGGCGATCACGGCGGGCAGGAAGTAGAAGGCGGCGGTCGGCACGCAGGCGAGGGTGACGGGGGCGTCGCGCCCGCCCACCTGGCGCAGGCCGAACAGCGAGGCGTCGAGCTCGTCCAGAAGTCGCTGCAGCCGCGGCATCAGCTCGCGGCCGAAGGCCGTGACGGCGACGCGCCTCGTGGTCCGCTCCAGGAGCGCGGCGCCGACCATCGCCTCCAGCCGCTGGATGCGACGGCTCAGCGCCGGCTGCGACAGGTGCAGCGCCTCGGCGGCGGCGTGGAAGCTGCCGCACTCGGCCACCGCCAGAAACGCCCGCAGATCGAGCGCCTCGAAATTCATGTTCATGACGCATCAATACCGACGATCTTTGCAATTTACAATTTTTGGGCGAGACGGCAGGAAGGAGCCGACGCCCCGTTCCCTCGCCCCCGCTCGAGCCCCCAAGCACCATGACCCGTCCGGCTGCCGGCTTCGTCAAAATCCCCTGTGTCCTGATGCGCGGCGGCACGTCGCGCGGGCCCTATTTCCTCGAGTCCGACCTGCCGGCCGAGCCGGAGGCGCGCGACCGCGTGCTGATCGCCGCGATGGGCTCGCCGCACACGCTGCAGGTCGACGGCATCGGCGGCGGCCACGCGCTCACCAGCAAGGTGGCGATCGTGGCGCCGTCGCAGCGCGAGGGCGTCGACGTCGAGTATCTGTTCGCCCAGGTGTCGGTCGACCGCGCTTTCGTCGACACCAGCCCGAACTGCGGCAACATGCTCTCCGGCGTCGGCCCGTTCGCGATCGAGAGCGCCCTGGTGAAGGCCGCGGACGGCGAGACCACGGTCCGCATCTACAATCGCAACACCCGCGGCCTGATCGAGGCGATCGTCCAGACACCGGGCGGCACCGTCGTCTACGACGGCACCACCGCCATCGACGGCGTTCCCGGCACGGCGGCGCCCATCAAGCTCGCCTTCCTGGACGCGGTCGGCTCGAAGACGCGCGGCCTGTTCCCGAGCGGCGAGACCGCGGAGATCATCGACGGCGTGCGCGTCACGCTCGCCGACTACGCCATGCCGATGATGCTGGCGGCCGCCGCCGATCTCGGCATCGCCGGCGACGAGACGCCCGAGGTGCTGGACGCGAACGCGGCGCTCCTGGCCCGCATCCAGGCGCTGCGGGTGGAAGCCGGTCGCCGCATGGGGCTGGGCGACACCTCCAAGCTGGTGATCCCCAAGGTCGGCCTGCTGTCGGCCCCGCGAAAGGGCGGCACCATCACGTCGCGCTACTTCGTGCCGGACCGCTGCCACAAGAGCCACGCCGTCACGGGCGGCCTGTGCGTCGCCGTCGCGTCGCGCACCCCCGGCACCGTCGCTTTCGACCTGGCCGCGGCCGGCGAGGGCGGGCGCGGCGCCGTGGCCATCGAGCATCCGAGCGGCCGCATCGACATCGATCTCGCCTTCGCCCCTGACGGCACCGTCACGCGGGCCGGCGTCATCCGCACGGCGCGCCGCATCTTCGAAGGAAACCTCTTGGTGCCGGCTGGCGTGCTGGCCGCCTGACGTCGCCTCGCAATCGATCGAACGAACGAACCGAACACATCCGGGAGAGATGCCATGATGGACCGCCGACAGCTCTGCGCCGGCCTGCTCGCCGCCCCCTTCGTCGCCGCACCGTCGCTGGTGCGCGCCCAAGCCTTCCCGTCGCGGCCGATCCGCCTGGTGGTGCCTTACGCGGCCGGCGGCGGCACCGACGCGCTCGCCCGCGTGGTCGCCCAGGCGATGACCGAGCGCACCGGCTGGTCCGTCGTGGTCGAGAACATCACCGGCGCCGGCGGCAATCTCGCCACCCAGAATGTCGCCGCGGCGCCGCCCGACGGCTACACGATCCTGCAGGCCAACCAGGGGCCGATGGCGGTCAATC
The DNA here is from genome assembly GCF_003258865.1 of Rhodoplanes roseus. Taxonomy (GTDB): domain Bacteria; phylum Pseudomonadota; class Alphaproteobacteria; order Rhizobiales; family Xanthobacteraceae; genus Rhodoplanes; species Rhodoplanes roseus. The sequence continues at coordinate 6,647 of NZ_NPEX01000104.1, read as the reverse complement.
CGCACATCTTCAAGACCGTCAAGGTGAACCCGCTGACCGCCTTCGACCCGATCACGCTGATCGCCGCGGCGCCGCTGGTCGTGGTGGTGCCGCCGAAGTCGGAGTTCACCGACATCAAGCAGCTGATGGCCTACGCCAAGGCCAATCCGGGCAAGCTCACCTACGGCTCGGCCGGCAACGGCTCGGCGAGCCATCTCGCCACCGTGCTCCTGAACGTGGTCGGCAAGGTCGACACCGTGCACGTGCCCTACAAGGGCGCCGGTCCGGCCCTCAACGATCTGCTCGGCGCCCAGACCCAGTTCATGGTGACGACCATCCCCTCGGTGCTCGGCATGATCGAGGGCAAGCTGCTGAGGCCGCTCGCCGTCACGTCGAAGGAGCGCATCGCGGTGCTGCCCGACGTGCCGACCATCGCCGAGAGCGGCTGGCCCGACTACGAGTCGACCGCCTGGTACGGCTTCGTGGTGCCGGCCGGCACGCCGAAGGACGCGATCGAGACGCTGCGCAAGGCGACCGTCGAGGCGATCAACACGCCGCTGGTCAAGCAGCGCCTGGAGAGCGAGGGCGCCCGCCCGGTCGGCAACAGCCCGGCCGAGTTCGCCGAGTTCATGAAGAAGGATTCGGCCCGCTGGGCCGAGATCGCCAAGACCGGCGTCATCAACCTGAACTGAGCCGAACCCCGCACAGCAGAACGGCGGGCCTGCCTGGCAGGTCCGCCGTCCAGAGTGGTTTCCAGTGCGACGAGTCGCCCCCGACACCCGCTCGTCCCCGCGCAAGCGGGGACCCAGGGGCCACTCGACGTGTCGCTCTGGATTCCCGCTTTCGCGGGAATGAGCGGAGCGTGGCGCGATATCAGCGAGAACCGCTCTACCGGTACTTGCGCGCCTCCCCGGGGCGGGCGTCGCGCACCGAGAGGACCACGATCAGGCCGAGCACGCCGTTCGCCATCAGCATGTAGGTCGGGATCATGATGTCGCCCGACCAGGCGATCAGGGCAGTCGCGAGATAGGGCATCAGGCCGCCGCCGATCACCGAGCCGAAGCTGTGGCCGAACGAGACGCCGGTGCTGCGCACGCGGGTCGGCAGCAGCTCGGGATACATCAGGTAGGAGCCGGCCTGGCACAGCGTGTAGGGCAGCATGGTGACGACCAGGGCGAACACCGTGAGATTGAACGACTCCGGCCCCATCAGCGCGTACATCGGATAGCTGAGAACGATGTAGAAGCCGTAGGACGCGGCCAGCACCTTCTTGGCGCCGAACCGGTCCGTCACCATCCCGAAGACGGGGATCAGCACGGCCGCGCAGGTGATGGCGATCAGCACGATGAAGCCGACCTGGGCCTGCGGCATCTTGAGGACCGCCTTCAGGTACACGGCCACGTAGACGGTGCCGATATAGGTGCCGACGGTCTGCACCAGCGCGAACAGCATCAGCTTCACCAGCGACGCCGGATAGGCCTTGAACAGCTCCGTCAGCGGCGCCTTGGAGAGTCCGCCGGCGGTCCGCAGGCTGTTGAACTCCGGGCTGTCCTCGATCTTCAGCCGGATCCACAGGCAGCCCAGCATCAGCGGGAAGGCCGCCAGGAACGGCACCCGCCAGGCCCAGTCGGGCGCGTCCTTGGCGAACATCGCGGCGGCGATGCCGGCCATGCCGGCCGCCGTCGCCTTGCCCAGCACGGCGATGCCCGGGATGAACGAGATGTAGAGCGCCCGCCGATGCGGCGGCGCCCATTCGCGCACATAGGAGGCGGCGCCGCCGATCTCGCCGCCGGCCGAGAGGCCCTGCAGCAGCCGCAGCGTGATCAGCAGCGCCGGCGCGGCGACGCCGATCGAGGCGTAGGTCGGCAGGAGGCCGATCGCCGTGCTGGAGAAGCCCATCAGCAGCACGGTCGCCAGCAGCGCGGCCTTGCGGCCGAAGCGGTCGCCGATGCCGCCGAACACGATGCCGCCGAGCGGGCGGACGATGAAGGCGCTGCCGAACACGGCCAGCGTCGAGAGCAGCGACGCGGTGGGGTCGTCGCCGGGGAAGAAGCTCGACGCCAGCATGGCCGCGACGTAGCCGTAGCAGCTGAAGTCGTAATATTCGAGGAACGTCCCGAACGAGGCGGCGACGGTCGCCTTCTTGGCCTCGCGGACGTGGCGGGCCTTGGCGTCGTCGGAGTCGATGGCGGTCGTGAAGGTGACGGCGTGTTCCATGATGATTGACCTTGGACTGAGCGACCGTACCGTGCCGCGCGATCTCCGCGGACGAGATATGCGGAGACCGCGGCCCGTCGAAAGGCTGGTCAGAACCGATAGGCGTCGGCGATGATCTCGGTGCCCATCTGGCGCAGCTTGGCGTCGACCCAGCCGCGGTCGTAGCGGCCGGCCTCGATCTCGGCGAAGATCTTCTTCTCGTTCGCCGCCATGGCGCGCGACGCCGTCAGCACGGTCTCGGCGTCCTTCGCCGGGACGAAGACGACGCCGTCGGCGTCGCCCACCACGATGTCGCCGGGCCGCACCACGGCGCCACCGCAGGTGATCACGGTGTTGATCTCGCCGCAGCCGTTCTTGTACGGCCCCATCGGCGTGTAGCCGCGCGAGAACACCGGCAGCCGGCCGAAGGCGGCGATGCCGTCGTAGTCCCGCATGGTGCCGTCGAGCACCAGGCCGCCGATGCCGCGCGAGGCGGCGTAGCGCACCATGATCTCGCCGACCAGCGCGTTGGTGAGGTCGCCCTGGCCGTCGACCACCACGATGTCGCCCGGCTGGGCGAGATCGAGCGCCTTGTGGATGAACAGGTTGTCGCCGGGGTTCACCTTCACGGTGAAGGCCGGGCCGCACAGCGTCATGTCGGGCGAGAGCGGCGCGATGGCGCTGCAGGCGCAGAACATGCGCGACATGTTGTCGGCGATGTTGGGCGTCGCCTGGCCCCGGAAGGCGTCGACCAGCCCCTGCGGGGGCCGCTCGAGCTTCGTGTAGATTCGGTTGCCTGGTGAGGACACGGGTGTTGCTCCGCGGTCGGTTGGATCAGGGATGGGGTGGCGCGTGCCGCCGGCGGTCACGCGTAGGGGAATTCCGGCTTGTCGCCGCGCAGCACCGCCAGCACGTCGTCGACCACGATGGTGCCGACGCGCAGCAGCGCCTCGTCGGTCGACGCGCCGACATGCAGCGAGGCCATGAAGTTGGGCAGCGCGAGGAGCGGGTGGTCGGGGCCGGGCGGCTCCGTCTCGAAGACGTCGCAGGCGGCCGCCGCCAGCGGGCCGTGGCGCAGGGCCTCGGCGAGCGCCGCCTCGTCGACGACGCCGCCGCGCGCCGTGTTGACCAGGATGGCGCCGGGCCGCACGCGGGCGAGCTCGGCCGCCCCGATCAGACCGCGGGTCTCCGGCGTGTAGGGCACGCTGACGCTGATCACGTCGGCGGACGCGAGCAGCGAGTCCAGGGTCGCGTGGTGGACGAAGCCGAGCGCCGCGAAGCGCTCCGGCGGCACGAAGGGATCGAAGCCGGCGACCGCCATGCCGAAGCCGTGCCGGCAGATGTCGGCGGTACGCTGCGCGATGCGGCCGAGCCCCACCAGGCCGAGCGTCTTGCCGCCCAGCTCGGCGCCGGTGAGCTCCGGCGGCGCGATGCGGCAGGCGCCGGCGCGCAGCATCTGCGCATTGGCCGGCAGCTTTCGCGCCAGGGCCAGCATGAAGCCGACGATCAGCTCGGCGACCGAGTTGATGTTGGCGGTCGGCGTGTAGACGACCTGCACGCCGCGCTCGCGCGCCGCCTCGACGTCGATGGCGTTGACGCCGATGCCGTGCTTGCCGATCACCTTGAGGTTCGGCGCCGCCGCGATCTGCGATCGCGTCACGGTGGCGGCCCGCACGATGACGGCGTCGGCGCACGACCAGTCCGCGGCCCGTGGATCGTCCCAGGTCAGCACGTCGGCCGCCTCGCGCAGCCGGGCCAGCGGGACCGAATGGATGGGCTCCGTCACGACGACCTGCATGGTCTCCTCCGTTACGACGGGGCGAGCACCCCGCGCGGCTGGCCGGGGCCGCTCGCCTTGAAGGCGAAGCAATTATTCGATACAGGCATATTTCGACCCGCCCGCGCCTCCACGCGAGGTGTGTCGGCGGGCCGAAAACGGGCCTGTCTCATGGTCGGTTCAGGGCGAAAGACGGTTGTCTTCCCGGGGGTCGTCGACAGCCATGCCATGCATGCGAATATCGAAAAAGCGATTATTTGGAATGATATAAATCGCGCCCTAGAATATTAGAGCGGAGCGTCGTCCGTGCAGTCCCAGGACATCGAGATCTTCCTTCAGGTGGCGCGCCACCGGACGCTGTCGCGCGCCGCCGAGGTGGCGCATTGCTCGCAGTCCACGGTCAGCAAACGGCTGCAGATGCTGGAGGAGCGGCTCGGATATCCGCTGCTGGAGCGGGGCAAGGGGCTGAAGAAGGTGGAGCTGACGCCGCAAGGCGAGGCGTTCCTGCCGATCGCCGAACGCTGGCAGGATCTGCTGCGCGAGGCCCACGAGGTGAGCTGGGCGCAGCCGCGCCGGCACATCGTCATCGGCACCGTGTCAAGTGCCAACATGACCTTCATTCCCGAGCTGTGTCGCCGCCTGTGGAACCGCTCGCCGCGGCTCGGCTACCGCACCATCTCGCTGCACTCCCAGGAGATGTACGACGAGATCGAGAAGCGCACGATCGACGTGGGCTTCTCGCTGATCGAGCAGGCGGCCCCCAATGTCGCGGTGGCGCCGTGCTTCTCGGTGCCGCTGATCGGCGTACGCCTCGCCCAGGGCGGCCCCCGCAAGGTCGACGTGCGCGCCCTCGATCCCGAGCACTGCATCTTCGTGCCGTGGGGCGCCAGCTACCTGACCTGGCACGAATACTGGTTCCACTCGGGCAAGAAGCCGTGGGCCGCGGTCGACAATCCGCTGATGCTGTTCACCGTCATCGAGCATCCGGAGCAGTGGGCCGTGGTGCCGCGCGGCATCGCCCAGTCGATGCTCGACACCGGGCGCTTCGAGGTGTTCCAGATCGATCCGGCGCCGCCCGAGCGGGTGTTCTACCTGGTCACCCACAAGACGCCGCGCAGCCACGCCGTGACGGCCCTGCAGGTGTTCAACGAAGAACTCGCCGGCACCATCCGGGACGGGTTTCCGGACATCTACACCGACGTCCGCGCCTCCCGGCTCGGCGCGCCGGCGACGTGATCAGGCCGGTCCGCTCCGCCCGAGGCGGCCGAGATGGGTGTCGGGAAAGCCGGTCGGATATTTGAGGCCATAGCCCAGCGCGCGGTCGAGACCGATATGGGCCGTCCAGATCGTGGCGACGGCCAGTACGGCCGGACTCCCCAGCAGCACGCCGGCGAGGCCGAGCAAAGCCGCCGCCGCGTAGGTGTGGGCGAGATTGTAGGCCAACGCCCCGGCCCGCGGTCCCGCCATATAGCCGAGCATCGACAGGTCCGGCGCCAGGATCAGCACGCCGAACAGCCACCACGCGGCGCCGAGCATGTGATAGGCGACGAGCGCCGCCGCAAAGACCGCGATGCCTTCGAGCCGCAGCAGCGCGAGCGGCGCCCCCGACACGGCGCCGAGCGGAACCGGTGTCGCTGACGTGACGGCGTCGGACCGGGGCCCGGGCGAGGAGAGGGTCATGAGGAGGATCCGGTGTTCTGGCGCGATGGGCGTCCGCATCGCTGGCCGCCACAGCGCGTGAGTTCCCGCGCGGAGGTGCCTCGCTATAGCGCGTTTGTGTCGCCGCCACGGCGCCGCTGGCGCCGGCCGGAATTCGCCCGGCGGCGGGGGTGGCCACGGTGGCGGCAGGCGCCGGCGCCGCCGGCCAGCGTGGGGCGGCGACGGGCGGGCGAGGGCGGCACCCTGGTGGGGCTCGGGGGGCCCTGCTAGGCTCTGCCAGGTCGGTGGAGACCAGATGTTCAGCCGGCCGGGCAGCGCCGCTGCACGGCAACGCAGGAGGTCGCCCGTGATTGTCCGCAGCATCGAACGAGTGTCGCCGTGCGCGCCGGGCGCCGCGGTCGCCCAAAATGTCCGTCGCCTGCGGGCGGCGCTGCTCGGCGCCTGTCTCGCCGCCCTGGCTGTCGGTGCCTCGCCGGCCCGTGCGGCCGGGCTCGACTGCCCGGAGGTCGGCCCCGGCGGCGTTCCGGCGCTGACCCTCGGCGACCGCCAGATCGCCCGGATGACCTCGGGCAACGCCGTCGATCTCGGCGACGAGATCGGCGGCCTGGTCGCCAAGCTGAAAGACCAGGTGCCGCCGCCCTCCGACGACATGATCGGCGACATGCTGATCGCCGCCTATTGCCCGGTGGTCGCCGGCAAGACGGGCGTCGCGCCGGCCGAGAAATGGCGGCTGATGCGCCAGTTCGAGCGCGCCCTCTATCGCCGGATCGGCGCCGCGCAGCTGCCGCAGGGCTCCGCCATCATCGCCGACGTCCCGCTGCCCCCCGCCGTCTTCGAGACGCTGCGCCGCCAGGCCGAGACCGCCGGCCACCCCCCCGCCGCCTTCATGGCCGGCATCCTGACGAAAGCCGCCGGGCAATAGGCCCGACGCAGGGCAGCCGTCGCCCCGATGGCCTTCACCGCCATTGCCGGGGCCACATCCTTCGAGGCCCGGCTTCGCCGGGCGGCCTCAGGATGAGGAGCGAGTCGGGTGCGC
>NZ_NPEX01001040.1 GCF_003258865.1 Rhodoplanes roseus | reverse complement strand
CCTTCCCCCGGCCGCCCAGGGCACCCCGCCGGCCAGGCCGAATGTCGCCGCACCGCCTCCGGTGCCCGGCGGACTGCCTCGTCCCGGCCTGCCTCCGGCCGCCCAGGGCACCCCGCCCGTGACGGCGCCCGGTGTAGCCGCTCCGCCTCCCGGTGGACCCGGTCGCCCCGGCCTGCCGCCCGGCCTGCCTCCGGCCGCCCAGGGCACCCCGCCCGTGACGGCGCCCGGTGTAG
>NZ_NPEX01001039.1 GCF_003258865.1 Rhodoplanes roseus | reverse complement strand
ACGAGATGGCGACGCGCGAGGCCCCGGTGCGCCGCCAGGAGGCTTTCGTTCCGCAGGCTGCGGAGCGGCCGGAGAGCGTGCAGCCGCGGATGCCGAAGGTGGAGGATTTTCCGGCCATCGCACAGCGGCAGATCCACGCCAGCCGGGGTGCTGCCAATGAGGAAGAAGAGCGCCGTCCGCGTTCCCTCCTGCAGCGTCTGACCCACGGTCTCGCCAAGCACGGCGAGGGCGAG
>NZ_NPEX01001038.1 GCF_003258865.1 Rhodoplanes roseus | reverse complement strand
CGGGCGAGCTCCAGCTGTACTTGCGCACGCGAAACGGCGATCTCTTCGGCCCGCACGCTCGCCTGGCGTTCGGTGAGCGTCGCTTCCGCCTCGCGCAGATTGGCGCGCGCTTCGGTGAGTGCGCCGCGATAGGGAAAGTCGTCGAGCGTGACGAGCGTGTCGCCCGCCTCGACACGACGCCCGACTTCGACATCGTCCGAAATGGACACGATCTCGCCGGCGACGAGAGCACG
>NZ_NPEX01000103.1 GCF_003258865.1 Rhodoplanes roseus | reverse complement strand
GCCCGCGACCTCGGGCGCAAGCGCCAGGACCAGCGCGGTCGCTGGAAGCACCGGGTGCAGATCGAAGGCGCCGCGGCCCCGACCTGGGTGGATGCGGCGCAGATCTTCGCGCGCGCCCTCGACGCCAAGGCCGCGCGAAAGCGCGCCTGCCACCATCGCGACGAGGTTGCGCCCAGCCTCACCATCGTCGAGGCGCTGATCGAGCTCGCCGGGCAGCCGGAGCCGGCGATCGAGGACGCCTCACCGGCCGAAAAGGAGCATGCCGATGTCTGAGGTCGCCGCCCGAGCCACACCTGAAATCACCGTCACCGTTTCTGCCGAGCAGATACACGCGCTGATGATCAACAGCATGGCGAGCGTGATTCTCAGAGAGCGCGCGGCCGTGATGATGGAAAACCCCCAGGGGAGTGTGCTCCGCCCCTCCTTCGAAGAGCGGCTGCGAGTCGCGGGCTTCACGGAGCACGAGATCGCAGCATTTTACGATGCGGCTGTGGACCGCGCGATCGAGCGTGACCACGCCACGTCGACTGTGGCGCCTGCCGAGGCGGCAGCCGAGGGCCTTGCCCAGGCCACCCCCGAACCCTCGCCCCCGGAGCCGCTGCTGCCGCTCGGATTCCAGTGGGCCTGTGTCGAGGTTTTCGGTCATCGACGGCACTTCGGACGGTGTGCCGAGGAGGAGCGCTTCGGCGCCAAGATGCTCCGGGTCGACGTGCCGGAACCGGCGTCCGACGTGCCGTTGCACGTCACCTGGACGACGCACTACTACGGCGGCGGCGCGATCTTCTCCTACACGCTCACCGACGAGGAGACCGTCATGTCGGCGAATCGGCGCCACGTCTCCCCCTATGCGAAACGGATCGCACCGCCGCAGCCGCAGGCCGCCGACGCCGATGACGCAGACGAGGTGCTCGACGGTGTCGACGCCTGCGCCGTCAAGAGCGACGACGACCGGCCGTTCTGAAAGGTAGCTGCGGTGGCGGCTTCGCGCCCAGACTATTCCCCCAGGTCGCGCCCGGCGCGACATCCGCCGCACGGCGCTTGGTCCGCCGAGATGCGTGCGGATCAGGCCGCGGCTTACCTGGACTACGAGACGACGGGGCAGCTCTACGCCGCCGTATCTCGGGGCGAAGCGCCGCGCCCGACCGCCAGCCGCCTCAGGGACGGGCGACGCGAAAATGTATGGGCGCTCGAGTCGCTTCGACGCCACGTTGCAAACCGCCACGAGATTTCGTCCGATGTCGACATCCCCCGGGAGTCCATCGGGAGCCTCATATGAAGCACCGGATTCGCACCGTGCAGCCCCTGCCCTCCTACACTCGCCGAAAGCCGCTCGCTGGCGGAAAGTGGGGCTACTACTTCGAGCCGCCGGGCTGGGCGGTGGTGCCACCTGCAGGCGATGACCGCGGCCCGTGCCCTGTGGGGGCGGAGGCACTCGGGACCGACTACGATGCCGCCGTTCAGCGGGTGGAACGTGTCTTGCTGCCGCTGTTCCACAATTGGAGGACCCGCGGAGATATCGATCTTGCGCCTGCCGCCGTCACCGAGGGCACACTCGACTGGCTGTTCGCCGCCTACCGCCAAAGTGACAAGTTTGGAGCGCTCGACCGAAAGACCAAGGCTCTGCACGAACGCGGATTCGCGCTGGTTGGCAATTACGCGTTGAAGGACGGCCGGCGGCTGGGCACCGTGCGGCTGACACAGATCGACACGACGGTTGTCGATCCTCTGTACGCAAAGCTGCTCGTTACGGGCGGTAAGCGCGCAGGCGGGCCCCGACGAGCTGGCGAGGAGCCGCTGCCCGGCGCGGCAGAGCACCGAGAGCGCCGCACGACGATCAACCATGCGATGAAGTCGTGTCGTCGCGCATGGAACGTCGTCCGCCGCAAGCGATCCGATCTCGTGCCCGCTACTAATCCCTTCGCGAAAATGGAGCTGCGTGAGGTCAGGCGGCCGACACCGACCGCATCATACGAGGACCTACAGGCAGCTGTCGCGCAGGCCGACGCCACCGGTCTTCCCTCTCTCGCCACCGCGCTCATGGTGACGTGGGAGTGGTTGCAGCGGGAGGAGCACATCTTCACGGCGTTCCGCCTCGATCACTATCGGCCGAAGGACCACCCGGACGAGGTGCTCATCGTCCACCCGAAGACGGGCGAGGAGGTTTGGGTGCCGCTGTTCGACGAGGCGGGCGCCTCGTTGTTCCCCGAGCTGATGATGCGCATGGACGCACTAAAGCGCGACCGCATCGGTCAGGGCCCCTTTTTCGTGCGCGACTGGTGCGACCGCAGCCGCCGGACTCCGCTGCCTTGGGCGACGCCGAAGGGCGGCCTCGATCTGGTGCGGAAGAAGAGCAAGGCTGTCCTCCTCGGGGCCGAGCTCGCGGACGATCTCAGCTTCACGTCGTTCAGGCACGGGGGATTGACGGAGCTGGGCGACGCTGACCTGACCGACACGCAGATTCGCGCCCTCTCCCGCCAGACCAAGGCCGTGCTGCCCCGCTACGTCAAGAAGACCCAGCGCCAGATCATTGCGGGGACTCGCAAGCGCCGCGCTCTCCGCCCGGTGGCCGCCGAGCACGACCAGGAACCTGGGCAGCTCTCGTTCGACCAGCTCATGGGAGGCAAGTGATGATTACGTCCGGCTCATTCCAACAGAATGAAATTCATCAATCGCTTCAATACGGGAACGAACCGGGTAAATGTCGGAATGCGCCTAGAAACCATTGGCGGGCCGCACGCTTAGAAGGCTGCTGCTCTATCCGACTGAGCTACGGGGCCTCGGGCCGGCGGTGAGGCAGCATGGCACCTCACGCCGCCGCGCCGGCAACTGCCATATAGCGGATCCGGGTCGGGGCGCGCCAGCCCGCTACCCGCCGCTCCTCACCCGAACCGGTCCGGCTGCTGGTTGGCGGCCAGCACCGAGTGCCAGAACAGGCCATCGGTGTCGAGCTGCTTCGCCCCGGAGAGGATCAGCGAGGTGGGAACGTGGATGAAGGTGCCGTGCAGCAGCCCCACCACCATGCCGGTCTTGCCCGCCATGGCGGCATGCACGGCCTGACGGGCGAACATGTCGCACAGCACCGCGTCCTCGCAATTCGCCGGCGTGCTGCGGATCTGGTAGCCGGGGTCGAAATACCGCAAGGTCAGCGGCAGGTTCTCGGCCGCGAAGCCTTCGGCGATCGCCTTGGCCAGGAACGGGCCGATGTCCTTGAGCTTGACGTTGCCGGAGGCGTCGGTGGCGCGCGGCTCGGCCGGGAAGAGATCCTGTCCCGCCCCTTCGGCCACCACCACGACGGCGTGGCCCCGGTCACGCACCCGCGCGGTCAGCGCGGCGACGAAGCCGCCCTTCCCGTCCAGCCGGAACGGCACCTCAGGCACGAGCGTGAAGTTCACGTCCTGGCTGGCGATGGTGGCGCCGGCCGCGATGAAGCCCGCATGCCGGCCCATCAGCTTGACCAGCGCCACCCCGTTCACGACGCTGCGCGCCTCGTTGTGGGCGGCGTCGATGACGTGGCGGGCCTCCTCGAGCGCGGTCAGGTAGCCGAAGGTGCGGTCGACATAGAGAACGTCGTTGTCGATCGTCTTCGGCACGCCGACCACGGCGAGCGCGTGGCCGCGCGCCTTGCACGCCTCGTAGAGTGCATAGGCGCCGCGCTGCGTGCCGTCGCCGCCGATGCAGAACAGCATGTCGATCTTGCGCCGGATCAGGTTCTCGACCGCGGCGTCGATGTCCACCGGCCCGCGCGACGTGCCGAGGATCGTGCCGCCCTGCTGGTGGATGTCGTCGACGCTGGAATGGACCAGCACCATGGGCTCGTGGTGATTGCGCGGATCGAGGCCGCCGTAGCCCATGCGGAAGCCGATCACCTCGCGGACCTCGTATCCGCCGTGCAGCTCACGCACCAGCGAGCGGATCACGTTGTTGAGGCCGGGGCACAGGCCGCCGCAGGTGACGATGCCGGCGCGCACCCGCGGCGGATCGAAATAGAGATGCTCGCGCGGCCCGGCGAGCTCGAACAGCGGTCCGGGGTCGTCCGGGCGATCCGGAGCGCGGACGATATTGGCCGGAATCTTCTCGTCGTCGGAGACGAAGCCGGAGCGCGGCGACAGATGCTTGCAAGGGCCGAGAGTCGTGATCATCAGGGGGCCCCCTCCGTCGGGGCACCGAGCGGCCCGACATGCCAGACCCGCTCGCAGTAGTCGCGGATCGAGCGATCGGACGAGAACTTGCCCATTCGGGCGACGTTGAGGATCGACATCCGGGCCCAGGCCTCCGGGTCGCGCCACAGCGCGGCGACGCGTTCCTGGCAATCGACATAGGCCTGGTAGTCGGCCAGCACCATGAACGGATCGTGCCACAAGAGCCCGTCCAGCACCGAGCGGAACAGGCCGGGATCGCCGCCCAGCCCGCCGGAGCCGATCAGGTCGACGACGGCACGCAGCTCCTGGTTCTGCTCGTAGACGGCGCGCGGATTGTAGCCGGAGGCTTTCGCGGCGCGCACCTCGTCGGCCGTGAGCCCGAACAGGAAGAAGTTCTCCGGCCCGACCTCCTCGCGGATCTCGATATTGGCGCCGTCGAGCGTGCCGATGGTGAGCGCGCCGTTGAGCGAGAACTTCATGTTGCCGGTGCCGCTCGCCTCCTGGCCGGCGGTCGAGATCTGCTCGGAGACGTCGGCGGCCGGATAGATCGCCTGCCCGGCCTTGACGCTGAAGTTGGGGAAGAACACGACCTTGAGCCGCCCCCGGACGTCGGGGTCGTCGTTGACGAGATCGCCGGTCGCCGTGATCAGCTTGATGATCAGCTTGGCGACGTGATAGCCCGGCGCCGCCTTGCCGCCGAACACGAAGGTGCGCGGCACCATGTCGAGGCCCGGGTTCTCCTTCAGGCGCCGGTAGAGCGTGAGGATGTGCAGCACGTTGAGGTGCTGGCGCTTGTACTCGTGGATGCGCTTGACCTGGATGTCGAACAGCGACTCCGGATCCACCGAGATGCCGGTGCGCTCCTTGATCACCGCGGCGAGCTGCTGCTTGTTCTCGCGCTTCACGTCGCGCCAGCGCTTCCGGAAGGCGGGATCCTCGGCATGCGGCTCCAGCCCGCGCAGGGCTTCGAGCCTGGCCGGCCAATGATCCCCGATGGTCTCGGTCACCAGCCGCGACAGCGCCGGATTGCTGGCGAGCACGAAGCGGCGCGGCGTTACGCCGTTCGTCACGTTGCAGAACCGCTCCGGGGACATCGCCACCCAGTCCGACAGGACCTGGCTCTTCAGCAGCTCGGTGTGGAGCGCGGCGACGCCGTTGATGGCGTGGCTGCCGACGCAGGCGAGATTGGCCATGCGCAGCGAGCGCCGCCCCTGCTCCTCGACCAGCGACATGCGGCGCACCCGGTCCTCGTCGCCCGGATAGACACGGCGGATCCCGTCGCACAGGCGGCGGTTGATCTCGAACACGATCTCGAGATGGCGCGGCAGCAGCGCCCCGAACAGGTCGATCGGCCAGGTCTCCAGCGCCTCGGGCAGCAAGGTGTGGTTGGTGTAGCCGAACGTCTTCTGGGTGACGTCCCAGGCGTCGTCCCATTCGAGGCCGTGGTCGTCGAGCAGCAGCCGCATCAGCTCCGGCACCGCGACCGCCGGATGCGTGTCGTTGAGCTGGGCGGCCCAGCGCTTGTGGAAGGTCTCGGGCCGGCCGCCGAAGCGCAGATGCGCCCGCAGCATGTCCTCGATCGCGCAGGCGACGAAGAAGTACTGCTGCTTCAGCCGCAAGGCCTTGCCCTGGGGCGACGCGTCGTTCGGATACAGGACCTTGGAGATGGTCTCGGTGGTGACCTGCTCCTCGACGGCGCGCGAATAGTCACCGACGTTGAAGGCCGCGAGGTCGAAGCTGTGCACCGCCTCGGCGCGCCACAGGCGGAGCAGATTGCAGGTCTTCACCCGGTAGCCCAGGATCGGGGTGTCGTGCGGCACGCCCTTCACGATCTCGGCCGGGATCCAGCGGACCCGGTATCGCCCCTGCTCGTCCGTGTAGGGCTCGGTATACCCCCCGTACCGGACCGAGACGGCACGCTCGGGCCGCGCCAGCTCCCACGGATAGCCGAGATGGAGCCACTTGTCGGTGAGCTCGACCTGCCAGCCCTCGCGGATCTGCTGGCTGAAGATGCCGAACTCGTAGCGGATCCCGTAGCCGATCGCGGGAATCTCGAGGGTCGCGAGCGAATCCAGGTAGCAGGCGGCGAGCCGCCCGAGGCCGCCATTGCCAAGCCCCGGCTCGACCTCGTGCTCGATCAGGTCCTCGAGCCGGACGTCCATCCGCCACAGCGCCTCGCGCATGGCGTCGTAGATGCCGAGATTGACCAGGTTGGCGGCGAGCTGCGGCCCCATCAGGAACTCGGCCGAGAGATAGGCGACGGTCCGACCCTCGGGCCGATGCAGGAGGGCGTCGAGCGACTGGACGCCGCGCTGGAACAGCCGGTCGCGCACCGCATAGGCGGTGGAGAGATAGAAATCGTTCCGGGAGGCCGTCGCCGGGTGGCGGCCCTGAAAGTAGTAGAGGTAGTCGCAAACGGCTTGGGAGAGGTTGCCGGGATCCAGGCCGGTGCGAACGTCGCGGCTTGGTTCGGACTGGGATTCACCCTCGTTGACGGACGGATACATGAAATAACCGAGCTCCTGATATCGGTCGGCCATCCAGGACGGCGGACACGTCACAATCGGCAATGGCCTACGATTCCGTGGTTATAGCACGGTGTCGTGTCATCCGATCGGGCGGGCGAACCCTGATGCCGGGAGCTGCCGAATTTACCAGCAATTGCCAGTCGTTGAAGCCGGGCTGGAGCCTCAGTCGTCGGGCCAACGGACGATGACGGCGTAGAAGCGCTGATCCCAGCCCGCCGGCCACTCGTTCCCCGCCGCCACGACGTCACCCGCATAGGTGGCGAGCGCCATCAGGCCCTCCGGGCTGACCGGCCGGACCTCGAGGAGGGCCCAGGCCGCCGCGTCGACAGCGGCGTGCAGCCGGTCCAGCTCGGACCGGGACGCTGCGCCCGGCGCGGTCTCGGCAGCGGACAGCGCGTCCCGATAGCGCGCGTGCGACGCACGATGCGCCTCGATCGCGGCCATGACCGGATCTTCGAACGACCCCATCGACCCACACTGACGGCAAGGCACGTCGACGGCTGGACCTCGGTCCGTCGATCGTGGTCAATCCATTGGGAGCAAAAAACATCGGAAGGCGGGCGACGGACGGCCCCACGGGACGGCCGCCCATCCGGCGCCCTTCGCCCGGTCGGCGAAGAGTGCCGTCCGCACCTAACACAAGAATTGAAAAGGCTTGTATACGTAGTGGCCTCTAACCCGAACCGACGATGGCTCGGGTCGGCAGGTCGGCGGAACGTCCGGACACAATCCGCACGCGTACCTCACGCCTCGTCCGGCTTGCGACGCATGAAGTCGAAGTCGCATCCCTCGTCGGCCTGCAGCACCGAAGTCCAGTACAGCCGCGCATAGCCGCGCTCGGCCCAGGCCGGCTCCTGCGGCGCCCCCGTCGCCGCGCGTCGGCGCTCCAGCTCGGCGTCGTCGACCAGCACGTCGATGCGACGGCCGGCGACGTCCAGCCGGATCATGTCGCCGCTCTGCACCAGCGCCAGCGGGCCGCCGTCGGCCGACTCCGGCGTGATGTGCAGCACGATGGTGCCGAACGCCGTTCCGCTCATGCGCGCATCGGAGATGCGGACCATATCCTTGACGCCCTGGCGGCCGAGCTTCTTCGGAATCGGCAGATAGCCCGCCTCCGGCATGCCGGGCGCGCCCTTCGGGCCGGTGTTGCGGAGCACCAGCACGTCGTCGGCGCGCACGTCGAGATCGGGATCGTCGATGCGGGCCGCCATGTCGGCCGTCGACTCGAACACGACGGCCCGGCCGGTGTGCTGGAGGAGCGACGGCGTCGCGGCCGAGTGCTTGATGACGGCGCCGCGCGGCGCGAGATTTCCGCGTAGCACCGCGACGGCGCCGATCGGCTTGATCGGGTTCTTGGCCGAGCGGATCACCTTCTGTCCCGGCACCTCCTCGGCCGCCGCGACGACGTCGCGCAGCGTGCCGCCCGCGACCGTCGGCGCGTCGAGGTCGATCAGCGGGCCGAGCTGCTGCAGCAGCTTGGGCATGCCGCCGGCGTGGTGGAAATGCTCCATGTAGTGGTCGCCGGACGGCTTGAGGTCGACCAGCACCGGGACGTCGCGACCGATCGTGTCGAACGTCTCCAGGTCGATCTTGTGCTCGGTGCGGTTGGCGATGGCGGTGAGATGCACGATGCCGTTGGTCGAGCCGCCGATCGCCTGGAGCACCACCTGGGCGTTGCGGAAGGCGGCCGGCGTCAGGATCTCGCTAGGCCGCGGCCCGCCCGACACCGCCATCTCGGCGGCGCGCCGGCCGCTCGCCTCGGCGATGCGCACGCGCTCGGCGTGCGGGGCCGGCACCGTCGCGCTCATCGGCAGCGACAGGCCGAGCGCCTCGGTCATGCAGGCGATCGTGGAGGCCGTGCCCATCACCATGCAGGTGCCGACGGAGGGTGCGAGCCGGCCTTCGACCTCGCCGATCTCCTGCTCGTCGATGTCGCCCGCCCGATGGGCGCTCCACAGCCGCCGGCAATCCGTGCAGGCCCCCAGCACCTCACCTTTGTGATGACCGACCACCATCGGGCCGACCGGCACGACCACGGTCGGGAGATCGACGCTCGCCGCCGCCATGATCTGGGCCGGCAGCGTCTTGTCGCAGCCGCCGATGACGATGACGGCGTCCATCGGCTGCGCCCGGATCATCTCCTCGGTGTCCATCGCCATCAGGTTGCGCAGGAACATCGAGGTGGGGTGTGCGAAGCTCTCGTGGATCGAGATGGTCGGGAACACCATCGGCATGGCGCCGGCGAGCATGACGCCGCGCTTCGCCGCCTCGATCAGAGCCGGCATGTTGCCGTGGCAGGGATTGTAGTCGCTGCCCGTGTTGGTGATGCCGACGATCGGCCGCTCCAGCGCGTCGTCCGAGTAGCCCATCGCCTTGATGAAGGCCTTGCGCAGGAACAGCGAGAAGCCGGCATCCCCGTAGCTCGTGAGGCCCTTCCGCAAACCCTTGGTCATTGTTCTGATCTCCTTCTCGGTCCGCGTGGGGAGCCGGCGCTCGTCCGTGGCGACGTTTTTCGGGGCGCCCGCAGCGCGGCGCGCCCGCCGGTTGTTCTTCGGCTGGTCGAAGCCGGACTAGTGGGGTTGCAGCCCGGCCTTGGCGACGATGTCCCGATAGCGAATCCGCTCGGCCGCCGCAAACGTCGCGAACTCGGCCGGCGTGATCGGCGCGGCGACGGCGCCGATTTCCATCAGCTTGGCGGCCATCTCGGGGGTGCCGTAGATGCGCTTGATCTCGGCGGCGATCTGCTCGACCACGGCGGGCGGCGTGCCGGCGGGCGCGAACAGGCCGTGCCAGGACGGCGCGTCGAAGCCCGGCAGCGTCTCGGCGATGGTCGGCAGGTCGGGCGCGGTCGGGCTGCGCTCCGTGCTGGTGACGGCGATGGCCCGCACCGTGCCTGACTTCGCCAGCGGCCAGGCGAAGGTGATGTTGTCGAAGGCGAGATCGACATGCCCGCCGGCCAGCGCCGCGGCGACGTCGTTCGAGCTCTTGTAGGGGACGTGGACGAGCTTGATCCCGGCCATCATCTGGAACAGCTCGGCCGGCAGATGGGTCGCGCTGCCGACGCCGGACGATCCGTAGACCAGCGGCTCGGGCCGCGACTTGGCGTAGGCGATCAGCTCGCCCACCGTCTTGACCGGCAGCTTGGGCGTGACGGTCAGCAGGTTCGGCACCTTGGCGAACAGGCTGATCGCGACGAAGTCCTTGTCGGCGTCGTAGCGCGGATCCTTGTAGACGAACGGCGCGATCGCCTGGGTGCTGGCGGTGCCGACCAGCAGCGTGTAGCCGTCGGGCTTGGCGCGGGCGACCCAGGCGGCGCCGAGCGTCCCGCCCGCCCCGGCCTTGTTCTCCACCACGAACGGCACCTTGTACTTCTCCTGCATGCCCTGGCCGAACAGGCGGCCGAACATGTCGGTGGTCCCACCCGCCGCGAACGGCACGACGACCGAGACGCTTCTGGAGGGCCAGCTCTCCTGCTGCGGGGCCGGCTGAGCCAGGGCCGTGAGCCCCGTCGCGAGCAGCAGGCTTGTCGCCCGAGCCATCAGCTTCAGCATTCTTCGCTCCCTTCGATGTGTCGTTATTGTCTTTTCGTTCTCGTCTTTTCGGCCGCCCTCGGACCGCCGCTCTCTCGATCGTCCGACGCACCCTCCCCGACCACGGCGAGGCCACGCGAAAGATCGGAGCCGATCCGCGCCAGGTAATCGGACTTGCTGTTCTGCAGATGCGCGACGCAGAGCTGCGCCAGCGCCCAGCGGTCGCGGCCAGCCAGAAGCTCGATCATGGTGTCGTGCTGACGCACCGACGCCGCGCGGCCCGCCCGGTCGGCGAGGTTCTTGGCCCGCATCGGCAGCGTCAGGCCCATGTAGTCCTGCAGCGTGCGCACCAGATACGGGTTGCCGCAGGCCGAGAACAGGACGAGGTGGAACGCGTCGTTCGCCTCGTGGACGCCGCGCAGATCACCGGTGTCGACGCAATGCCGGTAGCGCGCCTGCGTCACCTCCAGCTCTGTGACGACCTCGGCGGGCGCCGGCAGCGGGATCATCAGTGCCGCCTGCCGGGTGAGGAACTCGCGCACCTCGTAGATCTTCACGACCTCGTCGGCCGAGTAGGACCGCACGGTCGCGCCGACGTTCTTCTCGCGGCGGACGAGACCGGCCTGCTCGAGCTGCGCGAGCGCTTGGCGGATGCAGTGGCGGCTCGCCCCGTGCCGCGCCATCAGGCGATCCTCGATCAGCCGCGCACCGGGCGCGAGCCGGCCGAAGATGACGTCCTCCTCGATGCGGCGGACGACCTCGCGGAGTGCCGCGTCACGCGTGATCGAGGGGGAGAGGTCGGGCATGGGGCCGCGGTTCGGCGAACGGGATGGAGCCGACGAGGCTCGACCTTCGGGTCGAGATTGTCAATAATCCAAGTCCATTCTTCCGGAATCGACCAATCGAATAGCTGGATTATCGAGAATGGGTGCGTGATCCAAGTGCCCCGGTCGCGCGTAATCCGTCCGTGCGCGCAAAAAAACCGGCGCGGACACACACGACAAGACCGGAGAGCGCCATGACCGCGGCCCTGGACGCGAACACGCTGGTGATGATGGAGCTGGCCCTCGGCCTCGCCGTCGCGCTCGGCTTCGGGTTGCGCGAGCTGTACCGGCTGCGCGCCCGTCCCGAGCCGGTCCGGGTTCGGGTCAAAGCCCCCCGCCGCTGACCGGCGCCGCCGGCCTCAACCGGTCGGCGACTCGGTGGCGGCCTCGTCCGCGTCCGGCAACACGCCGGTGCCCGGCGTCTTGCTCGAATCCGTGAGGTCGGGATCGGCATGCGGGCCGGCCGGCGGCATGTCCTCGTCGCTTGTGTCGGGCTTGCGCGGGGTCTTCGGGTCCTGTGCCATACCGGACCAATCGAGCCCCTGCCCTGCGGTTCCGGCACGACGACGTTCGCCTGAATCGCGGCTGCGCCATCCCGGATCGACCGAACTTGATCTCGGCCCGGCGGGCGGTATGGCTTTGAGGACGCGTCGCGCACGGCGGACCTTCGCCCGCCGCCCGCCGATGCCGGGCCAGGTCGCATGCCTCAGCCGAACGGAGCCGACGACCGACACAGGCGCCTGTTCGGGCGCTACTGGGAGAGCGCGTCGGGCTTCTGGAAGCGCCGCTCGGCACGGGTGAGCTGGCCGCTGACCATCGGCCTGATCGCGATCGTGCTCGCCCAGCTCGCGGTGCAGTACCAGCTCAACTACTGGAACCGCGACTTCTTCAACGCCCTGGAGCGCCGTGACCAGACGGGCCTGTGGACCCAGGTGGCACTGTTCGCGCCCTTGGCCTTTCTCAGCGTGAGCCTGTCGGTCACCTCGGTGTGGGCGCGGATGACCACACAGCGCAAGTGGCGCGAATGGCTCACCCAGCACCTGCTGGCGACGTGGCTCGGCGAGGACCGCTACCAGCGGCTCGGCTCGGTCGACGGCGAGCACCAGAACGCCGAGTACCGCATCTCGTTCGACGCCCGCATCGCCACCGACGCGCCCGTCGACATGGCGATCGGACTGTTGAACGCGGTGATGACGGCGCTCGTCTTCATCAACGTGCTGTGGTCGGTCGGCGGCGACTTCCACTTCGTGCTGGCCGGACGCGAGCTGACGATCCACGCCTATCTGGTGGTCGCCGTGATCGTCTACACGTTGGTCTTCACCACCGCGATGGTGTTCGTCGGGCGCAATCTCACATCGGTCATCCAGGCCGAGAACCAGGCCGAGGCCGAGCTGCGCGCCGCCACCAACGAGATCCGCGAGCTCGGTGAGCGCACGCCCCCGGCGCCCGTGGAGCTCACCGAGCTGCGCGACGTGCGGACCGCGCTGACCGGGGTGCTGACGCGGTGGCGCCAGCTCTGCTGGCAGCTCATGGGCACCACCATGGTGTCGCAGACCGACGTCCTGCTTGCGCCGGTCTGCGCCTGGATCCTGTGTGCGCCGAAATTCCTCGCCGGCGAAATGTCACTCGGCGAGCTGACCCAGGCCTCGGCCGCCTTCGTTTCCGTCCAGGTGGCCTTCAACTGGTTCGTCGACAATTACGCCCGGGTCGCCGAATGGCGCTCCTCGGTGAACCGCGTCGCCACCCTGCTGCACGCCCTCGACGACGCCGACGGCATTCCTCGGCGCACCGCGATCGAGTCGGATCCGGGGCACGTGATCTGACCACGACGATCGACGTCGCCCGAGGCCGGGCGCCCGGCTGAATTCCCCTTCGCGACGCTTGCCCGACGCCTGCGGCCCCGAAGCCGACCCGCGCGGTGGCCCTCGGCCGCCGCCTTCGGCTTTTACCCCCTGCCCCTTGACGAAGCTCGATCGTTTCCGATATATCGTTTGTACGTAACGGAGATCATATCACCATGAGACATCGCAATCACCACCACGACGACGACGGTCCGCGGCACGGCCATCACGGACACGAGCACGGCCGCTTCCACTTGTTCGGCTGGTGGGCCAATCGGGCCGACGGCGACCGCCGCGGCGACCCGCGTCTCGGCGACCGGGATGCCGGCGACGGCCCGCGCGGCCGTCCCCATCGGCGCCACGGCCACGACGGCCCGCCGCGCGGCGAGCGTGACGGCTTCGGCCGCGGCGGCGGCGGACGCTTCTTCGGGTCCGGCGACCTGCGCCTACTCCTGCTGTGGCTGATCGGCGAGAGCCCGAGCCACGGCTACGAGCTGATCAAGGAGGTCGAGAAGCGCCTCGGCGGCACCTATTCGCCGAGCCCCGGCTCGGTCTACCCGATCCTCAGCCTGCTCGAGGACATGGGCCAGATCCGCGCGACCTCGACCGAGGGCGGCAAGAAGCTGTTCGAGATCACCGACGACGGACGCCGGGCCATCGCCGAGGAGCGCGCCACCATCGACGGCATCCTGAGCCGGATCGCCATCGTGGCGCGGACCATGGGCGGCATGCGCCCCCCCGAGCCGATCTTCCAGGTGTTCCAGACGCTCAAGACCGCGGTCGCGCTCAATCCGCGGCCGTGGACCGACGACGAGGTCGCCCGGGTGTGCCGGATCGTCAACGCCGCGATCGCCGAGATCCAGGCGGACGACCGGGACGCGGGCCTCCCGCCCGCGCCGCGGTCGTGAGCCCGACGACGAGGTGATCCGATGAAGCACCGCTACGCCGTTCGCATCGCCGACACGTCCGCCCGCGCGGACGGATCGGCGACGCCCGAGGACATCGCCTTCGAGGTCGAGAGCCACGACGACCTCAATGCCATCGTCGCCAAGATGACCGAGCGCAAGATCTTCGACGAGGCCGAGACGAAGGCGTTCTGTGTCGGACTGAAGCTGCTCGGGGGCGTCCTCCTGCAGCATCGGGCCGACCCGCTGTTCGCCGACTTCGCACCTGCCTTCGGCGCCTTCATGAAGACGCTGAAGCGGCCGGCGGCGTCGTGAGACCACCGGCCGGCCTCGGGTTCGAAAGCTAGCCCTCGCGGTTGGGGGTGCCGAGGACGTGGACGTCGGGCGGCAGCATGGCGTTGTCGAACGTCTGGGTGAACATCGCCGCGGCGAAGAACGCCACGGCGCGGAGGGTCTCGCCGCCGGTGTTGACGAGATCGTGCCGGACCGGGGTCGGCAGGACGAAGACGCTGCCCGGCCCGACGGCGTGCTTGGTGCCGTCCTCGAGCCGCAATTCGCCGCTGCCGGAGAGAATGTACTGCGTCTCCTCGGTGGCGTCGGTGTGCCAGCCGAGCCGGCCGCCCGGCTCGATCTCGTAGACGATCGTCGAGGACTGGGTCGTCCCGTGGCCGCCATACGCGGCGAACGCACCGGCCCATCGCACCGCGGGGTCGTCGACCCCGCCGACCTTGGCACGCGGCAGATCATTCGTCTGAACAACGAAAACAGCGCTCACGCCGACCTCCCAGGGTGACCATGATGAGCCGCCCGCCTGCGGGCGGGCGGATTAGACCATGATGGTAGCTGGGCGCCTGCGGCGTTGCGAGCCCTGGTTGTTTTGAGCGCCGGATTTACACGTGCAATTGAAGGGCCCGCGTGCGGCCGATCGCGCGAGCGACGATGTTCAGGCGCGCAGCCGTGCTGCGATCGCCTGCAGACCGACGAACGCCACGTCGGGATGAACGATGACGGACGTCGGGATCGCGGCCAGATAGGGCTCGAAACGTCCCTTCGCCTCGAAGCGGGCACGGAACTCCGAGGACGCGAAGCGCTGGCCGAGCCGGGGCACGATCCCGCCCGCCACGAACACGCCGCCGCGCGCCCGGAAGATCAACGCGAGGTCGCCGGCGACGCTGCCCAGCATGGCGCAGAACATGTCGACGGCAGCCCGGCAGACCGGGCACGTCCCCTCCTCTGCCAGCTGCGTGATCTCGGCGGCGCGGCGCGCCGGCACGAGGACCCCGTCCACGGCCGCGATGGCGGCGTGAAGCGCCTCGATTCCGGGTCCGGACAGGGCACGCTCGGCCGAGACGTGACCGTAGCGGCGGCGCAGCAGCGCGACGACGGCGGCCTCCCGGTCGGTGGTCACGGCCAGCGTCGCGTGGCCGCCCTCGGTCGGCACCACGACGGATCCGCCCGGCCCCGGCACCAACGCCGCGACGCCGAGCCCGGTCCCCGGGCCGAGCACCACCATGGGTCCATGCGGAACCGCCGCACCGGCGCCGACCGCGAGCAGGTCGCCGGGCGCCAGGCTGGCCAGCGACCAGCCGACCGCCTCGAAGTCGTTGACCAGCACCACCTGCGGAATTCCGAACGCGGCCCGCAACTCGGCCGCATCGACCACCCACGGGCTGTTGGTGAAGCGACAGCTGTCGCCCTCGACCGGCGCGGCGACCGCCAGCACGGCGCCAGCGAGGCGCAGCCCGGGCCCTTCCGCCCGCAGCACGGTCGCCATGGCGTCCTTGGGGCCCGGATACTCCGAGACCTTCAGGTGCCGGATCGCGCCGAGCCGATCGGTCATCAGGGCGAAACGCGCATTGGTGCCGCCGATGTCGGCGAGCAGGACGGCGGCACTCACGATATCGCTCCTGTCCGGTCAGCTCGCGGCCGAGTGGGGACGCGGCGCCGTCGCGCGGATCAGGTCGGCGTACCAGTGATACGACGCCTTGGGGATGCGCTGGCCGGTCGCGTAATCGACATAGACGATTCCGAAGCGCTGGCTGAAGCCAGAGCTCCACTCGAAATTGTCGAGCAGCGACCAGACGAAATAACCGCGCACGTCGGCGCCGGCGGCGCGTGCCTGGTTCATCGCACCGATATAGGACTTCAAGAATTCGATGCGGTCCGGATCGTTCACGGCGCCCTTCTCGTCGACGACGTCCGGGTTCGACCGGCCGTTCTCCAGCACGTAGACGGGGAGCCCGTAGCGTTTCGACACGTGGAGCAGAGTGTCGCGGAACGCGTCCGGCTCGATCGGCCAGCCGAAGCTGGTGCGCGGCACGCTGTCGGGCGCTGCGCCCCAGCCGACGCCGATCGGGTTGTCGTCGAACGCCCGCATGTAGAGCGGCGAATAGTGGTTGAGGCCGAACCAGTCGATCGGCCGGCAGATCCTCGCGATGTCGCCGGCCGCGATCCACGGCTCCATCAGATCGGCGATCAGGGCGGGATAGTGGCCGAGGAGCTGCGGATCCGCGAAGGCGCCGTTCCAGTAGGCGTCGAACAGCGCCGCCGCCTTGACGTCCTCGGCCGCCGGCGTCGCCGCCCGGGACGGCTGGATGTTGTGGACGATGCCGAGAGACGCGTCCTTCACCAGCGAGCGCAGCACGTCGATGGCGCCGCCATGGGCGAGATTCACGTGGTGGATCGCCCGGTGGAACATGGTGCGGTCGGCGATGCCGGGCGCCTGCCCACCCATCACGAAGCCGAACAGCGTGAACACCGACGACTCGTTGAAGGTGGCGAAGCGCTTCACCCGGTCGCCGTAGCGGCGGGCGATCAGCGCGGCGTAGTCGGCGAACCAGAAGGCGCAGTCGCGATTGGCCCAGCCACCGAGGTCGCCCAGCGCCTGCGGCAGGTCCCAGTGGTAGAGGCACAGCCACGGCTCGATGCGGGCCTCGAGCAGCGCGTCGATCAGCCGGTCGTAGAAGGCGAGACCCGCCTCGTTGACGGCGCCGCGGCCCTTCGGCTGCACGCGCGGCCACGCCACCGAGAACCGGTAGGCGCCGACCCCGAGCGCCTTCATCAGCGCGACGTCCTCGGCGTAGCGATGGTAGTGGTCGCAGGCGACGTCGCCGGTGTCGTTGTCGGTGATGCGGCCCGGCTGGCGGCAATAGGTGTCCCAGATGCTCGGGCCCTTGCCGTCCTCGGCAGCGGCCCCCTCGATCTGATAGCTGGAGGTGGACACGCCCCAGACGAAGGGAGCGTCGGATGCGGCGGCAACCGTCGCGGGCGCGCGCGTGATCATGCTTGTCCTTCCCTCGCAGGGCCGAGCGGCGACCCGCAAACGCTACGCTCGGTGGCTTGCCGAAGTGTTGATGGTGGTCAAGGCGGGACGACGGCGCGGCGCACGGAACGACCGGAGCATTGCTTACGGAGGATCTCGGAGTTCCCCGGCGGCGCCGATCGGCAGACAATCGTCGCGTGGAGCGCCGCTGCGGCGACGCGGGCCCGACGTCCAATCCCTCCGCGCGACACTCGTTCCCTGCGGGCGGGCCCGCCTCCTCACCGCCGATCGCAACGGTCCGGCGTAGAGGGTGTCATGGGCAATACGACGAAGATCGTCTTCATCGGGGCCGGCAGCATGTCGTTCGGCCTCTCGATGTTTCGCGACCTGATGTTCTCCGAGACGCTGCGCGGCAGCACGCTGGTGCTGGTCGACACGGATCCGGCGGCACTCGCCCGCTCCGCCGCGCTGGGGCGCCTGATGAACGAGCGATCCGGCGCCGGGCTGGTGATCGAGACCACGACGGACCGGCGCGCCGCTCTCCCGGGCGCCGACTTCGTGCTCAACGCCACGGCGATCGACCGGCTGCATCTGTGGCGGCTCGATTTCGAGATCCCGAAGCGGCACGGCATTCGCCAGACGCTCGGCGAGAACGGCGGGCCCGGCGGCCTGTTCTTCACCCTGCGGACGCTGCCGATGGTCTTCGACATGGTGCACGACATGGAGGAGCTCTGCCCGGACGCGCTGTTCGTCAACTTCTCCAATCCGGAGAGCCGGATCATCCTGGCGGTTGGCACGTACAGCCGGATCCGCGCCGTCGGCCTGTGCGAGGGCGTGTTCGGCAGCCGCGGCCACGTGGCGAAAGTGATGGGCCTGCCGGACGAGGCCGTGGACGTCTGGGCCGCCGGGCTGAACCACTTCCAGTGGCTTCTGCAGATCCGCGATCACGTCACCGGCGCCGACCTCTATCCCCGCCTGCGCAAGCGCGAGCCCGGCTTCGATCCCGCCTTCGCACCCCTGACCCGGTCGCTGTTCCACGCCTTCGGCTTGTGGCCGACCTGCGGCGACGGCCACACGGGCGAGTATCTCCCCTTCGGCTGGGAGGCGGACGGCGGCACCGGCGGAGGCTACGACTTCGCCGGCGACGAGGCGGTGCGGGCCAAGTTCCACGGCGAGGTCGAGACGGTGCTGGCCGGCACCATGCCGGTGCCGGACTGGTGGCTCACCCCGGCGGGCGAGCGCGGCGCCGCCGTGATCGCCGGCGTCACCCACAACCAGAAGCGCTTCATCGAGTCGGGCGTCGTGCTGAACCGCGGCGCCGTTCCCAACCTGCCGGCCGACCTCGCCGTCGAGGTGCCGATCGTGGTCGATGCCGCCGGAGTGCATCCGGTGTCGCTCGGCCCCCTCCCCGATCCGATCGCCAAGCTGCTCACCGTGCCGGCCGGGGTGCAGCAGCTCGCCGTCGAGGCGGCCGTGCACGGCTCCAAGGAGCTCGCCCGCGAGGCGCTGCTGATCGATCCGGTGGTCGACTCCGCCCGCGCCGCCGACGCGCTCCTGGACGAGCTGTGGGAGGTCAACCGGCCCTTTATCCGGGCCTGTGTCTGAGCCCATGCCGGCGGCGCGAACGGATGTCTCGACGGAGGTGGACGCATTGGATTAGGTTGGGACTGCACAGCGCGCCGGCACGCACGAGTCGGCCGGAGGATCGGAGAGGTCCGGTGCGGGTCAAGGATTTCATGACGAGCCCGGTGATCACGATCGCGCCCGAGCGCCCGATCGCCGAGGCCGCGCAGCTCATGATCGACAACCGGATCAGCGGCCTGCCCGTGGTCGACCCGGCCGGCCGCCTGGTCGGCATCGTCAGCGAGCGCGACCTGCTGCGCCGCCGCGCCAATGGCGGGCCGGCGCGCCGCCCGCACTGGCTGCAGCTCATGACCGAGCGTGCCGTGCTCGAGCACGAGCCGGAGCGCTTCCACACGCTCAAGGTCGGCGACGTGATGACGGGGACCCCCCTCACCGTCACCGAGGCGACGTCGATCGAGGAGGCCGGCAAGCTCCTGGAGCAGCGCCGCATCAAGCGGTTGCCGGTGGTGCGCGGCCAGACCGTGGTCGGCGTGATCTCGCGCTCCGATCTCCTGCGCGCCCTGCCCCGCGCCCTCGGCCGGGCCGAGGCCGCCGCCAAGCACGATCCCTCGATGACCGACGAGCGTCTGATCGAGCTCGAGCGCCAGTACTGGCTGCAGCGCACCCGCGGGCCGAAATAAGCGCCGCCGTCATTCCGGGCGCGCCGCACAGCGGCGAGCCCGGAATCGATACTCACGGGCCGGGGTCATGGATTCCGGGCTCGCGGACCGGTGGTCC
>NZ_NPEX01001037.1 GCF_003258865.1 Rhodoplanes roseus | reverse complement strand
TTTGAATATGGGAGAGCTACCCGAAGGCTGATCCGCACGGGCAGGAAGGTCGTTTGGTGGGTCTTGCCCGGGAGGGACGTCGCCGTCAAGGTCGCTTTGCATGCGCGAGGCGCGCCTGTTGTCGCGATGACATAAATCCTTCTAATTGCCGAAGATACGGCCGAAGAATCCGCCAATGCCTCCCTCGCCGCCATTGCCGCGCTGGGGCCGCGACGGACCGGCATGCGTGCGGT
>NZ_NPEX01001036.1 GCF_003258865.1 Rhodoplanes roseus | reverse complement strand
GGTTTTTCTTTTCGGAACAGCCATTTCAAGCTCCGTGAATGGATTTAGCGGGCAACGCCCATAGCCGGACGGCCCGCGACATGCAGGCTCGACGTTTGGCGGCCATATAACCCTTCAAAGGCGTTTTGGCCAGCGGTTCGATGAAAATAGCGCGCAACTACTTCTTCAGGCAGTCGATATGCGGCCCGGCCGCGGCGGCGCGACGGGCAAAGAGCCTGGCGAGATCGCGCGTC
>NZ_NPEX01001035.1 GCF_003258865.1 Rhodoplanes roseus | reverse complement strand
CCGGCAGCGCCAGGCTGAGCACCACCTGGCTCATCACCAGGGCGTTGGTGGCGTCGACACCCAGCACACCGTCTGCTCGGACCACCGGCGTCAAGACCGGGCAACCCGCGCTGGATCAACAGCCATCCGGGCGAGGGCGCCGCGTGTCCGGCGCCGCTCGGCCGCAACGTCGTGGCGCAGGCCGTTCTGATTCAGCCAGTCGATGAACGGCTGCACACGGTCGACTCCGAGGC
>NZ_NPEX01001034.1 GCF_003258865.1 Rhodoplanes roseus | reverse complement strand
AAGAGGCGGAAGAGGAAAAACTCGCGGCGGGAGGCGAGAGGCCGTGAAAAACCGTCGTTGATCCGATGTGACAACCCTGAGTTTGTGCGCTGGGCGCTCAGGGTGCATTTTCCCATCCGAAGACGTGGGCGCTACATCTGTTGACATATGTCAACGAGCGCCTCATTTTGAGGAAATGAGTGACCCAGCTGCCCCGCCATCCGAACAGAGAGATCGAGGCTGCGGTTCACTTC
>NZ_NPEX01001033.1 GCF_003258865.1 Rhodoplanes roseus | reverse complement strand
GCTCGCCCGGAACATGGGCCTTACGCGCCAATCGGTGCAGCGCATCGTCGATGAACTCGTGGACGATGGCATCTTCGAGCTCGCCGACAACCCGCATCACAAACGGGCGAAACTCGTGCGGCTGACCGAGAAGGGAGAAGCGCTCTTTGCGGAGGCGACGGCCCGCTGGCTGCCGCATGCCGAAGATCTCGCCTCCGTTCTCGCCCCGGGCGAACTCGCGCGGCTGACGGAGC
>NZ_NPEX01001032.1 GCF_003258865.1 Rhodoplanes roseus | reverse complement strand
CTCAGCCCCGCAGGCGAATTGAAGACCCAGTTGAAATGGCCTTCGGCATCTTGAGAAAACAATGAGATCTGCGAGCCGCGCAGGAGCTTGGCACAGCGCTCCCATAGCGCCGCTTTGGCGACGTGCGTCGCCCCGAGGGGGCGTCCTTCCTTGTCGCGAGGCGGTGAAGCTGTCACGGCCAAAAACACCGAAAATACATGAGACAGGTCATACCGGAGGTCGATCTTCGGCAC
>NZ_NPEX01001031.1 GCF_003258865.1 Rhodoplanes roseus | reverse complement strand
ATCTCGGCATTGCGCTCGACGGCGACGCCGACCGCGTCGTCATCGTCGATGAAAAGGGCAACGAGGTCGATGGCGATCAATTGATGGCCGTCGTGGCGTCCTACTGGCAGGCCGAGGAACGGCTCGCCGGGAACGGTATCGTCGCCACCATCATGTCCAATCTCGGTCTTGAGCGCTTCCTCGGCGGGCTCGGCCTGTCGCTGGCGCGCACGCCCGTCGGCGACCGCTATGTCT
>NZ_NPEX01001030.1 GCF_003258865.1 Rhodoplanes roseus | reverse complement strand
GAAGGTCGCGATCACGGGCACGTGATCGGAGGGGCGTTCCCAGCCGCGCGCTTCCTTGATGACCTTGATGCCCTGCGCCCGGGCGGCCATATCGGCTGCCGCCCAGATATGGTCGAGACGTCGTCCTCGGTTCGAGGCTTCCCAATTGGGCGAGCGATAGCTCCACCAGGTGAAGAGCTTCTCTTCCGGCGGTACGAAGCGGCGCATGACGTCGACCCACGGCCCGGCCGCCTG
>NZ_NPEX01001029.1 GCF_003258865.1 Rhodoplanes roseus | reverse complement strand
GCAACATCACCGGCAACGTCGCCCTGTTCATGCTGGCTGAGGCCGGCCTCGACGAAGCGACGCTCAGCGCCAATGGCGGCAGCTTCGTGCGCGCCGGCGCCAACGAGCAGGGCGAACTGATGAAGGACGGCCGCAT
The DNA here is from genome assembly GCF_003258865.1 of Rhodoplanes roseus. Classification (GTDB taxonomy): domain Bacteria; phylum Pseudomonadota; class Alphaproteobacteria; order Rhizobiales; family Xanthobacteraceae; genus Rhodoplanes; species Rhodoplanes roseus. The sequence goes on along the minus strand of NZ_NPEX01001029.1, from coordinate 99 downwards.
CGATATGGCGACCAACGGCATCTTCATCGGCCACTCCTCGTTCCGGGCCATCGACGAGAACGTCGACGTCGTGCTCCTGAAGATCCCCGAAAGCGTCAT
>NZ_NPEX01000102.1:13304-19782 GCF_003258865.1 Rhodoplanes roseus | reverse complement strand
CGCCGTAACCGCAGCCACCGTAGCCGTAACCGCCGTAGGCGGGCGCCGCCCCGTAATAGCCGTAGGGGGCCGGCTGGTAATAATAGTCGCGCCGGTAGCTGCTCGCCGCGGCGATGCCGGCGGCCGTCACGGCGGCGGCGCCGAGCGCGAACGGGATGGCCCGCGATCCGCCGCGATAGCCGTAGGCGCGATAGCCGCCGCGATAGCCGCCCCGATAGGCGCGGCGCTGGGCGCTCGCGTCGACCGTCGCGCCGCTGAGGTCCGGCGCGCCGTGAACGGCGGGGCCGCTGCGCGTCGCCGGGGCGGCGGATGCCGGGGCGACGCCGAAGCCGGCCAGCGCCAGGGCGGCGGCGACCGTGACGATGCCCTTGGTGGTCCTCTTGTCCATGATGTCCTCTCGATGCTCCGGGGAGACCGGAGTGTTGGTCGGCAGCGCGGAATAGAGGAGCGGGACAGCGTCCGGATGGACGCTCGGGAAACGCCCGACCCTTCCGACCGATGGAAGGACGCCGGCATGGTACGCACCGGCGCGGTGAGAACACACAACGTCCGGTGCGGTGGTTGGTTCCGGGGTCCCCGGGACGCAGGGCGTCGCTCAGGCGGCGTCGCCGGCCTCCTCGGCGGCGAGCCGCGCCCGCCAGTCGTTCCGGCGCCGCAGCATCGAGACGGCGGACAGCACCAGGAGCCCGGCGCAGATCGCGATAAGCACTGCGGCGATCGGCCGCTGCACGAAGATGCCCCAGTGCCCGTTCGACATCACCAGCGACTGCCGCAGGCTCATCTCCAGGATCGGCGCGATGACCAGGCCGAGCACCAGCGGCGCCGGGTCGAAGTCGAACTTCCGCAGCACCCAGCCGAACACGCCCATGGCCAGCATGATCCACACGTCGACGATGGAATGGTTCACCTCGTAGACGCCGACGATGCAGAACATCACGATCAACGGGTAGAGATACGAATAGGGGATGCGCAGCACGCTGACGAACAGGCCGACCAGCGGCAGGTTCAGGGCCAGCAGCATCACGTTGCCCACATACATCGAGGCGACGAAGCCCCAGAATACGTCGGGATGCTCGGTGACGAGCTGCGGCCCGGGCGGGATGCCGTGGATCAGCAGCGCCGCCATCAGCACGGCCGTGACCGGCCCGGTGGGCAGGCCGAGCGCCAGCATCGGCACGAAGGCGCCGGTCGAGGCGGCGTTGTTGGCCGACTCCGGTCCGGCGACGCCGGCGACCGCGCCCTTGCCGAACTCCTCCGGGGTCTTGGAGAGCCGCCGCTCCAGCGCGTAGGACAGGAAGCTCGAGATGATGTGGGCGGAGCCCGGCACGATGCCGATGACGAAGCCGAGCACGCTGCCGCGGCCGATCGGCGCCGCCGCGGCGCGCCACTCCGCCCGGTTCGGCAGCAGCTCGGAGAGCTTCGGCGACACCACCTTCGTGGTGACGCTGCGGCTCGGCGTCGAGAGGATCTCGCCGAGCCCGAACAGGCCGACCGCAACCGGCACGATGCCGAGGCCGTCGCCGAGCTCGGGGATGTCGAAGGCCCAGCGGAAATGGCCCGTCATCACGTCGATGCCGACCATGCCGAGCAGCAGCCCGATGCTCGCCATCAGCAGCGTGCGGACCAGCGAGGTCGCGGACATATAGGCCAGGAAGACGAGGCCGAGCACCAGCAGCGCGGTGAACTCCGGCGGCCCGAAGCCGAGCGCGAAGGTGCCGAGCGGCGGCGCCACCAGCGTCAGCATGATCACGCCGAACGTGCCGGCGACGAAGGAGCCGACCGCGGCGATGCACAGCGCCGCGCCGCCGCGCCCCTTCTGGGTCATCGCGTAGCCGTCGATGCAGGTCATCACCGAGGCGGCCTCGCCCGGGATGCGCATCAGGATCGAGGTGGTCGAGCCGCCGTATTGCGAGCCGTAATAGATGCCGGCCAGCATGACGATCGCCTTGGTGGCGTCGAGCCCGAACGTCACCGGCAGCAGGATGCTGATCCCGGCGAGCGGACCGATGCCGGGCAGCATGCCGACCAGGGTGCCGACCAGGCAGCCCATGAAGGCGTAGAGCAGCACGTCCGGCCGCAGCGCGACCGAGAATCCGAGCAGCAGGCTGTCGAATGTCGCTTCCACGGAGTTCCCGATCTAGGACCAAACGGGGGCGGGCGGCAGCGGCGCCTTCAGCACCATGCCGAACAGGAGCCAGGTCGCGAGCGCGACCCCGAGGCTGAACAGCGCCGCCGGCAGGACCCGCCGGCGCTCGACGAGGCCGACCAGCCCGAACAGCAGGAGCGACATGGTGATCAGGAAGCCGAGGCGCGTGTAGAGAAAGGTGGCGACCGCGGTCGCGACGATGACCCGAAGCGCATGATCGGCGTCGCTCCAGTGGTCGGCGGCGAGGCGCGGGCCCGCCGTGCCGCGGAACACCAGCACGGCGCCGAACACCATCACCAGCGCAATGGCGATCATCGGCATCATGCCGGCGCCTGGCATCGCCAGCGAGCCGACCGGCAGGTCGCCGCTCGACGCCCACAGCGCCGCTCCACCGGCCAGCACGGCCAGCCCCGCCACGACGTCGCGGCGGACTTTCATGCCGGGCCTCCGCAAAGGGGGGCGCCGCGCGAGCCGTGGTCCTCAGCGTCGTCATGCCCGCGCTCGTCGCGGGCATCCACGTCTTTCCAGTCCAGCGGCAAGTCAGGGCGTGGATGGCCGGGACAAGCCCGGCCATGACGGCTCTCGAGGTCGGGCTCGCGCATGACGATCGCGATCGCCCCCCTCATCCCTCCACCTTGCCGATGCTGCGCACCGCGTCCTCGATGCGGCGGGCGTCGACGTCCCAGAACGCCTTGAACTCGGCCTGGTCCTGATAGGCGACGTCCTGGCCGATGTTCTTCATGGCCTTCTCGAAGGCCTCGGTCTTCACCGCCTCGCGGGTGACGTCGCGCAGCTTGGTGACGATCGGCTCCGGCGTGCCCTTGGGCGCGAACAGGCCGACCCAGAGGTAGTATTCGAGATCGAAGCCGAGCTCCTTCATGGTCGGGACGTCGGGCAGCGACGGCGCCCGGGTGGCGCCGAAGCTGGCGAGCGGCCGCACCCGGCCGGCCTTCATCTGTCCGCTGGCCGCCGCGATCGACGACACCAGCGCCTGCGCATTGTTGCCGATCAGGGCCGTCACGGCGGGGCCGCCGCCGGCGGTCGGCAGATGCCGCACCTGCAGGCCGGCGGCCTTGAGGAACAGCGCCATCGGCAGATGCAGGGCGCCGTACAGGCCCGACGAGGAGAAGATCAGCTCGTTCGGCCGCTTCTTGGCGTCGTCGATGAACTCCTGCAGCGTCTTGTAGGGCTGCTTGTCGTTGACCACGAGCACGCAGGGATCGGCGATCAGCCGCGCCACCGGGATGAAGTCGTCGCGGGTGAACTTCGGCTTGCGGCCGAACAGCCGGTCGACCTCGGCGAAGCCGGAGATCGAGACGATGTGCATCAAGAGCGTGTAGCCGTCCGGCTTGGCGTTGGCGGCGAACTGGCCGCCGACCGCGCCGGCCGCCCCCGCCTTGGTCTCGATCACCATCGGCTGCTTGATGATCGGCTCGACCACGGCGGCGAACGGCCGCGCCACCACGTCGGCGGCGCCGCCGGGCGGGAACGGATTGATCACCGTGATGGCGCGGGTGGGGTAGTCCTCGGCGAGAGCCGGGCCGGAACCCGGCCCGAGCGACAAGGCAGTGGCCGAAACGGCGGCGCCGACCATCAGGCTCCGCCGGTCGATCTGACCGGGGTTGCTCACGTCGTCTCCTCCCTGAACCGGCGTTGATCGCCGTTGTCACGTCCGACTTTGCGTCCGGCGACGGTGCGGCGCAGCATCGAGGCGGCCCGAACCATCGAGCCGTCATCGTAACCGGCACGCTGTTGCGGTCAACACGGCGAGTCACGGGTTCCGGCGTTTGCATGCCAAGTGGCGGGCCGTCGCGATGCAATTCTGCACGCGGCCCATGCCGTTGCGGCTTTTGACAGGGCGGTGCGTCGTGTCGGACCTTCTGCGACCTGTGAACCCACTGGAGGAGACGACGATGCCGGCCTACTGGGTTGCCCGCTCGAAGATCAACGATCCGGTCGAGTACAAGAAATACACGGATCAGATTCCCGGCATCATCGCCAGGCACGGCGGCAAGGTTCTGGCGCGCGGGGGGCGTTACGAGATCCTGGAGGGGCCGGACAAGTTCCAGCGGTTCGTGGTGATCGAGTTCCCCACCTTCGAGCAGGGCGTCGCCTGCTTCCGCTCGCCCGAATACGACGCCGCGGCTGCCTTCCGCCGGTCCGGCGCCGGCGAGGTCGAGACCATCATGGTCGACGCCGGCGACGCGACCAGGTGAGCCTCGCGCACGGCGGCCGACGCCGGCGCCCGAGCCCCGTCACCCCTTCGGCGCGTCCTTCGGGGCGCGCGCCGTGAAGCGGGCCATGGCGGCCAGTGTCTCGTCGCTGACGTGGTGCTCGATGCCCTCGGAGTCCCGCTGTGCCGTTTCCGGGCTGACGCCGAGGGCGCACAGGAAGGCCTCGACCACCCGGTGGCGGGCGCGGGCGCGCTCGGCCAGATCCTCGCCGGCCCCGGTGAGGAAGACGCCGCGATAGGGCCGCTGCTGCACCAGCCCTTCCTCGGCGAGGCGCTTGAGCATCTTGGCGACGGTCGGCTGGGCGACCCCGAGCCGGGCCGCGATGTCGACCTGCCGGGCCTCGCCGCCGGCCCGGATCAGGTCGGCGATCAGCTCGACATAGTCCTCGGACAGCTCGATCCGGCGGGCGTGCCGGGCCTGCCGGAAGCCCTCGGCGCGGGCCTCTGCCGGAATTCCCACGGCTGGAGCGTCCGCCGGCGACATCGGCGGGTCGGCGCGCCGCACCGGGCGGGGCTTTTGTCGTCTGGTCGTCATCGGGCCGTCATCCGGAGGTCGCCGAGTCGGCGCCGTCACTGTCTTACCGGCGATCGCCGGCCGAAAACACCTCTCTCTGGCCGCGGCAAAGCAGAATAGGACCCTTGACGAAATAGCAAGGCACCCAATTTATAGCAACGGCTATAGTCGCCCGATGGAGCAGCGGGCCAGCATGGTGATCGAGACCTCCAGAGACGTCGGCGAGCAGGGGTCGGACCGTACCACCGACGCGATCCGTGACGTGCTGGCGGGGCGCCGGCACGGCCACTTCTCGTTCCTGCTGTTCGCCGGGCCGGCCGTGATCTCGTCGATCGCCTACATGGACCCCGGCAACTTCGCCACCAACATCCAGGCCGGCGCCAAGTACGGCTACACGCTGCTGTGGGTGGTGCTCACCGCCAACCTGGTCGCCATGGTGTTCCAGGGCCTGTCGGCCAAGCTCGGCATCGTCACCAACCAGAACCTCGCCGAGATCTCCCGCGACAATTTCTCCAAGCCCGTGGTCTGGGCCATGTGGATCGTCGGCGAGATCGCCGCGATGGCGACGGATCTGGCCGAGTTCCTGGGCGGCGCCATCGGCCTGTCGCTGCTGTTCGGCATCCCGCTGATGGCCGGCATGGCGATCACGGCCGTGATCACCTACGGCATCCTGCTGTTCGAGCGCGGCGGCTTCCGCGCCATGGAGCTGATCATCGGCGCCATGGTGGCGATCATCGGCCTCTGTTACCTGATCGAGGTGTTCATCGCGCCGATCGACTGGGGCGGTGCGCTGAAGGGCATGGTGACGCCGAGCATCCCGTCCGCCGACGCCCTCACCATCTCGGTCGGCATCATCGGCGCCACCGTGATGCCGCACGCCATCTACCTGCATTCCGGCCTCACCCAGGCCCGCGCGCCGGCCCGCGACGAGCGCGAGCGCCGCGCCCTGCTGCGCTATTCCAACCGTGAGGTGGTGATCGCGCTGGCCATCGCCGGGCTGGTCAACATGGCCATGGTGATGATGGCCTCGGCCGCTTTCCATCTCGGCCACAGCGACGTCGGAGAGATCGAGACGGCCTACAAGACTCTGACGCCGCTGCTCGGCGCCGGCGCCGCCGCCGTGTTCCTGATCTCGCTGATCGCCTCGGGCATCTCCTCGTCGGTGGTCGGCACCATGGCGGGCCAGCTCATCATGCAGGGCTTCGTCGGCTTCAACATCCCCCTGCTGGTGCGCCGCCTCGTCACCATGATCCCGGCCTTCGTGGTGGTGGCGCTGGGTGTCGACGCCACCAACGCCCTGGTGATGAGCCAGGTGGTGCTCAGCCTGGCGCTGCCGGTGCCGATGATCGCGCTGGTGTGGTTCACGGGCCGCAAGGACATCATGGGCCCCTACGCCAACGGTCGCGTGCTGCAGACCGTCGCCATCGTCGGCGCCGTCCTGGTGTCGCTCCTCAACGTCGTCCTGCTGCTGCAGACCTTCGGGGCGCTCGACGGCTGGCTGCCGGGGTGAGACATCGGTCACTCCGGAGCGCTGCGAAGCAGCGAGCCCGGAATCCGTAACCCCGGTCTGTGAGTATGGATTCCG
>NZ_NPEX01000102.1:6345-13294 GCF_003258865.1 Rhodoplanes roseus | reverse complement strand
GCCTTCAGCCCGCGCCCCGGAATGACTGCGAAACCCTCACAGTCCCAGGTAGAACTTCCGGATCAGCTCGTTGTCGCCGAGCTCGGCGGCCGACTTGCCCTCGAAGGCGATGTGGCCGTGGACGATGACGTAGCCGCGGTCGGCGATGCGCAGCGCCTGGGTGAAGTTCTGCTCGGCCATCAGCACGGTGAGGCCGTAGCGCTCCTTCAGCTCCCTGATCTTGTCGATGGTGCGGCTGACCAGCACGGGTGCGAGGCCGACCGAGGGCTCGTCGACGATGAGAATCTTCGGCGCCAGCATCAGGGCGCGGCCGAGCGCCAGCATCTGCTGCTCGCCGCCGCTCATGCTGCCGGCGAGCTGGCGGCGCCGCTCGGCGAGGCGCGGAAACGCCTCGTAGCAGAAGGCGAGATTGTCGTGAAGCGAGGCGCGTGCCTTCGGCCGGAAGGCGCCGAGCAGCAGGTTCTCCTCGACCGTGAGCCGCGGGAACAGCCGGCGGCCCTCCGGCACCAAGGCGATGCCGAGATCGACGATGTCGACGGTGCTGCGCCCGACCAGGTCGTGGGTCGTCCCGTCGATCGTCACCGAGATGCGGCCCTTCAGCGGCGTGAGCAGGCCCATGATGCACTTGATCAGGGTGCTCTTGCCGTTGCCGTTGGTGCCGAGCAGCACCACGGTCTCGCCGGGGTTCACGTCGAGCGAGACCTCCTCCAGCACCCGCACGGAGCCGTAGGCGGCGTCGATGCTCTCGATGCGAATGCTACTGGCCAAGATACGCCCTCTCGACCTCGGGATGCCGCATCACCTCGTCCGGCGGCCCGTCGGCGATCTTCTTGCCCGACACCAGCACGACGAGGCGCTGCGAGAACTGCATCACGGCCTTCATGATGTGCTCGATCAGGATCACGGTGATGCCGGCCTGGTTGAGCCGGATCAGCAGCGCGACGATGTCGTCGACCTCGGAGTTCGACAGCCCGGCCATCGCCTCGTCGGCGATCAGCAGGCTCGGTTCCGCCGCCATGGCGCGGGCGAGCTCGAGCTTGCGCATGTCGACCTGGGTGAGGTCGCGTGGCATCTGGTCGGCCCGGTCGGCGAGCCCCATCTGTCCCAGGACCTCGGCGATGCGCTCACCGATCTCGGCCCGTGTGAGATGGCGGCCGCGCCGACTGCCGGCGGCGTAGAGCAGCGGCACCCGCACGTTCTCGGCGACCGTCATGCTGGCGAACGGCCGCGGCAACTGGAAGCTGCGGGCGAGGCCGCGACGGGTGCGCTGATGCGCCGTCAGGCCAGCGAGGTCGCGGCCCTCGAACCGCACCGTGCCGGTGTCGTTCACCAGCGTGCCCGAGAGGCAGTTCACCAGTGTGCTCTTGCCGGAGCCGTTCGGGCCGATCAGACCGACCCGCTCGCCCGGCGCGATCGTCAGGCTGACGGCGTCGAGGGCGATGAAGCCGCCGAACCGCTTGCCGACTCCGTCGACGTCGAGGAGGGGCGCCATGATGCCTTGTTCCTGTCCTTCCGGTTGCGACCGAAGAAGCGCTGCCACAGGCCGACGATGCCGTTCGGCGCGACGATGACGAAGCCGACCAGCAGCAGCCCGACGATGAGCAGGTTGACGGCCGACGAGATCGTCACGGTGGCGATCTGCTGCAGCGAGCCGAGCAGCACGGCGCCGATCAGCGGGCCGGCCCAGCTCGTGGTGCCGCCGATCATCGGCATGGCGATGGCGTTGACCGCGTAGGGCAGGCCGAACGCCGAGGCCGGCTCCATGTAGCCGATGTAGTAAGGGAACGGCGCTCCGGCCATGCCCATGAAGGCGCCCGAGATGACGGTGGCGACCAGCTTGAGGCGCAGGGTCGGCACGCCGTTCGCCTCCGCCGCGAGCTCGTCGTCGCGGATCGCCGCGAAGCCGATGCCGAGCCGCGAATGCTCGATGGCGCGCGCCGTGATCAGCGCCAGCGCGGCGAGCGCCAGCATCACCAGGAACAGGTACTCGATGTAGCTGAGCCCGGGGATCGGCCCAGCCGTCGGCCGCAGGATGTAGGCGCCGCGCGAGCCGCCGACATAGTGCCAGTTGACCACCACGGTCTGCAGCACCACGGCGAGCGCCAGCGTCGCGATGGAGAAGAAGGCGCCGCGCAGCCGCAGCGTCAGGTAGCCCATGGCGAGGCCGAGCAGGCCGCAGATCACGGCGGCGACCGCGATCAGCAGCGGGATCGGCAGCGGAAACGCCTTGTGCAGGAACACCGACGTGTAGGCGCCGACCGCGAAGAACGCCGCCGAGCCGAAGTTCACGTAGCCGGTGTAGCCGCCCAGGATGTTCCAGGCGGTGGCCAGCACGACGAACTGCAGCACCGTGTAGCCGGCGAACAGCAGATAGTCGCTGCGCACCAGCAGCGCGCCGCCGAACAGCGCCGCCGCGACCAGGCTCACGATCAGGATGAAGACGGTGTTGCGCAAATCAGTGGTCCGTGAAGCTCATTGGCACTGGTGCAAGGATTGCCCCCCACCCCCGACCCCTCCCCGCCACGCCCTGCAGGCGCGGGAGGGAGGGGAGCCGAGCCGCCGTGCTCGCGTGAGAGTGTCGAGGCGCCTCTCCTCCCCTCCCCCCGCTCGCGAAGCGAGTGGCGGGGAGGGGTCGGGGGTGGGGGGAAGGCTGAGCGAGTTCGACGTCGCAGCGCCTACTTCTGCCGCGCCTTGACGAGGCCGGCCTCGAGCAGGATCGGGTAGAGCTCGGCGTCGTCCTTCTTCCAGCGCGCCAGCGTCGCCTTGCCGTCGGCCGGGGCGAGCGCGAAGCCGGCCTTCTTGGCCTTGTCGACGAACTCCGGATCCTTCAGCACCGCGATGATGTTGGTCTCCAGGAAGCTCAGCCGGTCCGCCGGAATGCCCTTCGGCCCGATGATGCAGCGCCACGAGCCGGCGACGATGTCGAAGCCCTGCTCCTTGAAGGTCGGGATCTCGGGCGCCATGAAATGGCGCTCGTCCGAGGCGACCCCGAGCAGCTTCAGCTTGCCCGAGCGGTGCGGCTCGATGGCGTCCGGCACCGGCACGGCGGCGGTGTCGATCTCGCCGCCCATCAGCGCCGTCACGGTCGGCGCGTAGCCGCCATAGGCGACCTTGGTGACCTTGAAGCCGAGCTGCTTCTCGAAGATCGAGATCGCCACATAGGACGAGCCACCCGGCTGGTCGTTGCCGTTGCGCAGCTTGCCCGGGTTGGCACGGGCGCGCTCGATCAGCTCCTTGAGCGAGCCGATGCCGCTCGCATTGCTGGCCTGGAGCGCATAGGCGTCCTCGCCGAAGAAGGCGATCGGCTCCATCTCGTCGAGCGTGTTGGCCTGCGGATTGAGATAAGGCAGCGACACGCCGCCCGAGGCGAACATCCCGATGGTCTGCCCATCGGGCTTCGCCGTCACCACCTCGCGATGCCCAATGGCGCCGCCCGCCCCCGGCTTGTTGAGCACCACCACGGGCACGCCGATCTTCTTCGACAGGCCGTCGGCCAGGAGCCGCATGCTGACGTCGCTGCCGCCGCCCGGCGGCCAGGCGACGATCAGCGTGATCGGGCCGGACGGAAAGCCTTGCGCCCGCGCGCTCGTGATCACGGCCGGCATGGCGACGGCGGCCAGGCTGGCGCCGGCGAGCTCGAGAAATTCCCTGCGCTTCATGGCTCTCTCCTGATCCACAAGGGTTGCCGTGACGTTCGGATGCCGACGGCCGTGCGACGGGCCGGACCGGCGACCGGCCGTTCAAAAATCATGCCGCTCCGCCCGCGACCCGCCGGATCACGTCGAGGCCCAGGCGGCAATTCTCCGGGCTGCCGAGCAGGCCGAGCACCGGCTCGTCGAGCCCGGCGGCGACGAAGTCCTCCAGCCGCTTGATGCAATGCGCCGGCGTGCCGGCGATGCCGAACGCATCGACCGCCTCGTCGGAGACCAGCGCCGCCGCCCCGGCGATGTCGCGCCGCGCGATGGCGGCGATGACGGCCTCGTGGTCGACCGCGATGCCGGAGGCCTTGATGTTCTCGGCCAGGAACTTGTTGCGCATCACGAAGGCGAGCTTGGTGCGCACCGCATCGATGGCGTCGCGGCCGTTCTCCGACACGCCGAAGAAGATGTAGCCGGCGCGGCGGAAGCCGGTCATGTCGCGGCCCTCCGCCGCGGCGGCCTCGGCGGCGAGCGCGATCGAGCGGCGCACCGTGTCGGTCGACACGCCGGCGGAGAGCACGATGCCGTCGCCGACGCGGCCGGCCAGCCTGGTCATGTCGGGGCCGATGGCGGCGACGTAGATCGGAATTTCAGCACTCGGCGTGAAGGCGAGGCGCGCGCCGGCGAGCGTCACGAACTCGCCCTCCTGGTGCACCGGCTCGCCCGACCACAGCGCCCGCAGCGCGGCGACGAACTCGCGCACGGCCCGCACGGGCTTGACCATCTCCTGCCCGGATTCTTTCAGGAACATCGGATTGCCGGTGCCGACCGCGATGGCGGCGCGGCCCGGCGCGACCTCCTCCAGCGTCGCCATCGCCATGGCGGTGGGCACCGGGTGGCTGACGTAAGGGCTGATGGCGGTCGGCACCATGCGGGCACGGCCCGGCGCCGCGAAGGCGAAGGCCATGCAGGTGGCGATCGCCTCGCGATAGCCCAGATGCTCGGCGACCCACAGGCTTTCGGCGCCGGCCGCGACGGCGTCGCGGGCGAGCGCGATCGCCGCGCTGGTGGGCACGAAGCCGTCGAAATTGACGCCGATGCGCACCGCCATGACTCAGCCTCCGACCCGGATCAGCGCGTCGTTCGGCGTGATCGTCCCGGTGATCGGCACGAAGCCGTCGGGCGTGACACGGTACATGTCCTCGACATGGAAGCCCATCCGGCCCGGCATCATGTAGAGCGGCTCCATCGTGAAGGTGATGTCGGGCTCCAGCACCACGTCGCGCGCATCGGTGATGTAGGGCTCCTCGTGGATGGTCTGCCCGATGCCGTGGCCGAGGAAGCGCAGCGTCGGCTCGATGTCGTTGGCGCGCAGGTGATCCACATAGGTCCGGTACAGCGCAGCGACCGGCGTGCCGGGCCGCAGCAGCGCCTTGCAGCGTTCGCGCGCGCCGATCATCACGTCCCAGATCTTCCGCTGCTCGTCGGTCGGCGCGCCGACCACCGCCGTGCGGGTGACGTTGGAGCGATACTGGTTCATGTCGCCGAGGATCTCCAGGCGCAGCACGTCGCCCGGCTCGATCGCCTTGTCGGTCGGCGCGCAGTTGGTGATGCCGCTGCGCACGCCGGAGCCGACCTGCACCTTCACGGCGCTGCAGCCGCCGTCCAGCATCTTCTCGGTGGCGAGACGCGCCAGCGTCTTCTCGCTCATGCCGGGCCGCACGGCCGCCAACACCTCGCCGGCGACCCGGTCGGTCAGCGTGCCGACCGTGGTGAGCCGGGTGATCTCGTCGGCCGTCTTGATCATGCGGGTGGAGAAGTAGATGTCTCTCGCCGGCACGAACGTGGCGCGCGGCAGTCGCTCGCGCAGGCGCAGAAAATCCTGGGCCGGCAGGTAGTCGAGCTCGACCGCGATGCGGCCCTCCCCGACCCCGGCCTCGATCAGCGCGTCGGCGAGCGCGTCGGCCGGATCGTCGCCGAACTGATCGTAGGTGCGCACGTCGGCGAAGCGCGACGTCGCGCGGGCCAGGTTGGCCTCGACCGTGACGACGATCTGGGCCGCGAAGTTTTGGCCGGCCAGGACCGTGATGGTGCGGCGGAACCGGTTCGTCGGATGGCTCGGCACGGCGAAGCCGGCCGTGTAGGTGACGTTGTCGACCGAATGCGCGACCAGCGCGTCGCAGCCCGCCGCCCGCATGGCGCGCCGCAGCTTTTGAAACACCTCGCGCTCGGCGCCGGCGTGCGTCATGCCCTGCCCGTCCTCACACGCCGCTCTCGATGTTGGCCAGAAGCTCGGCGACCGATTGTCCGGCGAGCCCGAGCTTGTCCAGGGTCAGCCCGTCCTTGGCGTAGTCGATGCCGAGCGACAGGCCGGCGAGCTGGATCAGCGCGTCCATGGTCGGGGTCGGCACGCCGGCGACGCGGGCGAGCGCCGCCATCGGCACCAGGCCGTAGCCGACGTCCTCGTGGACGTAGCGATGATCGAGCGAGCCCGGTGACTTGATCTTCTGGTTCGGCGCGCTCTCGATGCAGGCGCGCGAGATGTCGCCGGACTTCAGGGCGCCCTCGGTGGTGAGGCCGGCGTCGTAGAAGAGCTGGAGAAACGACACGGCCGGGACGCCGAGCGCCCGCGCGATGGCCATCCGCTCCGCGTCGACCGCCGCGGTGACGCGGCCGACCGCGTCGGTGATGCCCTCGCGGTAGAACAGGAAGTCGCCGCCGGTGTGCTGGATCCAGCCGGCGTTCATGATCATGCCGGGCGAGTGGAACACCGCGTTGATGTTGGCGAGCGCGGTCTCCAGCACGCTCGACGCCGCGACGATCTCCGGATAGAGCGGCTTCATCAGCGCGAACAGCTCGCCGCAGTCGCGGCCCGGCAGCGTCGCGAAGCGCAGCCGCTTCGTATAGCTGTAGATGTTGACGGTCGCCGGCCCTTCCATGCGGGTGATGTAGGTCAGCGTCACGGTCTCGCAGGTGCGCACCGGCCGGCGATAGCCGGCGCGGCGCAGCTCGTGCACGAAATGCAGGCCGCCGCCGGTGTGCCCGGGATTGACGAAGATCGGCTGGCTGCCGTCGAGCAGCGGGGCCAGCGCCTGCGCGTAGGTCTCGTGCGCGACCGAGGGCACCACCAGCATGATCAGGTCGGCGCCGCGCACCGCCTCGGCGACGTCGGTGGTGAGGACGTCGATCGGGACCAGCCCTTCCACGATGCCGCGGGCCATGATGCCGCCCTGCTCCCGGATCGGGGCGAGGCGGTCGGGATTGCGGGCGTGCAGCCGGACCGAGAAACCACGGCGGGTGAGGTCGGCGGC
>NZ_NPEX01000102.1:0-6335 GCF_003258865.1 Rhodoplanes roseus | reverse complement strand
GGCGGCGGCGGCGCAGCCGCCGTGACCCGCGCCCAGGACGGCGACCGAACTGATGCTCATGATGCTGATGGTCCGTGACGGAACGACGTGATTGCCGGCCAAACGACCCGCCTGCGGTTGTCGCCGGCGATCTCCACTTGATAGAAATCGATCCTGAGAGCCATCTCGATCGCGAACCGTCGGGGTTGGGAGAGGACGTGGCCCGAGTTGTGCACAAGCGGCCGGCGGGTGCAACGGTCTTTATGCAAAGTCGGCGCCACGCCCAAAGGGCATGACACCGACTGGAAGCAAAGTCGGCGCCACGCCGGAGCGGCGTGACACCGACTGGAAGCAAAGTCGGCGCCACGCCCGCGGGCGGGTGCGAAAAAGGGCGGGGAGCGGATGACGCAGGCGCTGACGGTTGCGACTATCGAGACGTTCGTGGTGACGCTGCCGGTCCGGCGGCCGCATTACTGGGTCGGCCTGACCGCGCCGGCCGGGCGCGGTTATCTGGTGCTGAAGCTGCGGCTCGACAACGGCGTCGTCGGCTGGGGCGAGGCGCAGACCATCGGTACCTGGGGCGGCGACGACCAGTCGCGCTACGGCGAGACGACCGGCACGGCGCTCGCCGTGATCCGCGAGGCGCTGGAGCCGGCCCTCGCCGGCGTCGACGTGAGGAGCCTCGAAAACGTGCACGCCGCCATGAACCGCGCCGTTCGCGGCCACCCCTACGCCAAGGCCGCCGTCGAAGTCGCGATCTTCGACGCACTCGGCAAGACCCTCGGGCTGCCGGTGTATCAGCTCCTCGGCGGCCGACAGCTCGGCCACGGGCGGGGCCGGCGGCGGCGACGGAGCGGTGCGGCTGCTCATCCATACGGTCATCACCCCGGCGACGCCCACGGCGACGGCCAGGAACGACAGCGGGGCCGCCACCACCTGCCACATCGAGGCCCGGGCGGGCGCCGTCCGGCGCACCGGCGGCTTGGCCGGCGCGGTCCGCCCGCTCCACGGCGGGGGCGCCCGGCGCGTCGGCCGGGTCGAAGCGTGTCGAATGGTCGGAGCGGCCATCGATGCTCGGTTGACGTCACGCATGAAACATCACGCTCGTTCCGGTCCGCGGCACAAACGGCCCGGACCGGCCAGAACGCGGCAATCTTTAGCAAAAATCAACCGGAAGGGCGACCCGCAAGAATTTTGACGGGAAACAGCACTTTAACTCTACTTTAAAGGCCGAGGCCCGAGGATCGGGGCGAGATAGACGGGATAAGTGCTGCCGTCGGCGGGCGCCTGCCTGCCGGCCGCAGTGGAATGCATGGCCTTCCGATCATGCCTCGGCTCCCCCGGCCGAGCAGCGCCCGGTCTCCCGCGCACGAGCCCGACCGCATCGTGAAGGCATCCTGCCGTTGCGCCTCGCTCGCTGGATCATGCTCAACGCTCCCCGCCGTATCGGCACCAAGCTCGCACTTTCGGCCGGCATCGGCGTCCTGCTGGTGGCCGGCATGATCGTCAACACCGGCCTCAACGGCCGTTCGACCCTGCAGATGACCGGGGCGGCCAACGAGCGCCAGAAGGCGGCCCAGGAGGCCGGCCAGATCGGCCTGCACTTCCAGCGGATGCAGACCTATACGCGCGACGCCCGCCTGGCCCGGGACGAGGCGGCGGTCGACACCGCCCTGCAGGAGCTGGAGAAGAGCTCCGGCGACGGCTTCGCCCTGCTCGACCAGCTCGCCGAGCGCAGCAAGGACGCCGGCGGCGGCGAGACGCTGGACAAGATCAAGGAGCTCTACGCCGACTACCTGACCGGCGCGGCCGAGCTGGTGGAGAACCAGCGCGCCGTGGTCGGGCTGTGGAGCGAGCGGCGGCGCCTCGGCGGCGCCTGGGACGCGGCCCTGCTGGGCACCCTCGATCTCCTGGCCGAGCAGGCGTCGGACACCCGCGCCGTCGAGGCGCGGCTGCGCGCCGCCGGCAGCGCCGCCAGCACGCTGCGGATCGCCAGCTTCGACTTCGACGAGCTGCGTACGCCCGAGCAGGGCGGGGCCGTGGGCCTGCGGGCCCGCGAGGCGGCCGACCTGCTCGACCGGGCCGGTCGGGCCCCGGCCGAAGCGGCCGTGCTGGCCGCCATCGAGCCCCTCGCCGCGACGCTCGCCGGGCTCGGCGAGACGGCGGACCGGATCGTCACCACCATCGGCGAGCAGGACGCCCTGCTGCGCGACCGGCTGGTCCCCATCGTGTCCCAGATCGACGCGCTGCTGACCGGCGTCATCGACGGCGCCAACGCCACCGCGGCCCACGAGATGGAGGCGACCTCGGAGCGCATCGCCGAGGGCACGCTGCTCAACAGCGCGGCCGGCGGCTTCGTCGTCGTCGTGCTGATCGGCTCGGCGGCGTTCGGGGCGCTGTCCATCGGCCGGCCGATCCGCCGCGTCGGCGCCACCCTGCAGGCGCTGGTCGACGGCGACCGGACGGTGCAGATCCCTTATGTGGCCCGCCGCGACGAGGTCGGCGACACCGCCCGCGCCGCCCAGGCCTTCAAGGACAATCTGGTGCGCATCGCCGCCATGGAGACGGAGCAGCGCGCCGCCGACGAGCGCGCCGCCGGCGAGCGGCAGGCCGCCGTGCACCGCATCGCCGACGACTTCGAGACCGCGGTGGGCGCGATCGTCGAGGCGGTGTCGACCGCCGCGACCGATCTCGAGGCCGCCTCGGGCAGCCTGACCCACACGGCCGAGACGACCCAGCATCTTTCGACCACGGTGGCCTCCGCCTCCGAGCAGGCCTCGGCGAATGTCGAGACCGTGGCGGCGGCGACCACCGAGATGACGGCCTCGGTGAACGAGATCAGCCGGCAGGTGCAGGAATCCACCCGCATCGCCGGCGAGGCCGTGCACCAGGCCGAGCGGACCGACGCGCGGATCGCCACCCTGTCGCAGGCGGCCGCCCGCATCGGCGACGTGGTCAAGCTGATCACGGCGGTCGCCCAGCAGACCAACCTGCTGGCGCTCAACGCCACCATCGAGGCGGCCCGGGCCGGCGAGGCCGGCAAGGGCTTCGCCGTCGTCGCCCAGGAGGTCAAGGCGCTGGCCGGCCAGACCGCCGCGGCGACCAACGAGATCGGCGCCCAGATCGGCGCCATGCAGGCGGCGACGGAGGATTCGGTCGGCGCCATCAAGGAGATCGGCGGCACCATCGGGCGCATCGCCGAGATCGCCTCGGCCATCGCCGCGGCCGTCGAGGAGCAGGGCGCGACCACGGCCGAGGTGGCGCGCAACATCCAGCAGGCCTCGCGCGGCACCGCCGAGGTCGCCCGCACCATCGGCGAGGTCAGCCGCGGCGCCGGCGCCACCGAGACCGCCTCCGAGCAGGTGCGGACCTCCGCCACCGTGCTGGCCTCCGAGGGCAGCAAGCTGAAGGAGGAGGTGCGCCGCTTCCTGATGAACGTGCGCACCGGACCGCTCGACCGCCGCGACGGCGACGACCTCTCCTACGGCGGCCCGGAACGTCGCGCGGACCGCGGCAAAGCGGCGGCGTGAGAGGGCGACCTTTTCGCTGATCAGGTCGGGGCCGGACCATGCGCGCTCGCAACCCGGGCGTGCCCCGCCCCCGCGCGCTCCGCGCGCCGGGCGCAGGAAGCAGGTCTTGCTCGGGCGGCGGCTGCGCGTCCCGAACTGATCAGCCCGCCCGCCGGCCCGGTGCGATAATCGCCAACCCTCGTCCTGAAAATATCGCTTGAACGGATCGCACTTCGCTGCGTTCAATCGGTGCCTGCGTTCGCGCGTGGCCGTCTTCGGCCCGGCGTGGACGCGGACGAGCGGGCCCCTCGAGAGGCTCGCCGTCCGGGAGGAGTGACGCCACCATGAGCGACCCTACGGTAGTCCCGTGGCCGCGGCCCGCGCCTGTGGCGCGGCCCGAGACCGTTCTCGCCGTCGACGACGTGGTGGTGCGGTTCCAGACCCGCGACGCCGTCGTCACGGCGGTGGACCGGATGTCGTTCGGCGTGCGGCCGGGCGAGTTCATCTCGGTGATCGGGCCGTCCGGCTGCGGCAAGTCCACGCTGTTCAACGTGATCGGCGGCCTCGTCACGCCGACCGCCGGGCTGGTCACGGTGGCGGGCGAGCCGATCCGCGGCCCGCATCCGGCGATCGGCATGGTGTTCCAGGAGGAGTCGACCTTTCCCTGGCGCACCGTGCTGGACAATGTCGCGTTCCCGCTGGAGGTGCGCGGCGTGCCGCGCCGGGTGCGCAACGAGAAGGCCCGCGACGTCGTCGCCATGGTCGGCCTCACCGGGTTCGAGGAGCACTACCCGTCCGAGCTGTCGGGCGGCATGCGCCAGCGCGTCTCGATCGGCCGCACGCTCGCCTCCGAGCCGAAGATCCTGCTGATGGACGAGCCCTTCGCCTCGCTGGACGAGCAGACCCGGCTGCTGCTCGGCGACAAGGTGCTGCAGATCCAGCAGACGCTGAGGCAGACGACGCTGCTGATCACCCATTCGATCACCGAGGCGGTGCAGCTCTCCGATCGCGTCGTGGTGATGAGCTACCGGCCTGGCCGCCTGAAGCGGATCGTCGACATCGACCTGCCGCATCCGCGCACGTCCGAGGTGGTGACCAGCGAGGCCTTCGGTCACTACGTCGCGGAGATCTGGGGCGACCTGCGCGACGAGGCGAGCCGCGGCATGGCCGAGGCCGAGGCGCAGCGCGGGGGGACGCGTTGAGCCGCACGGGGGTCGACCGCGGCCCGGCGCTCACCGGGGCGGCGACGCTGGTCGGTCTGTTCGTGCTGCTCGAGCTGGCGATCCGGGTCGGGCTCGTCGACCGCTACGTCGTGCCGCCGCCGAGCGAGGTGATCACCAGCTTCGGCCGCATCGTCACCGAGGAGAACATCCCGCAGCGCTTCGCCCAGACGGCGCTGGAGGGCCTCGGCGCCGGCGTGCTGATCACCATCGTCGGCGTTCCGCTCGGCGTCCTGCTCTATCGCCGGATGGTGCTGCGCGCCGCCGTGCAGAGCTGGGTGGCGGCACTCGCCGCCGCGCCGCTGGTGCTGGCCTATCCGCTCTTCCTGGTGATCTTCGGCCGCAGCGCCTGGACCATCGTGATGATGGGCTTCGTCTCCGGCGTCGCGCCCGTGATCCTCAAGACGCTGGAAGGCCTGACCGCGACCCGGAGGGTGCTGATCGATGTCGGCCGCAGCCTGAAGCTGACGCCGATGCAGCAGTTCCGCCTGGTGCTGCTGCCCGCCGCGGTGCCGACCATCTTCGTCGGCCTGCGGCTCGGCCTGATCTTCGCGCTGATCAACGTGGTCGGGCTGGAGTTCCTGATCAATTTCGGCGGGCTCGGCCAGCTCATCAACGAGCTCGCCGAGCGCTACGACCTGCCCGGCACCTATGCGGCGATCGCCTTCGTGGTGCTGGTCAGCGTGCTGTTCTTCGCAGGCCTGGAGAGGACCGAGCGGTGGCTGAGACCCGGACGATAGCGGCACTGCCGATCACGCCCCGCATCGGGGCGGTGATGCGGCTGCGCCTGCTGCTGATCCTCGGCGCGCTGATCCTGTGGGAGGCGGTCTCGGCCTCGGGGCTGCTGTTCCGCGACGTCGTGCCGTCGCTGCTCACGGTGGCGCAGGCGCTGCTGCGCCTGCTCGCCGACCCCGCCTTCTGGAGCCATGCCGCGGTGACGGCCGGCGAGGTTCTGGGGGCGCTGGCGATCGGCGGCACGGCGGGGCTCGCGGCCGGCCTGCTGCTCGGCGCCAACCGGTTCCTCGGCCGCGCCTACGAGCCCTATCTCAACAGCCTCGCGCCGACCCCGAAGATCATCTTCTTCCCGGTGATGATCATGGCGTTCGGCGTCTATGCCGGCTCGAAGGTCGCGATGGGCGCCCTGTCGGCGTTCTTCCCCGTCGCGCTCTCCACCGCCGCGGGCATGCGCGAGGTCGACGCCGCGCTGATCCGGGTCGGCCGCAGCTTCCGCCTGTCGACCTGGCAGATGGTGACCAAGATCTACCTGCCGGCGATCCGCGTCCCCGTGCTCAACGGCCTGCGGCTCGGCTTCGGCGTCGCCGTGATCGGCGTGCTGCTGGCCGAGACCAAGCTCTCCAACCAGGGCCTCGGCTATCTGGTGATGCAGGCCTATGCCCGCTTCGACATGCCGCTGATGTACGCGATCCTGATCGTCGTCTTCACCGTCGCCGTCGCGCTGAACGCCGCGCTGGAGCGGTTTTCGCGGACGCGACGGGGGAAGGGGTGACGTTGCACCTTGCATCTCCTTCACCCCTCATCCTTCACCCCTCATGGTGAGGAGCGCTCCGAAGGAGCGCGTCTCGAACCATGTGGCTCGAACAGTGGCCGCCCTCGCCCTTCGAGACGG
>NZ_NPEX01001028.1 GCF_003258865.1 Rhodoplanes roseus | reverse complement strand
ACCCGCTTCTTCGAGCGCGATCCTGGCGATCTCGATCGAGCGGCGCGTCTGCGCCGCCGCATCTCCGACGGCAAACGCTTTGCCATCCTCGCCGATCGGCGCCGTACCACCGATCAGAACGCGGTTGCCGATCCTGACCGCCCGCGAGAAGCCGATAATCGGCTCGAACGGGCTCGCCGACGAGATGTTCTTGCGCATTGTGGTTACCAGCCTCAGTCAAACAGCGGCAATTCAG
>NZ_NPEX01001027.1 GCF_003258865.1 Rhodoplanes roseus | reverse complement strand
CGCTGACCATGCTGAACCGGCGCCATTTCCTCGCTTATCTCCATCCTGACGCCCGCCAGGTGCTCGCGTCCGCCCTTGTGGAAGGTTTGCCGCACACGATGCGCGACCGCGCCACCGAAGCGGCGGTTCTGCATGGGTTCCTGACCGATCGGATCCCCGGCATCGTCTGCCGTCCGGCCAGGGTGTGCACGGACGGGCAGGGTCAGCTCGGCTTCTCCTTCCCGCTGCGCATCGG
>NZ_NPEX01001026.1 GCF_003258865.1 Rhodoplanes roseus | reverse complement strand
ATCCATCTTGACGAGCACATAGCCCGGAAAAAACTTGCGCTCCGCGTCGACCTTGCGGCCACGACGCACCTCGACAACCTTCTCCTTCGGAACCAGGATCTCATCGATCAGATGATCGAGCCCCGCCGCCTCCGCTTTTTCGCGAATGGACTCAGCGACCTTGTTCTCAAAATTCGAGTAGGCGTGGACGATATACCAGCGTTTCGCCATCAATCTCTGCCTTGCGGGCTCAGCC
>NZ_NPEX01001025.1 GCF_003258865.1 Rhodoplanes roseus | reverse complement strand
GAACGGGAATGCGTCCCGCGCTCGCCCAGGACCTCTACGAGGAGATCGGAGGCGCCGTTGATCACGAGATGCTGTTCGGTGAACGACGGATCGCTGGCCACGAAGCCGGTGATCTTCACAAGAGCACCGAGCCTGTCCCAATCGCCCTCGAGTGCGGCACTGATCTGCGCCAGAATATTGATGGCGCACAGACGGGCTGCCTTTTGGCCGTCCGCCACCGCGAGTGCGCCGCCGAG
>NZ_NPEX01001024.1 GCF_003258865.1 Rhodoplanes roseus | reverse complement strand
ACCACCTATCTCCGCACCCACCCGCAAGTGAGCTGCGACCTCGTCTTGAGCGACCGCTATGTCGATCCGATCGAAGAGGGTTTCGATCTCGTCTTCCGCATCGGCCCGCTCTCCGGTCCGCTCTCCGGTCCAATGGCCGGCCAGGCGACGCAGACCCACGCGCTTCTCGCCCATCCGCTCGCGCCCTACCGGCTCGTCGCCTGCGCCGCCCCCGCCTATCTCGCCGAACACGGCAC
>NZ_NPEX01001023.1 GCF_003258865.1 Rhodoplanes roseus | reverse complement strand
ACGAGGATCGTATCGTCCGCCGTTGCCACTGCCGTCTTGTGGAGGAGGCGCTCCACCGTCATTCCCTTCAGCATGAGGGCTGCGGCCGTATCATCGCTGATGTCGTCGGGAAGCGGCACGAGACGGTCGGCCGGCATCACCCGACGTTCGCTGTAGGAGCCGGGGGCGGTCGTGACATAGGCGACGCGGTCACCGACCTTCAGCCCTTCAACGCCGGGGCCGAGGCTTTCGACGAC
>NZ_NPEX01001022.1 GCF_003258865.1 Rhodoplanes roseus | reverse complement strand
TGACGCCTCTTCTTTGCGACAAGGCCGAGCCTCTCTTCGGGGCGCGTGCGTCGAGGCGCCGGCAGGAGCGCGAAGCACGGGAAGATCACATCCTGTCACTTTGCGATTACCGCGCGAACACTGTCGTCTGGGGCGCTTTCGACGGAGGTCTTGAGCTCTTGAGCGGGGGGGCGTGTCAGGACTTGCGTTATGCGCATCTCCTTCTCGCGACTGGTGCGACCGACGCCATTCTTCCG
>NZ_NPEX01001021.1 GCF_003258865.1 Rhodoplanes roseus | reverse complement strand
CGTCGATATGTCCGGCACGCAGGCGGCGCCACACATTTCAGCGACGGCGACGGGCGACGACCTTGTCATGATGGACAAGCGGCTCACCGGCGCCAAGGCGAGCTTCAACGGGACGGTTGCAGGCAGCAAGGTCGACGGCGAGTTCTCGCTTGCCGGCAATCTCGGCGGCGTGCCGATCGACGGGTCTGGGCGCATTGCCTCGCTTGAGGGCGGGGTCCGTCAGCTGCAGGATCTTC
>NZ_NPEX01001020.1 GCF_003258865.1 Rhodoplanes roseus | reverse complement strand
GAACGCTCCGCAAGCTTGATGATGGCGTCGATGACGGGCTGGAAGCCCTTATGACCGAACATCACCGCACCGAGCATGACGTCCTCGGGAAGCTCGTCGGCCTCCGATTCCACCATCAGGACGGCATCGCCGGTACCGGCAACGACGAGATCGAGGCGCGATTCCTTCACCTCGTCCACGGTCGGGTTGAGAACGTAGCTGCCGTTGATGTAGCCGACGCGCGCACCGCCGATCGGG
>NZ_NPEX01001019.1 GCF_003258865.1 Rhodoplanes roseus | reverse complement strand
CCTTGCCGCGAAACGGCCGCCACCGCACGACGGTCTCGTCTTTGAGATCGAGGTCCTTGAAGGTGCGCTCCACGATCCGGCCGAAGGCATATTGCCCCTTCTTCAGGTCGAGAAGCTCCGCCCCCCCGCTCTCGCGAAGCGATTGCAGAAAAATGGTCTCACCATCCGTCCGGAAACGCCGCGTCGAAAAGGCGTGCGTGTCGCCGACGATCTCCTGCGCCCGTCCGAGGCACGTGC
>NZ_NPEX01000101.1 GCF_003258865.1 Rhodoplanes roseus | reverse complement strand
CGCCGCCGCGGCCAGGACGGCCGGTGTGTCGTCGGTCGAGCCGTCGTCCACGGCGATCAGCTCGAGATCGCCGAAATCCTGCGCCAGCACGCTGTCCAGCGCCTCGTGCACCCACGGACCGCCGTCGCGGACCGGCATCGCCACCGAAACCATGACCCTCATGGCGGGTTAGTATACCGGCCCCATGTCCCGCCGACGACCCTGCCCGGCAGGCAATTGCGAGCCTTCGGGAACCCGAGGCTGGCGCAACCGAGTCCGATTCCGTATGAGGAAGCATGCCGCGGGCGATGTCCGATTACTCCTGGCGTGAGTGGGCGCGGTTGCGACCGCTCATGCATTCCATCAAGACGGCGCGCTACCGCGCCGTCGACACCGGCTATCGGCGTTGCCCCGCCGTGGCGGGCGACCTCGACGCGATCATGCGGCAGATCGCCGGGCGCAACGTGCTGGTCACGATCGCCTTCGCCGACGTCAACGCGGCGCGCTGGCAGATCGCGCTCGTGCGCCACTACGTGCCGGGCGTGGTCCACGTCATCGTCGACAACTCGCCGACCCCGGAGACCGCCTCCCGGGTCCGCCACGTCGCCGAGGCGGAGGGCGCCCTCTATCTGCAGCTCCCGCGCAATCCGTGGACCGGCAAGGCACCGAGCCGCTCGCACGGGCTGGCGCTCAACTGGACCTGGCACAATCTGATCCGCCCGGCGGCGCCGACCGGCTTCGGCTTCATCGACGACGACCTGTTCCCGACCGCCGGCGACGATCCCTTCGCGCCGCTCGCCACCCAGGACTGCTACGGGCAGGTGCGCCGCATCGGCAGCCGCTGGTTCCTGTGGGCGGGCTTCTGCATGTTCCGCTTCGACAAGGTCGCGGATCTGCCGCTCGACTTCGGGCAGGACTGGTTCCTCGGTCTCGACACCGGCGGCGGCAACTGGGAGCCGCTCTACAGCGGCATCGACCTCGCCACCTTCCGGGAGGCGGAGACGCGCTTCGTGCCGTTCCGTCCGGACCTCGCGATCGAGGACGGGCCGTTGCAGTGGGTCGGAACGTGGCTGCACGAGGTCGGGCTGATGGGCCGGCCCGATCTCTTCGAGGAGAAGCGGAACACCGTCGAGACGCTGATCACGCCGCATCTCGCCGCCGCCATGCGCCCCTTCGTCGAGAAGGAGCCGGCGTCGTCCTGACGCCGCGGCCGATGTCCGAACCGCTCCCGTCGCGCCCGCCCGAGCACGGCCCGGCCGCGCCTCGCATCCTGGAGATCGGCCCGACCGGCTACATGCATGCGGCGTTCCCGCAGACCACCGAGTTCTATTCCACCTGGCCGGACGAGACCGCGTCCGATCCGGCGCGCGGCCGTCATCTGGTCACGCCCGCGACGTTGCGCGAGCTCTCCGATCGCCTCGCCGACCCGAGCTTCGATCTCGTCGTGGTGCACGCACCCGCCTGCGCGCCGTGGACGCCGCGGGCGCTCGGACGAACCGTGTTCCGGCGCAGCGTGCTGAAAGGCTCGCTGCCGCTCGCCCGCAGCGTCGCGCCGCAGCTCCTGCGCGGCCGCGTCGCGGCGCCGGTCGCGGTGCTCGACTTCGACGACCCCGCCGTGATCGACGCCGGCAATGCCTTCCTGCTCGACCGCGCCGTCGCCTGGTTCAAGCGCGAGCTGCCGGCCGACCACTGGCAGGCGTTCACCGGAACGCTGCACTGGCGCGTGCCGACGGCGCGATTCCGGCGGGTCGCGAGGAACCGCCGCCGTATGGAGAAGCTGCGGCCGCTGTCGCTCGGCGTGCCGCTCGAGGTGTTTTCCCGCCCGTTGCCGCGCGTCGTCCCGGAGGCGGAGAAGACCGCCGACGTGTTCTTCGCCGGCCGCGTGAAGGACTCGTCCACGGTGCGGGAGAACGGCCTCGCCGAGCTGCTGGCGCTGCGCGACGACGGTGTCGTGGTCGACATCCCCGATGCGCCGCTGCCGCTCGACGCGTATCTGGAGCGGCTCGCCCGCGCCCGGCTGATCTGGACGCCGGAAGGCTATGGCTGGCAGTGCTTCCGGCTCTACGAATCGGCGCTGTGCGGGGCGGTGCCGCTCGCCAACCGCCCGTCGATCGAGCGCCAGGCGCCGCTCCGCGACGGCGAGCACGCGCTCTATTACGACGTCGAGCCCGGCGGCCTCGCCGGCGCGGTGCGTTCGGCGCTCGCCGACCGGCCGCGTCTCGCCCGCATCGCCGCCGCCGGCCGCGCCCATGTGCTGGCGCATCACACGCCGGTGGCGATCGCCCGCCATGTCGTCGAGACGTCGCTGCGGCTCGCCCGCGGCTTGGAGCCGGGCGGCGCCTGAACTAAGGTTTCATGAAACCACCCGTCGCCCGCGACCGGCAGGACGACCCCCGACAATGTTCCTCCTCCGCAAGTACCGCAAGCTCCGCGCGAAGATCCGAAACATCCGGCGCACGCTCGACGGAACCCGCTTCGTGGAGCTGCAGGCCCATCTCGACGCAGCACTGGCCGAGCTGAAGGTCACGCCGCCGAACCCGTTCGCGACGTCGCACTCGGTCGCCCGGCTGACGGAGCAGGAGGTGCCGGCGCCGTCCGCGCTCGCCGTGTTGTCCAGCATGCCGCCCGCCTCGACCGGCATCGCGACCTGCACGCTGATGACGGTGCGCGCCGCCCGGTTCCCGGTCGACGTCTTTTCCACCTACGCGACCGCGTCGGACTATCTGCTCGGCCTCACGGACCGGAGACTCGCGGGCACCGCGGTGCGGGTGTTCGACATCACGGCGCTGCCGCTCGCCTTGTCGCGCCATGCCTATCGCGCCCAGATCGTGACTCTCGGCAACTCCGCCCATCACGTCGAGCAGATGCGGCAGTTCAGGCAGTGCCGCCGCTTCCCGAACGACGTGCCCGTGCTGGTGCATCTGCACGACCCGGGGCTGATGTACCTGGCCTCGCTGGTGCTGGCGGCCGAGAAGACGAATTTTCGGGACGCCTTGTGGGCCACTTACGGCATCGACCCGAGAACCCCGCTCGATCACGAGGAGCTGGAGGAGCAGGGTGTCTGCGGGCTACGGCTGCTGTTCGCGGGGCTGGGAGTGCGGGCCTTCCTGGTCAACTCGCAGGCGGCCGCCGCGATGGTCCGCAGGGAGCTGCCGGCCGCCGACATCCACGTGCTGTTCCATCCGCTGCTGCCGTCGGCCGCCGAGGGCGCCGTCGCCCGCCCGCCCGGCGCGTTCAGGATCGGCAATTTCGGCGTACCCCACCCGCGCAAGCGCACCGAGGTGGTGACGGCGGCGTTCCGGCTGGTGCGCGAGCGCGTCCCGGCGGCGCGGCTGGTGATCGCCGGCTACGATGCCGCGGCCTATGCGGCCGCGCACGGCCTCGCGGCCGAAGCCGGCTACGAGATCCACGACGCGCCGACCGACGAGACGTTCGATGCGCTGATCGAGTCGGTCGATATCGGGGTGCAGCTCCGCGAGCGGAATCGCGGCGAGAGCTCGGGGCCGTTCACCCGCCTGCTGCAGGCCGGCAAGCCCGTCATCGTCTCCGATCTCGGCAGCTTCGCCGAGCATCGCGACGTCGCCCGCATGGTCGACCCGGGCTGCGGGCCCGAAGAGCTCGCCGCGGCCATCCTGGACGAGCGCTCGCGCGCGACGGAGCGGCGACCCGCTGTCGCCGCCCTCCGAGAGGCCCATTCGCCGGAGGCGTTCTGCCGGCGGCTCGACGAGATCGTCGCGCTCTATGCCGCGCCCCCCGCGCCGCCGCGCGCCATGGCGGCGGCCGATCCGCGGAGCTGATACGGCCGCCTTCGCGGTCTCACGCCGGTCGCGCGCAAAAATCCGCCTGTCGGCCGGGCGTGACCTCCTTCAGCAGCGAGACGGCGTAGCCGGCCTGCGCGAAGAAGGCGTGGAAGTCGGCCAGCGAGGTGCCGTGCTGCTCGCCCAATTCCTTCTCCCACTCGAACAGCACTGTCGGGCGGCAGCGCCGCAGCGTCTCGACGGCGCCGCGCAGCACGCGCAGGTCGGCGCCCTGGGTGTCGATCTTGATCAGCCGCACATTCTCGAGCCGGAGCTCGTCGAGAGTCCGGGCGGCGACGCCGCCGGCCGTGGCCGCGTCGTCGCACAGCTCGAAGGTCAGCGCAGCGGCGTTGAGCAGGTCGCCATAGACCGGCTGCCCGTCGACGATCCGGACCGGGATCTCCTGCTTGTCGGCGCCGGCCAGCCGCATCGTTCCGGGCCGGTCGTACAGGCCGAAATTCGCCGCCTCGACATTGTCGCAGCCGTTCAACGCGAGATTGGCGCGCAGCACGTCGTAGATCGCGCGCTGCGGCTCGAAGGCGTGCACGGTGCGGAACAGCCGCGACATCAGCACGGTGTGCAGGCCGATATAGGCGCCGACATCGACCGCCACGCCCTGCGGGTCGGCGGCGAGCGCGATGGCGGCGCGCACGTGCGGCTCCCACTCCCGGCCCGACGCGACCAGGTCGCCGATCAGGTCGTGCGCCAGCACCAGGAACTGCGACTTGTGATCGGTCGCGACCAGCGTGAGATCGCGGCCGAGCAGCTTCACCCGGTCGCCCGGCTTCAGGGTGAGCGCGCCCGGAGGGCGCAGCGCGTCGTCGGTCGCGAACTCCTTCGTCGTCGCCAGCACGGCCTCGACATACGGCCGCATCAGGTGCCACAGAACCGCCCGGGCGGGCTTGGCGAGCCATTCCCCGCGCGTGCGGGCCTTGGCGATCGCGCGAATCCGATCGACGTCGACATTCATGATCATGGTCTCCGCGACGGTCGGACGGCGGCTCGCCCGGGTCGCGCATGGTTGGTTCGGTGGGCGCGGCGGCCGGATCACCGCTGCGCGGTGTGGCTCGTCTCGGCCTCGCGCTCGGGGGTCTCGGCGGGCGTGGATGCGGTCTTCACGCCGACCTGCTGGCGCAGCGACACGACCTCGTCGCGTTGCGCCTCCATCTCGAGGAGAAGCCGTTCGAAATAGGGGCGGAGCAGCTTCATCAGCGCCGATCGGGCGAACTTCACGACCGGCGACTTCGATGCGGCGCGTCCGGCCCGCTTCAGTTCCGTATAGGATTCCGAGATTGCCATCGAGGCCTCCTGGAGATGGCCTTGCCGGGCCAGTCCGGTGCTCGTGACGAGCTCGCGGCCGATCCGGTACTTGAACCTGTTGATGGTGTCGAACCGCGCGGCGGTGCGCGCGTCGACGGACGCGCCGGTCGCGATCGAGGCGAGCTCCGCCTCGATCTGGTCGACGATCGCGTCGAGCGTGTAGCCGGCGGTCACGTGCCGCTTGGCGTTCCCCGCGAGAGCCGCGCAACGCGAGCGGTTCTGGACGACCTGGATCACGGCCGCGGCGAGCGACGCTTCCGAGCGCTCGATGTGGATCGCGTGCTCGCCGTCGCGCAGCACCTCGGCGGCGCCGATGCCGCGCGTGATGATCGGCAGCACGCCGCTGATCGCCGCCTCCAGCGCGACGAAGCCGAACGGCTCGCGCGCCCAGGTCGGAAACAGGAGGGCGTCGTAGGACGGCAGCCGGCGCATCACCTCGGCGTGCGGAAGCTGCCCGTGGAAGCGGACGCAGCCGGCGACGCCGGCCTGGGTCGCCTTGCGCTGGTAGGACGGCAGGTCGCCGCGGCCGAGGAAGTCCACCTCGATGCGGTCGCGCAGGCCGGCCGGCAGGGCGCCGAGCGCCGCGATGGTCAGATCCGTGCCCTTCTCGCGGCCGAGCACGCCGACCGAGACGAAGCGCACCTTGCCGTCGCGCGGCGGCTCCGCGGCCGCGGCCGGCGGCTGCTTGGCCCAGCCCGGCACGATCGTGCAGGTGTCGCCGAGCCGCCCGACCGAGACGTTGCCGGCCTCGATCTCGCGCAGCAGGCGGTTGCTCATCACGAAGCTCCTGCCGGGCAGGAAGGCGCGGCGGCTCGCCGTCTCGAACAGGGCGACGATCTCGGGCCGCAGCCCGCCGACCACCTGGGTCGGGATCGAATCCATGATGTGCCACGCCCAGGCGGCGCCGAGCCGGGTCAGCGTGTCGCAGATCGCCAGCGCGCCGAGGCCGAGGAGATTGAAGCAGTAGACCACGTCGTAGGCGCCGTCGGCGAGCTCGTGCAGCAGGATCGACAGGTTGTCCGGATCGAGCGCCTTGCCCTGGAATGCGTTGACGCTGGCGAAGGCGTTGCCGAACCGCTCCGTCTGGAAGAGGTCCCACAGGGTCAGCTCGCGCTTGATCCAGGGCGGGTCGTCGACGGTGAAGTCGTGGCGGCTCCTCGAGGTCAGCACCGTGACGTCGTGGCCGCGGGCCCGCAGCGCCGCGACGACGTCGGCGCAGCCGACCTCGTAGCCGCCCAGAACGTTCGGCGGATAGAGGTTCGAGACGACCAGGATTCTCACCGGGCCGCCTCCTCGGCCTTGCGGTAGGAGTCCATCAGCCGATCGGCCACGACGGCCGGGGCGAAGCGCGCGAGTGCGTAGTCGCGAACCGTCGCCGGGGCGTAGCGGCGGCTCCACTCGCCGGACTGCACCCGAGCCAGAATGTCGGCGAGAGCGGCCTCGTCGTCGAACACCTCGCCGACGGCGGGATCGATCATGGCCGGCAGCGAGCAGGTGTTGGCGACCGCGACCGGCGTGCCGCAGCACATCGCCTCGATGGTCGTCAGACCCATCAGCTCGCTGTTGGGATGAAAGCCGCCGCGATAGTCGAACACGACCGAGGGGGCGACATGCACGGCGGCACCGATGTAGAGCTCGCGCACCGTGGCCGTGCTGGGCGCCTCGACGAAGGTGACCCGCTTGTTCCGCGCCAGCGCGTTCAGGTGCGCCATGTAGTCGAGGTCGTGGGTCTCGCCCGCGATGGTGACGTCGAGCTCCGGCGGCGCGGCCTTGATCAGCCGGTCGACGCCCTTGTGCGGCAGCAGCCGTCCGACGAACAGCGCGCCGCGCTTGTCGCCGATCACCGGCGGCTCCAGGAAGGCGTCGTCGACCGGCCCGCTGATGACGTCGATCGGGATGCTCTTCAGGTGCCCGAGCATCTCGGCCGAGAACTCCGAGATGGCGACGATGCGGTGCGCCAGCCCGACCGGGTGGTCCTGGCCGTCGCGCGGCGGCATGCCGCCGCCGAGATCGGTCGCGACGATGATCTTGCCCTGCTGGGCTGCGGCGAGCAGCGCCACCTCGCCGCAGCGGGTGAACGGCTGGTGGACATGCACCAGGTCGTGCCCGTCGAGCGCCTCCCAGACCTTCCCGCCGTACCAGTCCATCCTGTTGTGGGAGAACGAATCGGTCGGAACAACGTGCAGGTCTATTCCGCCCAGTTGCTGGCGGATCCCCGGTCGATCTGAAAAGCCCAGCACCGATTGCCGAATATTACGATTGTGTCCGATCGATTTCGCGATGCTGTGTACATAGCGTTCTGCTCCCCCGATGAGGCCATAGTCACCAAAGACAGCCGGGGTGACATGCACAACGGAAGTAAACATAACGCGCCTTCAGCCTTCGATTGTTTTGAATTGTATGACAATTGCCGCCCGAATCTCTGCGGATATTAAATGGCTGGAAAATAATTACAAGAAGCCGTGTATTAGTATATTTAAGTACATTCTAGTAAATACTGCCAATTCGGTTAGCCGGCCGGTATCTTCGTGCCGAAGAGGGGAAGTGTACCCAACGCTGGGACAACCCTGCGGAGCGGCAAAGTTCCGATCGCGCGCGCGGACACGCTGTCGCGGCATGCGGGTGCGGTGCAGCAGCCCCGGTTGGACGCGGCCATGCCGATCGACTACAGTCCGGCCGGCCATCGTCGCGCCCCTGAGCGAGTCGTCTATGAATAATGTAATCAATAAGTTAGCGGCACTCGTGAGGTCCTGGGCGCCGTCCGATCCGAGCAGCACCGGGACCATCGTGGTGCGCCTGCTGAGCGAGTTCGGGCGCGGCCATGCCCGCAGCTACGGGCTCGCCTTCGTCTTCATGGGCCTCGGCGCCGCCTGCACGGCCGGCACGGCCTACCTGATCGGCTCGGCCGTCAACCAGGTGTACGTCTCGCGCAGCTTCTACGGCGTCGCCGCCGTGTCGCTCGCCGCGATCGTCATCTTCGCCGTGAAGGGGGTGGCGACCTACGGCCAGGCCGTGACGCTGGCGCGCATCTCCAACAGCATCATCGCGACCAACCAGAAGCGGATGTTCGACCGCCTGGTCACGCAGAACCTCTCCTTCTTCACCGACAAGCACTCCTCGGAGTTCGTGGCGCGCGTCAATTACGGCGCCGGCGCCGCCTCCAGCGTGCTGAACATGCTGATCACGGCGGCCGGTCGCGACCTCCTCACGCTGCTCGGCCTGATCGTCGTGATGGTCTATCAGCAGCCGCTCCTGTCGATCGTCGGCGTGCTGATCATGCCGCCGGCCGTGCTGGTGCTGCGCAAGCTGATCAAGCGCGTGCGCCAGATCACCATGACCCAGTTCGGCGGCACGGTGCTGATCCTTCAGGCCCTGCAGGAGACCGTGCAGGGCTTCAAGATCATCAAGGCGTTCAACCTCGAGAACGTCATGCGGGATCGCGTCTACCTGCATGTCGACGCGATCGAGAAGGCGTCCAACAAGCTCGCCCGGGTGTCGAACCGCTCGACGCCTCTGATGGAGACGCTGGGCGGCATCGCCATCGCGTCGGTGCTGCTGATCGGCGGCTACAGCGTGCTGGTGCTGGATGCGACGCCGGGCGGCTTCATCTCCTTCATCACCGCCTTCATCCTGGCCTACGAGCCGGCCAAGCGGCTGGCGCGACTCAATCTCGAGCTGCAGTCCGGCCTGGTCGGCGTGCGCATCCTGTTCGAGCTGCTCGACCTGCCGGCGCCGCCGGCCGATTCGCGCACCGCCGTGCTGGCGGTGAGCCACGGGGACGTGCGCTTCGAGAACGTCGAGTTCGCCTATCGGCCCGGCGAGCCGGTGCTCAAGACGGTCTCGTTCGAGGCCGCGCCGCACGCCGTCACGGCCTTCGTCGGTGCCTCGGGCGGCGGCAAGTCGACGATCTTCAACCTGCTGCTCGGCCTCTACCGGCCGCAGGCGGGCCGCATCCTGATCGACGGCCAGGACGTCGCCGAGGTGTCGCCCGTGTCGCTGCGCAACGCCTTCGCCTATGTGGGCCAGGACGTCTACCTGTTCCACGGCACCGTGAAGGAGAACATCGCGCTCGGCCGCATCGGCGCCACCGAGGACGAGATCGTCGCGGCCGCCAAGGCCGCCTATGCGCACGACTTCATCATGGCCTTCCCGGAGGGCTACGACACCAAGGTCGGCGAGCAGGGCGCCCAGCTCTCCGGCGGCCAGCGCCAGCGCATCGCCATCGCCCGCGCGCTGGTGCGCGACGCTCCGATCATCCTGCTCGACGAGCCGACCGCGGCGCTCGATTCGGAGGCCGAGTCCTTCGTGCAGGCGGCCATGACGGTGCTGACCAAGGGCCGCACCACCCTGGTCATCGCGCATCGCCTCTACACGATCGCGCATGCCGACCGGATCCACGTCGTCGAGCACGGCGAGATCGTCGAGGCCGGCCGCCACGAGGAGCTGCTGCGCAAGGGCCAGCGCTACGCCACCTTCTACCAGCTCCGCCTCTCCGACCACGGCGGCGAGAACGTGGCCGGCGAGCCGGTCCCCGACGCGGCGGTGGCGGGCGAGCCGCCGTCCGGCGATGTCCGGGCGGCCGCCGCGGTCTGATCTGTCGGTTCGTTTCCACATCACGGCGGACGTCATGCATCTCCAGGTCAACGGGATCGGCATCCATTGCGAGGTCGAGGGCGCCGATGGCGCGCCCTGGGTCGTGTTCAGCAACTCGCTCGTCACCAATCTGACGATGTGGGACGCGCAGGCCGCGATGCTGAGGCAGAAGTTCCGGGTGCTGCGCTACGACCAGCGCGGCCACGGCGGCACCGAGGCGACCGCCGGTCGCTACGACTTCGACCTGCTGATCGCCGACCTGGCGGGGCTGCTCGACGCGCTCGGCGTGGCGCGCGCCCATCTGGTCGGCCTGTCGATGGGCGGCGTGACGGTGCTGGGGCTCGCGGCCCGTTTCCCGGAGCGGGTCGACAGCGTCGTCGTCTGCGACACCGGCGCGGCCTCGTCGCCCGAGTCCGCCCGCGCCTGGGAGGAGCGCATCGCCCTCGCGCAGGCGCAGGGCATGGACCCGCTGGTCGAGCCGACGGTGACGCGCTGGTGTCCGCCCGAGATCGTGGCGGCCGCACCGCCCCATCTCGATCGGCTGCGCCAGATGATCCGCACCACGCCGGTGAACGGCTTCGTCGGCTGCGCCGCCGCCCTCGCCGATCACGACATGCGGCCGGCCGCCGCCGCGCTTCGCGTGCCCGCCACGTTCGTGGTGGGCGAGAAGGACGGCACCACGCCGGCGGCGATGCGGCGCCTGCACGACTCGCTGCCCGGCTCGCGCTACGAGGTGATCCCGGGCGCCGGCCATATCGCCAATCTCGACCAGCCGGAGCATTTCGACCGCGTGCTGGGCGATTGCCTGAGGGCCGGCGCGTGAGCGGCCGCGACGACGAAGGCGACAGCGGCCACGTCCTGTTCGGCGTCGATTCGCGCGGCGTGGCCACGCTCACGCTCGACCGGCCCGACAAGGGCAACGCCTATGACGGGGCGATGCTGGCGCGGCTCGCCGCCTGCACGGCGCGCGTCTCGACGGATCCGGACATCCGCGCGCTGGTGCTGCGCGGCAACGGCCGGCATTTCGGCGTCGGCGGCGACGTCCTGGGCGATCCTGCGGCGCATGCGGGCCGGTTCGACGGCGACGGCGTGCTGATGCCGACCGTCTGCCTCGCCGTCGACGCCTGCCCGAAGCCGACCGTCGCGCTGGTGCACGGCGCCTGCATGGGCGGCGCCTTCGCGCTCGCCGCCTGCTTCGACGTGCTGCTCGCGGCCGACGATACGTTCTTCGGCGTGCCGGAGCTGCGGCTCGGCTTCGCGGTCGGGCCCTATGTGCCGTTCTTCGAGCGGGCGCTCGGGCCCCGTGCGCTGCGCCGCCTGCTGATCACGGGCGAGCGCATCGGCGCCGAGGAGGCGCTGCGGCTCGGCGTCGCCCATCGGCTCTGTCCGGCCGCCGCCAGGGGCGAATCCCTCGACGCATTGCTCGAGGAGGTGCTGCTCTCGGCGCCGCAGGCGACCGCGCAGGCCAAGCAGGATCTGCGCACGCTGTCCGGCGCCGTGCCGACACCGGAGCTGATGGACTCGTTGCGCGAAAACTTCCGCCGCGGCTTCGAATCGGCCGAGGGGGTCGAGGGGCGCGCCGCGTTCCGCGACAAGCGCCGCCCCGCCTGGGCGCCGGCCCTGCCGAAAGCGCCCTGAGCCGATCGTCTCAGTCGAGCCGCCGCGGCCGGCCGGCGAGGCCGGTCAGCGCCAGATGCGTCAGCTTGTCGGTGAGCCGCTCCACCATCGCAGTGTCGAAGCGCAGGCCGAACGGCGCCGCGCCGAGCGAGTCGCGGCTGCGCACGAACGGCATCGCCTGGTTGACCAGCCACAGCGTCGCCACCGCGATCTCCTCGTTCGAGGCGTCGGGCGGCAGCAGCTTGCGGACGATCGTGCCGGCCGTGTTCAGCACCGGCACGCGGCCGGAGGCGAGGAACTGCTTGTAGGGCCGTGACGGCGCCATGTCCTCCCAGGCGAACACCCGCAGATAGCGGCCGATCGTGTTCCGCCGCAGTATCGGGCGGAGCTGGTGCCGGATCATCTCGCGCAGCATCTCTTCGGGCGGTTGCTCGGCGCGATCCAGCGGGTCGAGCTCCTCGCCCGAGAAGGCCGAGGCGGCCGTGTGGAGAACCTCCTGATAGAGGCCCTCCTTGTTGCCGAAATAGTGCTTCACGGCGGCCGGATTGGCGCGCGCCCGCTGGCAGATGCGGCGCACCGAGGCCCCCGCATAGCCGTGGTCGGCGAACACCGCGAGGGCGGCGCGCAGCAGCCGCTCGCGGGTCAATGCAGGACGTCGAGCAGTGATCCGATCGAACTCGTGACGCGTTGTTTCCATTCGAGCACCCTACTGGTCGTCGACTGCGCGGCCGTACGCGCGAGCCGGAACGATGAACCGAAGGTCCAGTGACGCTCGGCGCCGGTGGTCTCGACCTGGCCCTCGGAGGTCCGAGCGAGGGCTGTGAGGTCGAGCGGCGGCGAGACCGTCGGGGGCTCGATGGAGGCCGCGGCGCGTGGCGTCGCGGGTGGTGCGGCGGGTGCGGATCGTGCCCCCGTCGCCGCGGTCCGGATCGGCTCCGGCGCGGCTGCGGGTCGTGGCCCGCTTCGCTCCACATCGGATGCGGGTCTCGGCGCGGCCGCAGCGGCCGCGTGCTCCGCCGTCGCGACGGTCGGCGTGACCGTCACGGTGGCGGGAGGCTCGATCCGTGTCGTGCGGAGAAGCTCGACCGGCGGCCTCGGCGGCCCCTCGGTCGTCGTCGTGTCCTGCATGGCCGAAAGCAGAAAGGCCGCCGCGGTCGTTGCCGTTCCCGCGACTGCTACGCCCTTCGAGAAACGCCTGACGAGCGCACGCGCCGTCACGCTCCGAAAGAGCCTCGGCCACCCCACCATTCATTACTCCCCAGTCCCCGAATCGATTGGGCCATCGGTTCGTGGCAGAGATTGGGCTTTCGCGTGTCAGTACTGGTTCGGTATTGCGGCAGCCCCCGCCAGGCCCATGTGCTAACAGAAACAGTCGCCGGAGCGCGTGCCGGCGTGCCGGTCGCGGAGCGAGGGTCGTGGGCAGTCGTCTCGAGGTCACCTATCTGGTCGAGGCCGCCGCGAGCGAGATCGAGGCGCGGGCCCGCGCGCTCGCGGTCGAGCAGAGCGTCGAGATGCCGGTCTCGGCCATCACCGAGCGGATCGTGCTGGACGAGATCGTCGGCCGCGTCGAGGCGATCGCGCCGGCCGGCGAGGGCCGCTTCGCCGTGACGATCGGGCTCGCCGATGCGACCATCGGGGCGGACGCCGGCCAGCTTCTCTCGATGCTGTTCGGCAACTCGTCGCTGCACGACGACGTGATGCTCCACGACGTGACGTTTCCGCCGGCGACGGCGGCGGCCTTCGGCGGCCCGCGCCACGGCATCGCGGGATTTCGCGCGCGGCTCGGGGTGGGGCGGCGCGCGCTCACCGCGACGGCGCTGAAGCCGCAGGGCCTGCCGTCGGCGGCGCTCGCGGATCTGGCGGCGCGCTTCGCCGAGGGCGGCATCGACGTGATCAAGGACGACCACGGCATCGCCGATCAGCCGGTCGCGCCGTTCGCCGAGCGCGTGCCGCGCATCGCCGCGGCCGTCCATGAGGCGCGCCAAAAGACCGGCGGAACGACTCTCTACGTGCCCAATCTCTCGGGCGATCTCGACCGCATGCGCACCCAGGTCGCCTGCGCACGCGCTGCCGGTGTGCGCGCCGTGATGGTGGCGCCGATGGTGGCGGGCTTCGCCAATGTTCACACGCTCGTCGCCGAGAACCCCGATGTTCTGGTGCTCACCCATCCGAGCTTCGGCGGGGCGAGCCGCATCGCGCCGCCGCTGCTGTTCGGAAAGCTGTTCCGCCTGATCGGCGCCGACGCGATCGTGTATCCGAATTTCGGCGGCCGTTTCGGCTGGTCGCCGGCGACCTGCCGGGCGCTCGCCGATGCGGCCCGCGCGCCGTGGCACGGGCTCGCCGCCAGCCTGCCGGTGCCGGCCGGCGGCATGACGCGCGAGCGCGTGCCGGAGCTGCTGGCCTTCTACGGCGCCGACGTGATGCTGCTGATCGGCGGCGCGCTGCTGGAGGCGCGCGACGATCTCGTCGCCGCGACGGCCCAGTTCGTGGGGGCCGTGCACCGGCATGCCGATG
The DNA here is from genome assembly GCF_003258865.1 of Rhodoplanes roseus. GTDB lineage: Bacteria > Pseudomonadota > Alphaproteobacteria > Rhizobiales > Xanthobacteraceae > Rhodoplanes > Rhodoplanes roseus. The sequence continues at coordinate 6,198 of NZ_NPEX01000101.1, read as the reverse complement.
TGAGGCCGTGATGACCACCGACGCGAACGAGCCGATCCGCAAGGCGCAGGACGATTTCCGCTGGGAGGGCGTCGAGGCCCGTCCCTACAAGGAGGACGAGCGCGCGCTGTTCAAGGCGGTGACGCGCCAGATCCTGTTCTCGGATCCGGCGCTCGACGGCGAGCTGCGTTATTTCGAGGTGGCGCCCGGCGGCTTCTCGACGCTGGAGCGGCACGAGCACGTGCATGCCGTGATCATTTTCCGCGGGTGCGGCCACTGCCTGGTCGGCGACGTGGTGCGCCGGGTCGGCGAGCGCGATCTCGTCTTCATTCCGCCGATGACCTGGCACCAGTTCCGCGCCACCGGCGACGCGCCGCTCGGGTTCCTGTGCCTGGTCAATGCGCGCCGCGACAAGCCGCAGCTCCCGACCGCCGACGACCTGGCCGCGCTGGCCGAAACGCCCGAGGTCGCGGCGTTCCTGCGCGGCGAGACCCCGGACTGACGAAACCCCAGGCTGAGAGATCACGGCGGCGCGCGCTAAAAAACGCGCGCCGCCGTGACGGCCGTCAGTCGATGCTCACGCCCGCGGCCGCGACCACCGGCTTGAAGCGTGCGCGCTCCCGCTCGATGAAGGCGCGGGCCGCGGCGGGTGAGGATTCCGTGACCGGATCGATCCCCAGCTTGCGCAGTTGGGCCTGGACGTCCGGATCGGCCATGACGCGCGCCGTCGCGGCCTGCAGCCTGTCCAGCACGGGCTGGGGCGTTTTCGCGGGCGCCGCCACCAAGTTCCACAGGCCCGCCTCGAAGCCCGTGATTCTCAGCGCCTCGTCGACGGTCGGGATGTCGGGCGCCAGCTCGGAGCGCTTCGCCGAGGCGACCGCGAGGATGCGCACCTTGCCGCCGCGATACTGCTCGAGCGAGGTCCCGAGCGTGTCGATCACCATGCCGACCTGATTGCCGATCAGGTCGTTCATGGCCGGCGCCGAGCCCTTGTAAGGGATGTGCGGGATGTCGAGCCCGCCGGCCTCGGTCTTGAACATCTCGCCGGCGAGATGCAGGAACGTGCCGGTGCCGGGCGAGCCGTATTGCAGCTTGCCCGGAGCGGCCTTCACGGCCGCGACCAGCGCCGCGAGGTCGGTCGGGCCGGACGGGTGCACCACCACCACGGCGGGCGCCGAACCGACGATTGCGACCGGCGAAAAATCTTCGAGGGAATCGTATTTCGGGCTCTTCGAGAGCAGGTTGTACAGCCCGTGGGTCGAGGCCGTCGCGAACAGCAGCGTGTAGCCGTCGGCGGACGCGCGGGCGACCTCGGTCGAGCCGATCGCGCCGGCCGCGCCGGCCTTGTTCTCGACGATCATCTGCTGCCCGAGCACCGCCGACATCCGGGCCGCATACTGCCGTGCGAAGACGTCGGTCGGCCCGCCCGCCGGGAACGGCACGACAAGGCGGATGGTCCGGCTCGGATAGGCGTCTTGCGCCGCTGCGGGCGACGCCAGGGATCCGAGGCACAAGGCCACGGTCGCAAGGAGCTTCATCACGTTCGTTTCCTCCTGGTGTTTTGTTTGGTCGGCTCAGAGACCGGCGTCGCGCCAGGCCTCGGCCGGCTTTTCCGGATGCGGTGTCAGCCCGGCGCGCTGCACGGCCGTGATGGCCGCATACTCGTCCTTGTCGGACGCATCGCCGCTGATGCCGACCGCGCCGATCACCTCGCCGGCCGCATTCAGCACCAGGACGCCGCCCGGCACCGGGATGAAGCGTCCGTCGGACGCCGCCGCCAGCGCGCTCTGGAAGGCCGGCCGCTCGCGCAGGCGATCCCGGATGGTGCGGCTGGAGATGCCCATGCCGAGCGCGCCCCAGGCCTTGCCGATGGCGATGTCGCCGCGCAGCACGCCCGATCCATCCTCGCGCTTGAGCACGACCAGCGTGCCGCCGGCGTCGAGCACCGCCACGGTCAGTGGCAGCAGACCGACCTCGCGCCCCGCCGCGATGGCGTCGTTGGCGATGCCGTCGGCCGTCGCCAGGGGCATCGACACCTGCAGGCGATGGACATAGTAGTCGCTCAAGATCGTTCCCCCCGGTCCTGTGGTCGTCACGGAATTTGGTCCGGCGCGGCGCCGAATGCCGCCTCCATCTCGCGCCGCGTCGTCACGGCGATGTCGGTCGTGTCGATGGCGACGTCGCTCCAGCGCAGCGCGGCGCCTTCGGGAACGTCGCGCAGCAGCGTGACGCCGTGGGCGAGGCCGAGCGGCAGCAGCCCCTGCGCCAGAGAGACGTCGGCCGGCGTCTGCCGGCCCCACACGCAGAACCCGCCTTCGCCGTCCAGGATCTCGCCCTGCTTCAGTGCGCGCTTGGCGGTGGCGACGACGTCGGAGCGGAAGCCCGTCGGCGCGCCGGTCGGCTCGTCGCGCAGCGCCGCGCTGGCGACCGAGATGCCGAGCTCCAGCCCGATCATGTGGATCGGCCGGTAGAGCGCGGCGTAGCGGCCGCTCTGGTCGGGCAGCATCGCGTACTCCTTGAAGCAGCGCCGCGCGTACTCGGTTTCGCCCTCGATCACCACGAAGGTGCCGAGCGCGAGGTGATGCGGCACGTCGCAGCCCTGGCGGTCGACCGAGGAGACCACCTCGGTGACGCCGGCGCGCTCCAGCGTGCCGCCGTCGCGCTCCGGCTTGCACACCTCGGCCAACGCGAAGCGGCTCGCCGGCGGAAAGCGCAGGCCGTCCGACTGCGGCACCAGGCCGGTGGCGTTGCATACCGCCGTCATCTCGATCGCCGACTTGGTGCCGTCGACGAAGCTGTTGAACATCTTCGGATTGATCGAGCCACGGTCGCTGATCGACAGATACTTGTCGAGGATGTCCCACACGGTGTCGGGCGTCGAGGCGTGATAGTGCGGCTCGTATCGCGTGCCCTTGCCGGCGGCGATCACGGTGAATCCGCAGGCGCGCGCCCAGTCGACATGCTCGCAGATCAGCGCCGGCTGGTCGCCCCAGGCGAGGCTGTAGACCACGCCGGCGGCGCGCGCCTTCGCGGCCAGCAGCGGGCCGGCCAGCGCGTCCGCCTCGACATTGACCATCACGACATGCTTGCCGTGGGCGATGGCGGCGAGCGCGTGGCGGATGCCGGCCGGCGGCACGCCGGTCGCCTCCACGATCACGTCGATGCCCGGATGGGCGATCAGCGCGGCTGCGTCCGGGCCCACATGGGTGCGGCCGGTCTTCAGCGCGTCGTCGAGCGAGGCCGCGGCGGAGCGCTCCGGCTCCCAGCCGACGGTCGCGATCTGGCGCTGGGCGCGGGCGAGGTCGAGATCGGCGATCCCGGCGACCTGCATGCCGCGCGTCAGCCGCGCCTGCGCCAAAAACATGGCGCCGAACTTTCCGGCGCCGATCAGCCCGACCGTGACGGGTCGTCCGGCCGCCTCGCGGGCGAGAAGCTTCTGGGAGAGGTTCATGACGGGACCTCGAGCAAGGGGCACCGATAGTCTGCCCGACCACGGCCGCGGGCGCACCTCCACCCTCACCCTGAGGAGCGAACCGAAGGTTCGCGTCTCGAAGGGCGAGGGTGGCCACCCGAAGTCCGACTCTGCGGATCACGGCGTTCGTCGATACAGGTCGGCTGAAATCGACTTGCATCGGGGGCCGCATGGTTCGAGACGCGCCTCTAAGAGGCGCTCCTCACCATGAGGCGCGAAGCCGTGCCGGCCCGCCTTCTCCTCACAGGCCGGCGACGGCCTTCTGATAGTAGGAGAGGTCGACATAGTCGGCGGCCGGCTTGGTCGGCTTGCCGGTGTGGCGGGCGCGCAGCGCCAGCACGTTCTCCAGCGCCTTCATGTCGAGGGCCGCGTCCTTGGCCATGCTGGCGATCAGGATCTCGTAGCCGGCGGTCGCCACGTCCTCGGGGAGCTTGAGGTTGTCGGCGACGAGCTTGATCGCCTCGGCCTTGTTCTTCGGGTCGGTCGACCAGCGCACGCCGTCGATATAGGCCGAGAGATACTTGCTCAGCGTGTCGGCGTTGTCGCGGCCCCACTTGGCCATCACGAAGCCGGCGGAGGCCTGGTACGGGCCGATCGTCTTGGTCGCCTCGCCCAGATCCTTCAGGCCGGCCTTGGCGGCGCGCTGCGAGAAGGGCGGGTTCAGCATGGTGGCCGCCATGGTCTTGTCCTGCAGCAGCGCGTCGACCCGTTTCATGGTCGCGCCGACCACGGCGGTCTTGTAGTCCTTGTCGCGCTCGAGCCCGGCGAGCCGCAGCATCTCGTAGAGCTGGAACGCGTAGGCGGTGTTGACGGCGTCGACCGCCACGGTCTTGCCGCGCAGGTCGGCGACCGAGCCGATCTCCGGCTGCACGAACAGGCGGTTCATGCCGTCGTCGCCGCCGATCACGATCTTGGCGTCGGCGCCCGCCATCTCGACCATGGCGACCGAGTTGTCGCAGGCGGCGTGGACGATCTGGAAGCGGCCGTCGGCGAGGCCGTTGCGCAGCTCGTCGGAGTTCGGGGCGATCTTCATGTCGACCTCGAGCCCGCGCTTGGCGAACAGGCCCTTCGACTGCGCCGCGAGCAGCGGCAGGTTCTGCATGCCGGCGAAGACCATGATGGTGAGCTTGGTCTGCGCGACCGCCGGGCCTGAGCCGGCGATCATGGCCGCGGCCGCGGCGGCGAGGGTGAGGTTTCGGGCTCCACGCGTCATGGTTGCTCCTTGTCGTTGTCCGGGCGTCTTGTTGTTCGGCGTGAGGGACGTGAGGACGGGAGATCGTCGGCGACGCCGCGCGCAACGGCACACGGCGAAGCGGCCTGGTCAGGCAGGATGGGGAAACACGTCGGACCTCCCGGCAGCGGATCTTGATCGTCCGCCTCGGGACCACTCTAGAGCCAAACCGGGCCGCCTGGGAACCGGGCCCGCGCGCATGCGCCCGAGCGCCGCAGCCCGGTTCGCGCATGACGCCATCCGGAGGACCGGCCCGGGAGGCCGGCTCGGCTCACATGATGTAGAGGGCCGCGACGATGCCGCCGATCAGCACGATCAGGAAGATCGTGAACCAGAAGCCGAGGCGCTTCTCGATCTGCTCGCGGGCCTGCGGCCCGTAGCGCTGCAGCAGGAAGGCCGAGAGGAAGAAGCGGGCGCCGCGGGTGATGCAGGAGAACAGCACGAACAGCGCGAAATTGTAGCCCGCGAAGCCGGACGTGATGGTGACGATCTTGTAGGGGATCGGCGTCACGCCCTTGATCAGGATGATCCACGAGCCCCATTTCGCATAGGCCTCGCGGAACGCCTCGACCTTGTCGCCGTAGCCGTAGAGCGAGATCAGCCACAGGCCGACCGAGTCGTACAGGTAGGCGCCGATCGCGTAGCCCAGCATGCCTCCCGCCACCGAGGCGATGGAGCAGACCAGGGCGTAGTGATAGGCCTTGTCCGGGCGCGCCAGCGCCATCGGGATCAGCATGGTGTCGGGCGGGATCGGAAAGAACGAGCTTTCCGCGAACGACACGGCCCCGAGCGCCCACGAGGCGTGCGGGGTTCCGGCGGCGCCGATGCACCAGTTGTAGAGCTTCCTCAGCATGGCGCCTGCTTAACGGGGGCAGGCTGGAAAGTCCATGCGGGCGGACCCGACCTTTGGTCGCGCCGCCCTAGCCGCCGTGCGGCCGCTGGCCTCATCCCCGCTCGCGGGCGGCGGGCGGGCTCTTGCGCCGGGCCTTCGGCGGGCGCCGGGCCTTCGGAGGGCGCTTGGCGAGCTTCTCGGCGATTCCGTAGAGGCGCTCCCGGCGCTGCATCTCCTTCCACACCTCGGCCGGCTTCACCCCGACGGCGGCCCACAGGACCGTGAGGTTGTAGACGAGGTCGGCGCTTTCGCGCACGACGTTGTCGTGGTGCTGGTCCATCGCCTCGATGATCACCTCGGCGGCCTCCTCGGCCACCTTCTTGGCGATCTTGGCGCGGCCCGAATGCAGGAGTCGCGCCGTCCGCGAGCTCGAGGGCTTCGCGTCCGCCGCGGCCGACACGGCCCGGTACAGTCGGTCGATCGAATCAGCCATGCGCCGAGGATAACGGAGCGTGTCGACGGAGCCACGGCGGATGACCGCGACGCACAAAAAAGATGGCGCCGCGGGGCGGCGCCATCGAGTCTCGATCCGGGCCGGCGACCGGGGCGGGCTGGTGACGGCGAGGGCCCGAACGCCGCCCGACTCGACGTGCGGCATCACCACGGGCGCGTCGGCGAACAGCA
>NZ_NPEX01001018.1 GCF_003258865.1 Rhodoplanes roseus | reverse complement strand
TGGAGAATTATATCGAGGTCCTGAGCGACGGTTATTTCTACGAGATTTTCGGGCGCACCTTCGCGATCGCGCTCGCCACCACGCTCATCTGCGCCGCGATCGGCCTGCCACAGGCCTATTTCCTGTCGCGCATGCACCCGTTCTGGCGCTCGGTGATGCTCCTCGTCGTACTTGGCCCGCTCCTCATCTCCGTGGTGGTGCGCACGCTCGGCTGGGCGATCCTCCTCGGCAACAAGG
>NZ_NPEX01001017.1 GCF_003258865.1 Rhodoplanes roseus | reverse complement strand
TGGTCGGGCGGCCGCTCATGCACCCTCCCCGGGCTCGGATCCGGCACTTGCCGCCACGGCGCGGATGCGCGCCAGATAGGAGGTGCGAGGCCTCGTCCCGAGCTCGCCGAGAAGATCGTATTCGTGGCGTGCGCGCTTCAGCTTCGAAACGAGACTGTCCTTGCGGTTGGTGTCGCCGAAAACGATCGCCTGCGTCGGGCAGGCGTTCTGGCAGGCCGTGCGCACCTCGCCCTCATC
>NZ_NPEX01001016.1 GCF_003258865.1 Rhodoplanes roseus | reverse complement strand
CGCTCGGCGGTTTCACGCCGCTGCAATCCTCGTCCTTAAACGCGGTTGCCGAACGCCTCGGCGCAACGCCTATGCAGGTGGCGCTCGCCTGGCTCTTGCAGCGTTCGCCCAATATCCTGCTCATTCCGGGCACCTCCTCGCTGCAGCATCTTGAGGAGAATCTGGCCGCAGCCGAGCTCGGTCTGCCGCAGGGTGTGCTCCAGGAGCTGGAGGACATCGGCAACGGGGCCTGAATGC
>NZ_NPEX01001015.1 GCF_003258865.1 Rhodoplanes roseus | reverse complement strand
GGGCGCGGCCGAGCGGCCAGAGCGAGAAAGAAAGGGCGACGAGAAGCCCGTAGAGGGCGGCAAGCGCCAGTTCGCGCGGGTAGAGCGCCGGCACGGCCGAGAGCGGCAGGATGTTGGAGAGGGCGGCGAGCGCCACGAAGGGAAGGATGGCGCCGACTGCGAGGCCGATGGCGATGCCGAGGGCGGCGAGAATGAGGATCTGCGTCAGATAGGTGCGGAAGACGAAGCTGCGCGAGG
>NZ_NPEX01001014.1 GCF_003258865.1 Rhodoplanes roseus | reverse complement strand
AACGGTCCAAATCTCAACCGCCTCGGTGTCCGGGAACCGTCGATCTATGGGATGGCTACGCTTGCCGATATCGAAGCGATGTTGCGCGACCGCCTTCAGGAGCGGGGATACGATTTGATTTTTCGTCAGACCAACCATGAAGGCGAACTTGTCGAGTTCGTCCATGCGGCGGATGGCGCGAACGGTGTGGTGCTCAATGCGGGCGCCTACACCCATACTTCCGTGGCGCTTGCCGAT
>NZ_NPEX01001013.1 GCF_003258865.1 Rhodoplanes roseus | reverse complement strand
TTCGCTGCGCCCGCGCTGCCAAGGTTCTTCGGGATCGGGAGCGGCGTGTCCCTCCTGCCGCATCAGCCAGCGCGCCAGAAGAGGCACTGCGAGGGCAAGGGCTGCGAACCGCACCACGTGGTGGGCCGCGACATAGGCCGGGTCCACATTCATCGTGAAGGCGAGGATGGTCAGCGCCTCGAGCGCCCCCGGCGCGAAGGCCATGAACGTCTGCAACAGCGAAATATCGAGGATCATG
>NZ_NPEX01001012.1 GCF_003258865.1 Rhodoplanes roseus | reverse complement strand
TCATGGTTTCGGCGAGCCCGCTGACGCGATCGTCCCACCACGCCGGAGATGATTTCGCCCGCCTCCGCAAGGCCCGCGCTGCACTCGCCAGCTGATCCCATGCATCATCACGAGACTTCCCGCACCGTCAGCCACTCCGCGGAGGAGATGTTCGATCTCGTCGCGGACGTGGAGAAATATCCCCAATTCGTGCCGTTCTGCGAAAGGCTGAACGTACGGGGAAGAAAGCAGATCGAGG
>NZ_NPEX01001011.1 GCF_003258865.1 Rhodoplanes roseus | reverse complement strand
GATCGTAGCTGCCGATGACAAAGGTGCGGCTCGTCGCCGTGTAGCGCGCCACCATGATCTGATGCGTCATGTCGGCATCGGGCATCGCAAGCCATGTCTTGCCATTCGAGCCTTTGAAGAGATCACCGCCGGCGGGGTTTTCGCGCACCCATTCCTGGCGTCGCGGATCGAAGCCGGTCGGCGCATCACCCGATTGATCGCCGAGCCGTGCAATTGCGACCGCATGATCGGCGTCGTC
>NZ_NPEX01001010.1 GCF_003258865.1 Rhodoplanes roseus | reverse complement strand
GATTGGAATCATCTTGCTCGTGGAGCTCGTCGCAGTGCTCGGCGGCACCATCATCGCGCCTGAGGTTGCACAGCAGGTGGCGCAGCCGATCCCACCGCTTGCGGAGGCGAGCAACATCGCCGCGATCGGCGAGCTTCTCTACACCAAATACATTTTCTTCTTCCAGACGGCCGGACTCGTTCTGCTCGTGGCGATGATCGGGGCGATCGTCTTGACGCTGCGCCATAAGGAAGGCGTC
>NZ_NPEX01001009.1 GCF_003258865.1 Rhodoplanes roseus | reverse complement strand
GAATGCGAGCCTTGCGGGCGCCTATGTCCGCAAGCGGCGCCATAAGATCGGCGAAGGCGCGCGGAGAGCGCTCGAAAGGCTCGGCCTCAAAGGAGACGATGCACGCACGGTTGCAACCTTCTCCGGAGGCGAACGTCAGCGTGTCGCCGTGGCACGTGCGCTCGCCACCGAGCCTTCCATCATTCTCGCGGACGAACCGACGGCAAGCCTCGACCGGGCAGCGGCCGACGCGCTCGTC
>NZ_NPEX01000100.1 GCF_003258865.1 Rhodoplanes roseus | reverse complement strand
GTCGCCCCTCCCCTCCAGGGGAGGGCGAAGTGAGTGTCACGCCCCCGAGAGCTTCACCGTCGAGGCACCGGTCGGTGCCACGGTCGGCGTCTTCTTCAGATGGTCGAACACCACGTCCCAGATCGCCGGGCCCTCGGTGCCCTCGTTGACGCTCGCCCAGCCGGCGACCGTGTAGTCCTTGTCGGCGGCGAGCGGCTTCCCGGTGCGCACCAGCGCCAGGTCGCCGATGCGGCCGCCGATCGGCTTGGACACGTCGATCGTGTAGGAGAGCCCGCCGACCCGCACCATGTCGCCGCCCTGCTGCAGATACGGATCGGGATTGAAGATGTTGTCGGCGACGTCCTCGAGGATCTCCTTCAGCCGCCCGCCCGTCATGCTCATCCGATACGCCGCCGGATAGGTCATCGCGGTGGCGTTGTAGACGTCCTCACGGGTGATGTTCTGGCCCGGCAACAGTGTCGGGCCCCAGCGGAAGCCGGGCGACAGCGCGATCTCGGCATCACGTTCGGCCAGGAGCGCGTCACAGATCACGTCGTCGAACGTGCCGTTGAAGTTGCCGCGCCGGTAGAGCGTCGTCGCGGTCTTCCCGACCACCTCGCCCAGCATTTTTTCATGCGGCGCACGATGCTGCGCGATCGTCGCCGCGACGCCGGCATGCGGCGTGATCACGTCCGACAGCACCGGGATCAGCCGATACCGATAATCCCGCACGGCGCCGTCGCGTACGTCGAGGTCGAGCCGCGACACGAACTTGCCGTGGCTGCCCGAGGCGATCAGCAGCGTATTCCCGACCTTCACGGGCGCCGGCAGCGCGTCGTGGGTGTGGGCCGTGAGGACGACGTCGATGCCTTTCACCCGGCTCGCCAGCTTGCGGTCGACGTCGAAGCCGTTGTGCGAGAGCAGCACCACCAAGCCGGCGCCCGCGGCGCGTGCCTTGTCGACCTCCGCCTGAAGTTCCTTCTCGCGGATGCCGAAGGTCCAGTTGGGGATCATCCAGCGCGGATTGGCGATCGGCGTGTAGGGCAGCGCCTGGCCGATCACGGCGATCTTGACGCCGCCACGCTCGATCATGGTCGAGGCCTTGAACACCTCGTCCTGGAACTCGCTCTCGCGCACGTTCTGGCACAGGAACGGGAAGCCGAGCTTGTCGACGATCTCCTTGACCCGTTCCTCGCCGAGCGTGAACTCCCAATGCGCCGTCATGGCGTCCGGCTTCAGCAGCGCCATCACGTCGACCATGTCCTGGCCCTTGGTGGCCAGCGACGTGTAGGAGTTCTGCCAGGTGTCGCCGCCGTCGAGCAGCACGACGCGGTCGCCGCGCGCCGCCCGGATCGCCTCGATCACGGTGGCGACCCGATCGAGCCCGCCGACCCGGCCGTAGCTCTTCGCCAGCGCCTCGAAATCCACGTCGGCGAGCGCATAGGCGAGCGGGCTTCCGGCCGGCACCTTGTAGGCGTCGAGCAGCGCCTTGCCGGTGACGTGCGGCGGCACGCCTTTGGCCTCGCCGACGCCGAGATTGACGGTGGGCTCGCGGAAATACACCGGCATCAGCTGGGCGTGAATGTCGGTGACGTGCACCAGCGTCACGTTGCCGACCGGCTCGAAGGCGAGCAGATCCGCCTGCGTCACCCGTTGCTGGGCGAACGCGCGGATCGATCCGCCGCCGCCCAGGCTCGTACCGGCGAGCGCAGCGGCCATGGCCGCGGAGTATTGGAGCAGATCTCGTCGCGTCGTCATGGCGCGCGTCCTCCCGCACCGGAGCGGTCTCCGGCGTCCCGACGTTTCCTCTGGACGATCGTTCCGGTGGGCGAGGCGGCGGCGCCGCCCGGCGGCAGAAGCCGCGCTCAGCTCACCGTGATCGTGTCTTCGCCGACGATCTTGGTGCCGTCGTCGTCGATCCAGGTGAGGACGACCTTGCCGGTCTCCTCCGCCTTGAACTTGAACTGCAGATAGGGATTGGCCGACACGGCCGGCTCGAGATCGGCGGCGAAGACGAGCTGGCCGTTCACCTCGCAGGTGAACTTGTTGATGATCTTGCGCGGGATGACGTTGCCGTCCTTGTCCTTGCGCTGGCCCGACTCCATGATGTGAGCCACCAGGGCCTTGACCTCGACGAGGTCGCCCTTCTTGGCCTCCTTCTTGTCGAGACGGATGCGCGGCCGCGGCGCGGGTGTCGCCATGTCACTTCTCCTGAATGTCTGAGGACGGGGCCGGATCAGCCGCCACAGCCGCCGATGGTCACCTTCACCTGCCGCGTGTCGGTGAACAGCGATCCGTCGTTCATCTTGGCGATCGCGATCACGTTCTGCGTCTCGGCGAGGCGGATGCGGGTCGCCGCCTCGGCGACGCCGGAGCGCGGGGAGAAATGGAAGGTGGCGAGGCCGCCACGCGGATTGCCCTCGGCGACGATCAGCACGTCGGTGACGTGCGAGGCCTCGGTCATCGGGCTCTCGACCGTGAAGGCGAGCGGCACCGTGTTGCCGTTCTCGGCGATGTCGGGAAGGTCGAGCTTGATCTTGCCCTTCACCGGCGCCTTGCCGCCCGTGAACGCCTTGATCAGCTCGTCGGAATCGTTCTTGGCGAAGGCCGGGCCGACGCCGCCGAGGCTCAGGACCGCCACCGCTCCGGCGCCCAGCGCGAACGCCTCGCGTCGGCTCACTGTCATCGTCATTGCTGAACCTCTCCTCCTGGACGGCGGACCGCGGCCCGCCATGCGTGGACTCGTCGCGACGCACCGGATGTGACGCACCGGCCGGGAAAGCAGCGGATCGCATAGCACCAGAGAAGACGCGGGCAGCGCCTCCGGGACCAGCTTCCTCCATACATTCATTATTTTGTAAATCTGTAGCTCGTCCGGTCCGGCCACGCAATAGGTCAAACGTCGAACCGCAGCACAATTGTTGCTGCAATGCAGCGAGAAACAGGACTTTCATCCCTCCGTCACGACATAACGTAGAAAAAGCTCTTTTCATTCGCGTTCGAGAATATATTCTGACGGAAACGCGCGACACGTCACAAGACCGCTCACCGGCAGCCGCGCGAGCCATGGTCGGAGGAAACATGATCTCAGGATGGAAGGCCCTGGCGCGCGCCGTCGTGGCGGCCGCGTCGGTCACGTTGATGTCGTCGGTCGCCGGCGCGCAGACCCCCGCTCCGCAAGCCGCGCCCGAGGAGGACGCCGACAAGCTCCTCGAAAAATACCGGGCGATGATCTCGGACCCGATGTCGAACCCGGGCTATCTCGCGGTCGACAGCGGCGAGACGCTGTGGTCGACGGCGCGCGGCCCGAAGAACGCGACTCTCGAGACCTGCGATCTCGGCAAGGGTCCCGGCACGCTCGACGGCGCCTATGCCGAGTTGCCGCGGTTCTTCGCCGACGCGGGCCGAGTGATGGACGCCGAATCCCGCATCCTGTGGTGCATGGAGACGATCCAGGGGCTGGACACGGCGCCGCTCCGCAAGAAGCCGTTCGCCTCCTCGGGCGGCAACCCGGCGACCGAGATCGAGGCGCTGGTCGCCTTCGTCGCCAACAAATCGAACGGCTTCAAGTACGCCGCCCGGATGGAGCATCCGAAGGAGAAGGAGATGGTGGCGCTCGGCGAGGCGCTGTTCTATCGCCGCTCCAGCGTCAACGACTTCTCCTGCCAGACCTGCCATGGCCAGGAAGGCCAGCGCATCAGGCTGCAGAACCTGCCGTTCTTCGAAAATCCGAAGAACGCCCAGGCGACCATGGGCTCCTGGCCGACCTACCGGGTCTCGCAGGCGTCGCTGCGCACCATGCAGCACCGCATATGGGATTGCTACTGGCAGATGCGGATGCCCGACGTCGGCTACGCCTCCGACGTGACGATCGCGCTCGCCGCCTATCTCACCAAGAAGGCCGAGGGCGGCACCATCGAAGTCCCCTCCATCAAGCGCTGAGGCCCCCGATGCTCAGGACCTGTTCCGCGGCCGCGGCCGCCATCCTCCTTCTGTCCGGCGCGGCATCGGCTGCCGACGTGAAGAGTGACACCGAGATGGCCCCCGGCATCTCGCGCGAGACGCTCGAAAGGGCGGTCGCCGCCGCATGGAAGGGCCTCCCGCCCGACCTCGCGGCCCGCGTCGTCCAGGACGAGACGATGCGGATCTGCTCGCAATACCGCAACCAGCCGCCGCAGGCCCTGGCCGACGCCATCCTGGCCCGTGAGAAGCAGACCGTCAGCTATCCGCCCGACGCCAAGTATCTGGGCGACTGGAAGGCCGGCGAGAAGCTGGCGCTGTCCGGCTTCGGCGGGCGCATGGGCGACAATCCCAAGCAGGCGAACGGCGGCAACTGCTACGCCTGCCACCAGCTCGCGCCCGCCGAGATCAGCTACGGCACGTTGGGACCGAGCCTCGCCGGCTACGGCAAGCTGAAGGGCACCACGCCCGAGGCCCAGAAGGAAGTCTACGAGCGCGTCTACAATGCCCAGGCCGTCTATGCCTGCTCCAACATGCCGCGCTTCGGCCACAACAAGTTCCTGACCATCGACCAGATCAGGGACGCGGTGGCGTTCCTGCTCGATCCGGAGTCGCCGGTGAACAAGTGACCTCTCCGGTCATTCCGGGGCGCGGGCCGCAGGCCCGCGAGCCCGGAATCCATAACCCGGTTTGTGAACATGGATTCCGGGCCCGGCGCGTTTCGCCGTCCGGAATGACGAGCTCTCTCACGCGCCCTGGGCGCGGAGATAGTCGCGCAGCGAGCCCTTCTCGTAGGCCTTGTCGGCGACGAAGCGAAAGAGCGCCAGGAAATGCTTCGGTTCGAGATAGCCCTGCGCCCGCGCCACCTCGCGCTCGCGTGGCGGCTTGCCCTTCACGGCAGAGACGTTCTCCCCGAAGAACTGGAAGGTCGGGGTGAAGCGCACGCCGTACTTCTCGGCGAGCCGCCGCTCCGTCAAGGTCTCGCCGTCGAGATCGACGACCTTGCGGTCGCCCGCGACGTTGAGCTGCAGCACCTCGAACTTGTCCCGGATGTAGGCGGCGATCGCCGGGTCACCGAGATTCCTCACGTGGGTCTCGCGGCAGTAGGGGCAGCCGCGCAGCTCCCACATCACGGCGAGGCGCTTGCCGTTGCGCGACGCGAGTTCGACGTCGTCGGCGAGCTCGAGCAGGCTCTGCAGGAACCACTCGACCTGCGGCAGCCCATCCTCGTTCAGGGTGATCTCGGCGGCGTCCGACCCGTGCGGAAAGCCCGGAATGGCGGCGCCGGCCAGTGCTCCGACGATTACGGCACGACGGGATAACGGGTGACGTGACGGCATGGACGTTTCCTCATGAGATTTTTTTCGATGATAGCGCAAGTCAGCTCGCCTCGCATCTGGATGCCGCACCTCCTGATCACGATCGTCGCGCTCCTTGCATCGATCGCGCCGGGTCTGACGCAGGCACGCCTGCCGGCGACCGACGACGCGGTGCTGGCCGATCGACGCCTCGCCGCCGGCTACATCCGCACCGGCAATGCAGCGCTCGCCGCCCTGGCGCTCGAGCGGCTGGTCAAGGCGCTGGCCGGCGCGCCGCAGGCGGCCCAGGCGGCGCGCGCCCTCGATGCGGTCGACGCCGGCGACCTCGCGACCGCGGGCGATGCCGTCGAGGCCCTCGCCGCCGATCTCGCGGCGCAGCGCCGTGCCGCCGGCGTACGGCTGCCGGCCGACTGCGTGCGCGACTTCTCCGAAGTCTATGCCCTCCTGGACCGCCATCGCACCCGGCCGCCCGACCTCGCCGACAGCACGGCGCGCGCCGCCGTTGCCGACGCCGCGACATCGAGCGACGCCGCCCTCGCCCGCTGCGACGCCGAAGCACCGGCGCTGGTCAGGGCCGACCCGGACTTCCGCCGGCTGGTCGACGGCGCCCGCGCCTCGCTCGCCCGCGTGCCCGACGCCGCACGCTCCGGCGACGGCGAGCTGCTGCACCGCTTCATGATCGAGCTGCGCGCCTACGAGCAGCTCCTGCGCTTCCGGTTCGGGTGACGTCACCCGATCTTTCCGAGCGTCGGAACGGTCTCCAGGAGCCAGCCGGCGATGTCCGCCATCGTGCCGGTGAAGATCAGCACGCCCGTGACGATGAGCAGAACGCCGACCAGCATCTCGATGCGGCCGAGGTGGCGGCGGAAGCGGGCCAGGAACGCCAGGAACGGCTTAACGAACACGGCGGCGGCGAGAAACGGGAAGCCGATGCCGGCCGCGTAGGCGGCGAGCAGCAAGGCGCCCTGCCCGGCCGAGTCCTCGGCGCCGGCGATCAGCAGGATGGAGGCGAGCACCGGGCCGACGCACGGCGTCCAGCCGAACGCGAAGGCGAGCCCCATCACGAAGGCGCCGGCGAGACCGGCGGACTGGCCGCCGAGCCCGAAGCGCGCCTCGCGATAGAGCAGCGGAATCCTGAAGAGCCCGACGAAATGCAGGCCCAGCACCACGATGATCACGCCGGCGATCCGCGAGAGAAGGCCGAGATGATCGATCAGCAGCCGCCCCAGCAACGAGGCGCTGGCGCCGAGCGCCACGAACACGGCCGAGAATCCGGCCACGAAGGCGAGCGCCCGCACGAAGGCACGCGCCGTGACGCCGGCCCGCGGCGTCTCACCCGACAGCTCGGCGAGCGAGGCCCCGGCCAGCCAGGTGAGATAGGGGGGCACCAGCGGCAGCACGCACGGGCTCAGGAACGACAGCAGGCCCGCCAGCGCGGCGGCGGCGAGCCCCACCTCGAGCGTCATCGAACGTCCCCCGCGGCCCCGCGCCTGTCGCGAGGGGCTCAGTTGTCGTATGATGGCATGGTGGCCCGAAGCCGCCGGACTTGCAAACCTTCGCTGCACATATCCTATATTGTGTAATCATGTCGCACCGCCCGAGCCGCCGCACCCTGCTCCGCAACACCCTGTCCGGGGCGTTCGTTCTGGCGTCCGCCGGCCCCGGGGCGGCGGCGCCCGCCCGCGTCGCGCTCGTCTATGTGCGCGAGGCCGGATGCCCGTATTGCCGTGAATGGGACGCCAAGATCGGCCCGATCTACGGAAAGACCGCGGAGGCGAGGCGCGCACCGATCCGCGAGATCGACAAGCGGGACGTCCCTGCATCGGGCCTGACGCTCGCCCGGCCGGTGCGCTACACGCCGACCTTCCTGCTCACCCGCGACGATATCGAGCTCGGCCGCATCGAGGGCTATCCGGGGGAAGACTTCTTCTGGGCGAGGCTCGACCGCCTCCTCGAGCTGCTGCCGCCGGAGTGATCACCCGGCCCGGCCGGACGCCGACTCCGGCGTAGGCACACCGGCGGCGGCCGGCGTCTCGCGGTCCATGAGGAAATCGGTGACGCCGGCGGCGAGCCAGATGCAGGCGAGGGTGATCCAGGCCGTGGCCGCGAAGATTGCGCCGCCCGAAACACCGGCGCCGACCGCGCAGCCGCCGGCCAGCATGCCGCCGAAGCCCATCAGCACCGCGCCCACGATGTAGCGCCGCATGCTGAGACCGTCCTTGAAGCCCTGCAGCTCGAATTCCTTGAACAGAAGCGCGCCGGCCAGCGAACCGATGAACACGCCCGGCACCAAGCCGATGTCGAAGTTCCACACCATCCGGGACTGATCGAGCACGAACATCAGCGTGTCGGCCGACGGCCCCGTGAACGTGATGCTGGTGACGCGGGCCGGCGAGAAGCTCGCCTGCGAGATCGCGTAGGTGAAGAGCCAGCCGATCGCCACCATGCCGCCGACACCGGACGCCGTGAACCAGGTCGAGGCGGGCAGCCGGCTGCGCACGGCGTAGACGTAGGCCGCCCCACACCACACGATCCCGAACGCCAACGCATGACCGTGGCCGAGGCCGAGGATCACCAGGAGATCGCGCGCGCCGGCGCCGTCGATCGTCCACCAGGCGGTGATCGTCTCGCGCAACGGAACGAGCGCGCCGCGATACGCCGACTGCGCGGTGACGGCCATCACCAGGCCGGTCAGCAGCGCCCGCAGGTTTCCGGTGGCGGAGAGCACCAGGAGCCGGCTGGCGCAGCCGCGCGTCATGATCATGCCGGCACCGAACATCAGGCCGCCGATCGCGGCGCCCGACAGGCTGCCGCGCTGGGCGAGCTGGCGCGCCTCGGAGACGTCGAGCAGCCCCATCAGGATGAAGGCCTGGGTCCAGACCACCGCCGTGGCGAAGGCCATCAGCCAGATGGCGACCTTCTGGCCGACCTGACCGTGGTAGAACTCGATCGACGCGGCCCGCAGGCAGAAGCGGCTGCGCTGGGCCGCGAAGCCGAACGCGGCGCCGACCGCGACCCCGCCCAGCGCGAGCGCCGGCCCCTCCCCCACCGCGTCGATGATCGTGATCAGATCCACCCCCGCCTCCGCCGGTGTCCGCCGTCACGGCGCGCCGCCGGGACGAGGATGCACCGCACACGACAGGCAAGGCATTGACGAACCGCAACCGAGCCGATCGGGGGGTCGTCGCGCAGTGGCATCATGGCACCACACGTCACCGACGCGGCACGCGAGTCCGCCCGCCGGACCGCCGCGCATGCCACGAGCGACTTTGCATGTCGACTTGAGGTGGGTCAGCGATCCCGACCGCGGCGCTCCCTAGAGTCGGCCGTCTCGCCCCCGGCAGGCGACCGGACGATGCTCCGGCGCCGCCGACCTTCTCGACCCCTGCTTTCGAAGGACCCGACTTGCCGAATCAATCGACCACGTGGCCGATCACAGGGCGGGCGGCCGCGGCAGCCCTGTTCGGGCTGGCGCTGCTCGCCGGTTCGGAGGTCGCCCGGTCGCAGCCGTCGTCCGACGCCGGGCCGTCGCCTCCCGCCACGATCAGGATCGGGGTGCTGGCGTTTCTCGGGGCCGAGTACAGCCAGGAGGAGTGGGGACCGACGGCGCGGGCCATCGAGGCCGGCCTGCCCGGCACGGCGGTGCGGCTCCTGCCGCTCGACCACGCCGGGCTGGAGCGGGCCGTGGCGACCGCCGAGGTCGACTTCGTCGTCACCAATCCGGGCCACTACGTCGAGCTGGAGACGGCGCTGGGCGTCAGCCGCATCGCCACCCTGGAGTCCGGCGCGCCGGTCGCGTCGGCCGTGCTGGTCCGCAGCGACCGCACCGACCTGAACTCGCTCACCGATCTCGCCGGCAAGCGCGTCGCCGTCGTCGGCACCACGGCGTTCGGCGGCTTCCAGGCCGCCTGGCGCGAGCTCGCAGCCAGCGGCGTCGATCCGTTCCGCGACCTGACCCTCGACAGCGTCGGCTTCCCGATGACCCGGGTGATCGAGGCGGTCGTCACCAACCGGGTCGACGCCGGGATCGTGCGCGGCTGCCTGAAGGAGAGCCGCGAGGCGGACGGCACGCTCACGCCCGGTGCCCTGCGGGTGCTGGCCCCGATGCCGAGCGACGCCACCCGTTGCACGGTGTCGAGCCGGGTCTATCCCGACTGGCCGATCGCCAAGCTGCGCGGCACCGAACCGGCGCTCGCCAAGCGGGTCGCCACTGCGCTGCTCACCTACGAGCCGCCGCCCGGCGGTGCGGGCTGGACCGTGCCGCTCGACTACCAGCCGGTGCACGAGGCGTTCCGCGACCTCAAGATCGGCCCCTACGAGCCGCTGCGCCACATCTCGGCCCGCGACGTGCTCGCCCGCTACTGGCAGATCCTCGCGCTCTTCGGCATCGCGCTCGGCACCTGGGCCGTGCATGTGCTGCGGGTGGAGCGACTGGTCCGCCGGCGCACCGCCGAGCTCGCCACGGCCAACGCCGACCTCGTCGGCGAGATGGCGCATCGACGCCGCATCGAGGAGCAGGAGGCGCTGCACCGCAAGGAGCTCGACCACGCGGCGCGCCTCGCCATCCTGGGCGAGATGGCGGGCGGCATGGCGCACGAGCTGAACCAGCCGCTCGCCGCCATCGTCAACTACGCCGACGGCTGTGCCGTGCGCCTCGCCGCGGTTCCGCCCGACGTCGCGGCGCTCGCCGAGGGCACCCGGCGGATCCGCCAGCAGGCCGACCGGGCCGCCCAGGTGATCCAGCGCATCCGGGCCTTCGTGAAGAAGCGCGAGCCGGCGCAAACCCGCCTCGATCTCGCCGACGTGGTGGCCGAGACGGTGGAGCTGTTCGAGGGACCGGCGCGCCGCATCGGCGTGCGGGTGGAGACGGCGCCCGCCGCCGTGCTGCCCGCGGTCGCCGGCGACCGGATCCAGCTCCAGCAGGTGCTGCTGAATCTGCTGCAGAACGCCGCCGACGCGACGGTCGGATCCGGCCCCGGGCCGTGCACCATAGGCCTGGAGACGTGCGCCGCGGAGGGCGGCGCCGTCGTGGCGGTGGCGGATCGCGGCGCCGGGATGAGCGACGCCGTGAAGGCGCGGCTGTTCGAGCCGTTCTTCACCACCAAGCCGGACGGGCTGGGCCTCGGGCTCGCGCTGTGCCAGTCGATCGTCACCGAGCATCGCGGCCGCCTGCAGGCGCAGGACAATCCGGGCGGCGGCACGGTGATGCGGCTGTGGCTGCCGGCCATCGGGGAGGATTCATGATCGATACGGATTCGCGAACGGACGATGCCATCGTCTACGTGGTCGACGACGACGACGCGATGCGGGACTCGCTCGACTGGCTATTGACGCCGCTCGGCCTCGCGGTGCGCACCTTCGCGTCCGCCGACGCGTTCCTGGCCGATCACGATCCCGATCGCATCGCCTGCCTGGTGACCGACGTGCGCATGCCCGGCCTGAGCGGCCTCGAGCTGCACGAGACGCTGGTGCGGCGCGGCGTCGCGATGCCGGTGATCGTCATCACGGGCCACGGCGACGTGCCGATGGCGGTGCGGGCGATGCGCACCGGGGCCCTCGACTTCATCGAGAAGCCGCTCAACAACCAGCTTTTGATCGAGCGCATCCACGAGGCCCTGCGGCTCGCCCGCAGCCGCCGCGACGGGAGCCGCGAGACCGACGCGATCAGGACCCGCCTCGCCACCCTCACGGCGCGCGAGCGCGAGGTGGCGGCGCTGGTCGCCGCCGGCAAGCAGAACAAGGCGATCGCCTTCGACCTCGGCATCAGCCTAAAGACCGTCGAGATCCATCGCCACAACGCGATGGAGAAGATGGCGGCGACCACCGGCGCCGACCTCGCCCGCATGCTGACGCTGGTGGGCGGCTTAGGGGTTAACCCCTAAGCCCTTGGGGGAAATCTCCAAATTATCCCGACCTGTTGACAGGCGTAGCGTGCTCTGGCTCGCGGGGGCGACACGATCGTTCGGGCTCCCGCCAGGAGTCCGGCATGCCCGACACCCGACGTGACTTTCTCAGATCCCTCGGCGCCGTGACGGTCGGCGCGGCGACGGCGGCACCGGTCTCGGCCGGATCCGCGCGCGCTGCGCCGGCCGCGGCTGCCCCCTCGGCGGCGCTCGCCGACGCCGGCCCGCACCGCTTCGCCATGGTGGTCGATGTCGGCAAGTGCATCGGCTGCCAGGCCTGCACGGTGTCGTGCATCTTCGAGAACGCGGTGCCGGAGGACTCTTTCCGCACCATCGTGTCGACCTACGAGGTGGTCGAGGACGGCCGCGCCGGGATGGCGATGCTGCCGCGGCTGTGCAACCACTGCGCCGACGCGCCCTGCATCCCGGTCTGCCCGGTCGGCGCGACCTTCCAGCAGCCGAACGGCACCGTGGTGGTCGACGCCGACCGGTGCGTCGGCTGCGCCTATTGCGTCCAGGCCTGCCCCTACGACGCGCGCTTCGTCAATCACCTCACCCAGACGGCCGACAAGTGCACGTTCTGCGCCCACCGGGTCACGGCGGGCCTGCTGCCGGCCTGCGTCGAGAGCTGTGTCGGCGGCGCCCGCGTGTTCGGCGATCTCGCCGATCCCGAAAGCGCCGTGTCGCGGCTGGTCGCCAAGGGCGACGCCAAGGTGCTGAAGCCGGAACTCGGCACCCGGCCGCATGTCTTCTATCTCGGTCTCGACGACCGGCTCGCCGGCAAGGTCGAGGGCCAGCCCACCTTGTGGCGCCCCAGCGCGGAGCAGCACACATGAGCATCCTCGAGGTCGTCAACGTCTCGCGCGACGTGTCGTGGCTGCCCTGGGCGGTCCAGTATTTCTTCCTGATCGGCCTGTCGGTCGCCTGCTTCGTGATGTCGCTCGGTCTCGCTTTCGACCGTGGCGACCGCACCTTCGCCCGCCGCGCTCTGGTCGGGGCGCTCGCCTGCGGTCTCGTCGCACCGGTCGCACTGCTCGCCGACCTGCACCAGCCCGGCCGCTTCTGGCGCTTCTACGCGACCCCGAACCTGCACTCCTGGATGGCCTGGGGCGCGTTCTTCATCCCGGCCTATGTGGGCGGGCTCCTGGTCTATGCCTGGGCCGTGCTGCGGCCCGATCTCGCAGCCGCGGGTGCGCAGAGCGACCACATGCTCGCCCGGCTGCAACGGATCGTCGCGCTCGGCGGCCGGCCGGTCCCGCGCCTCGCCACGGCGGCCGCGGTGGTCACGCTGATCGCCGCCGCCCTGATCCTGCTCTACACCGGCATGGAGACCATGGTGGTGCGGGCACGGCCCTTTTGGAACACGCCGTTCCTGCCGCTGCAGTTCGCCGCCACCGCTTTCACGGGCGCGGCCGGGCTCGTTCTGCTGATCGGCCGGCTCGACGGCGAGCGCAATGCAGCGGCCGACACCGCGGCGGCGCGCTGGATGGCCGGCGCGCTGACGATCACGATCGCGCTCGGGCTGGCCTGGTTCGCGCTCGGCGCGCTCGGGCTGGAGCGGACGCACGCGCAGGCGCTGGCGAGCGTCGCCGGGCATCGCGCCTGGCAGGTGACGGCGCTGTGGGCCGGCGCCGCGACCGTGCTGCCGCTGCTGCTCGTCGCGTGGCGGCCGGCGGGCTGGACCTGGCTCGCCGCCCTGCTCGGCCTGCACGCCGCCTGGATGTTCCGCTGGACCGTGTTCATCGGCGGCCAGACCGTGCCGAAGACCGGCGCCGGCCTCTACGTCTATCAGCTCCCGCTCGGCCACGACGGCCTGCTCGGCATCGCCGGCACGCTCGGGCTCTGGCTGTTCTGCTACCTCCTGATCACGACCGTGGTACCGGCCCGCCCGGACCGCCGCTCGTCTCTCGTGTCCGCCTGAGGAGACCGTCATGGACCGCCGCACCGTTCTGAAATCCGGCGTCGCCCTCGGCGGGCTCGCCACCTTCGCGGCCGGATACTCGGACACCGCCCGGAAGGTGGTCGAAGGGGCCGTCGAGTCGCTCGGCCCCAAGGCCGCCCGAGCCGCCAACATCAACGGCGCCTCGCTGGCGCCCGAGTTCAGCGTCGATCCCGCCACCGGCGCGCTCACGCCGAACCCCAGCCAACGAGTCGGCTACACCATGTGCATGGGCTGCACGACCTATTGCGGCGTGCGGGTGCGGGTCGACACCGCGACCAACCGCGTGGTCCGGGTCGCCGGCAATCCGTTCCATCCGCTGTCGACCGACCCGGCCCTGCCGCCCGAGACGTCGATCCGCGACAGCTTCGTCGCACTGTCGCGGCGCGACGAGCAGGGCCTGTGCGAGCGCTCCACCGCCTGCGGCCGCGGCGCCGCGCTGCTCGCCCAGATGACGAGCCCGTTCCGCATCACCACGCCGCTCAAGCGTGTCGGCCCGCGCGGCGGCGCGCAGTGGCAGCCGATCTCGTTCGAGCAGCTCCTCGCCGAGGTGATCGAAGGCGGCGACCTGTTCGGCGAGGGCCATGTCGCCGGCCTCCGCGCCATCCGCGGCACCGCCCCGATCGATCCGGCGCGGCCCGATCTCGGGCCGAAGGCCAACCAGCTCGCCTTCCTGTCCTCCACCAACGAAGGTCGTGAAAACTTCGCGCGGCGCTTCGTGCAGCAGGCTTTCGGGTCGATCAACTTCGTCGGCCACGGCGGCTATTGCGGCGGGTCCTACCGGTCCGGCTCCGGCGCAGCGTTCGGCGACGTCAAGCAGATGCCGCACGCCAAGCCCGATCTCGCCGCCGCCGAGTTCGTGATCTTCTGCGGCACCTCGCCGGCCAATGCCGGCAACCCGTTCAAGCGCCAAGCCTGGCAGCTCGCCCGCGGCCGCACCGACGGCACCTTGAACTACGTGGTGGTCGACCCGGTGCTCGGCCATTCGGATGCGCTCGCCGCCCATCATCGTGGCCGCTGGATTCCGATCCGGCCGGCGACGGACGGCGCTTTCGCCATGGCGATGATCCGCTGGATCATCGAGAACCGCCGCTACGACGAAAAATTCCTCACGCAGCCGAACGCCAGGACGGCGGCCGCCGCCGGCGAGGCGTCGTGGTCGAACGCCACCCATCTGGTGATCGCCGAGCCCGGGCATCCGCGCGAAGGCTTCTTCCTGCGCGCCTCCGATCTGGGCGTCGCGATCGAGGGCGACCGGTACAGCGACAAGGACCCGTTCGTGGTGGCCGAGCCCGGCACCGGCCGGCTGCTTCCGCACGATCGGCTCGCCGGTGCGGCGGAGCTGATCGTCGATGCGCCGTTCGCGGTCGGCGAAAAGGCGCTGCGGCTGCGCTCCTCGTTCGACCTGCTGCGCGAGAGCGCCAACCGCTTCACCATCGCCGACTACGCGACCACGTGCGGCATTCCGGCGGACGTGATCGAAGGCCTGGCCAAGGAGTTCACCAGCCACGGCAAGAAGGCCGCCGTCAACACGCATGGCGGCACCATGGCCGGCAACGGCTTCTACAACGCGTTCGCGCTCGTCACCCTCAACACGCTGATCGGCAATCTCAACGCCAAGGGCGGCACGATGGCCTCGGGTGGCGCCTTCCCGGCGGAGGGAGCCGGCCCGCGCTACAATCTCGCGACGTTCGAGGGGGCCGTCACGCCGAAGGGCACGCCGCTGTCGCGCAACGTGCCGTACGAGCGCTCCGGCGAGTTCAAGGCCAAGACGGAGGCCGGCAGGCCGTATCCGGCCGAGCAGCCGTGGTTCCCGGCGGCACCGCAGCTCGGCACCGAGTGGTTCCCGGCCGCGCTGTCCGGCTACCCGTATCCGCTGAAGGCCCTGATCCTCTGGAACACCAACCCGATCTACGGCATCCCCGGCCTGCGGGCGCAGGTGGACGCGGCCCTGAAGGATCCGAAGCGGCTGCCGCTGATCATCGCCATCGATCCGTTCATCAACGAGACGGTCGCCTATGCCGACTACGTGGTGCCCGACTCGCTGGTGTACGAGAGCTGGGGCTTCGCGGCGCCCTGGCACGGCGTACCGACCCGCGTCTCGACGGCGCGCTGGCCCGTCGTCGAGCCGCCACTCGCCCGGACCAAGGACGGCGACAGGATCGGGCTGGAGAGCTTCTTCATCGCGATCGCCAAGGCGCTCGGCCTGCGGGGCTTCGGAGCGAACGCCATGACGGACGCCGGTGGCAACGCGGTCGCGCTCGACCGGGCGACCGACTGGTACATGCGGGCGGCCGCCAACGTCGCCTTCGCGGGCCAGAAGCCGGTCGCCGACGCGAGCGACGACGATCTCGCCCTCACCGGCGTCGACCGCTTCGTTCCGGAGCTGAGATCGACCCTCAAGGACGACGAGTGGCGCAAGGCGGCTCATGTGCTCAGCCGCGGCGGACGTTTCCAGCCGGTGAACCAGGCGTATCAGGGCGACCAGATGGCGCAGAAGTTCCCCCGCGGCCTGCAGCTCTACAACGAGCAGGTCGGCACCGCCCGCAGCGCCGTCACGGGCCGGCGCTTCGCCGGCGTGCCGCAATGGACCGAGCCGGCCTTCGCCGACGGCTCGGCGATGCGCACGCATTTCCCCGCGAGCGACTGGCCGATGCTGCTGTGCTCCCAAAAGTCCGTGCTGATGAACAGCTACGCCATCGGCCTGGACCGGCTGCGCGGCATCCATGTCGAGAACCCGGTGGCCATCCATGCGGACGACGCCGCCGCACTCGGCCTCCGCAACGGCGATACGGTGCGGATCAGCACGCCGGGCGGCAGCGTGGTGGCGACCGCGCTGGTGCGACACGGCGTGATGAAGGGCGTGATCGCCATCGAGCACGGCTACGGCCACAAGGAGCTCGGCGCCCGGCCGCACGTGATCGGCGGCGTCAGCCAGCCGGTGAAGCCGGCGCTCGCCGCCGGCGTCTCGCTCAACGATCTCGGCCTCGGCGATCCGAGCCGCAAGGGTCCGGCCGTCTGGCTCGACCCGGTGGCCGGCTCGGCCGTGCGCCAGGGCCTGCCGGCCCGCATCGCCCGCGTGTAGGCCTCTCGGCCGGGTGACATCGTAAAGGACAGGCGGGCGGGCGCGCGCTCGGCGCCGGTGCCGGCTGGGAGCTGGTGCGGGTGCTCGCCTGGCCGCGCAGGAGAGTCGCCGCCGGACGATCGCCGGGGCCCACGCCGCCGAGCCTGTAGGGTCCGATTGTCCTCGATTTCGGGCAAACGTTTGCCGTTCGCCCTGTCGCGCCGCCATGTCCACCGGCCTCGGTTGGGCCGCGCTGCTCCTTCGTGTAGCGTGCTGTTCTGTTTTGCGGCGCGGGACGGACATGACCACCAAGAAGGCGACCCTGAAGGACGTGGCCAAGCGGGCCGGCGTGCATGTCTCGACGGCGTCGCGGGCGCTCGATCCACGGACGCGCCACCGCATTTCCGCCGACGTGGCCGCCAAGATCGCGAAGGCCGCGCAACAGCTCGGCTATCGCCACAACCAGATGGCGGCCAGCCTGCGGACCAAGAAGACGAACGCCATCGGGATCGTCATTCCGGACATCACCAACATGCTGTTCCCGCCGATCATCCGGGGCGTCGACGACCGGATCGCCCCGCACGGCTACATCTCGATCATCGGCCACACCGAGGGGGACGCGGAGCGCGAGAAGCGCGTGATCGAGACGCTGCAGGTGCGGGGAATCGACGGGCTGATCGTCGCCAGCGCGCGTCTCGACGACGAGGCGATCACCTCGGCGATGAAGGACGACGTGTTCATCGTCACGGTCAACCGTCGCGTCAAGGACGAGGGCGTGTCGTCGGTGGTCAGCGACGAGCGGAGCGGCGTCGGCGCCGTGCTGGCGCATCTCGTCTCGCTCGGCCACCGTCACATCGGATACGCCTCCGGCCCGGCCTGGTCGTCGACCGGCGAGGCGCGTCTGAGTGCCTACCGGTACTGGGCCGGGACCCACGGCATCGTTCACAGCGAGTCGCTGATCGCGCGTGCGACGGAGTATCGCGAGGCCGAGGGAGCGCGCTGCGTCGACGTGCTGCTCGCCTCGAATCCGAAGCTCACCGCGATCGTCTGCGCCAACGACCTGCTGGCGATCGGAGCGCTCGCCGCGCTCAAGAAGCGCGGGATCTCCTGCCCGGGCGACATCTCCGTCACCGGGTTCAACGACATTCCGTTCGTCGACCGCATCACGCCGTCGCTCACGACAGTGCGCATCGAGCATTACCAGTGCGGCTCGGCCGCCGCCGGCATCCTGCTCGAGGACTTGCAGGCCGGTCCGGTTCGGCGCGAGCCGCGACATATCGTTCTCCCGGTCTCGCTGGTGGTGCGGGAGTCGACCGGCCCCGCCCCCAAGCCGCCGCGGCGCAAGGGCAGCCGGTAGGATCGGGCGCTGCCCGCCGGACCGCCGGGCACGGCCGAACGGCCGCGCCGCCGATTGCCATCCCGAATTCGGCAAGACCGGCGAAAGGACGGCATTGACTTGGGCCGGGCGCATGTGCAATCGTTTGCACACAGAGGTGCCCGCAGGAGACCGGACATGCGCGAAATTCGAGCCGATGACATCGCGACGCGGCACGACTGGGGCCGGGCGCTGCCGTCCCTCGGCATCATGGGCGTCGACTTCGAGGAGCGGGTCGACTACCGCCGGCTGCACCGCTACCGGCTCGCCCGCGCCAAGCAGGCGCTGGAGGCGTCCGAGCTCGGCGCGCTGCTGGTCTTCGACGTCAACAACATCCGCTACCTCACCTCGACCAAGATCGGCGAGTGGGAGCGCGACAAGCTGGCCCGCTGGGCGCTGCTGACCCGCACCGGCGAGCCGATCCTGTGGGACTTCGGCTCCGCCGCCGTGCATCACAAGCTGTATTCCCCCTGGCTCGCGCCGGAGAACTGCCGGGCCGGGCTGATCGGCCTGCGCGGCACCGTGGCGCCGGCCTTCGGCCTGATGAAGCGGCATGCCGAGGAGATCGCGTCGTTGCTGCGCGAGGCCGGCGTCGGCGACATGCCGGTCGGCATCGACATCATCGAGCCGCCGATGATGTTCGAGCTGCAGCGGGCCGGCCTCAAGGTCCTGGACGGCCAACAGGTGATGCTCGAGGCGCGCGAGATCAAGTCGCAGGACGAGATCGCCCTCCTGAACCGCGCCGCCGCCATGGTGGACGGCGCCTATCAGATGATCAACGAGGAGCTGAAGCCCGGCGTCCGCGAGAACGACATCGTCGCCAAGGTGAACGAGTTCCTGTATCGCCACGGCTCGGACGACGTCGAGGCCGTGAACGCGATCTCGGGCGAGCGCTGCAATCCGCACCCGCACAACTTCACGGATCGCATGATCCGTCCCGGCGATCAGGCTTTCTTCGACATCCTGCAGTCGTTCATGGGCTATCGCACCTGCTACTACCGCACCTTCAATGTCGGCCGCGCCACCCCGGCGCAGCACGACGCCTACAAGAAGGCGCGCGAGTGGCTGGACGGCGCGATGGAGCGGATCAAGCCCGGCGCGTCCACGGCCCATATCTGCGCGGCGTTCCCGACCTCCGACAAGTTCGGCTTCCCGGACGAGCTCTCGGCCTTCGGCCTGCAGTTCGCGCACGGCCTCGGCCTCGCCCTGCACGAGCGGCCGATCATCTCGCGGGTCGTCTCGCTCGACCATCCGACCGAGATCAAGGAAGGCATGGTGTTCGCGATCGAGACCTATTGCCCGGCGACCGACGGCTACTCGGGCGCCCGCATCGAGGAAGAGGTCGTGGTCACCGACAAGGGCTGCAAGGTGATCTCGCTGTTCCCGGCCGAAGAGCTGCCGATCGCCAACCGCTACTGAGCGTCGCGAACCTGTCCCGGCGCCGCCTGCGCCTCCCCTTCCCGACATGGAGACCACGATGTCTGCGAACACACAGAAGCTCGGCTGGATCGGCGTCGGTCGCATGGGCTTCCAGATGGCGGAACGCCTTCTCAAGGCCGGACACGACGTGTCGATCTGGAACCGGACCAAGGCGAAGGCCGAGCCGCTCGCCGCGCTCGGTGGCAAGATCGTCAGCAATCCGGTCGACCTCGCCGGTGTGGACGTGCTGTTCACCATCGTGTCGACCGGTCCCGACCTCGAGGAGATCTATTTCGGCGAGAACGGCATCGTCACCAATGCCAAGGGCGCGCTGCCGAAGATCTTCGTCGACTGCTCGACGATCTCGGTGGAGGATTCGATCCGCATCCGCGAGCGTTTGAAGGAGAAGGGCGTCGATCTCATCGCCGCTCCGGTCTCGGGCAACGGCCAGGTGATCAAGGCCGGCAAGCTGTCGTCGGTGGTCTCCGGCCCCGAGGCGTCGGCCAAGGCCGTGATGCCGTTGATCGGGGTGTTCGCGCCACGCGGCGTGTCCTATGTGGGCGAGGGCGAGCTCGCCCGCGTCTGCAAGATCGCCCACAACGTGATGCTCGGCGTGGTGATCGAGAACCTGATCGAGATCACGCTGCTGGCCAACAAGATGGGCGTGCCGCGCGAGGCCTTCCTGTCGTTCATGAACAACGGCGTGATGGGCTCCATGTTCACGGCCTACAAGTCGCCGGCCCTGGTCAACCTCGACTGGACCACGACCTTCACGGCGGAGCTGCTGCGCAAGGATCTCGATCTCGGCCTCGAGCTCGGTCGCGAATGGGACGTGCCCATGCCGGTGACGGCGGCGACCCGCGAGGTGCTGCAGCAGCACATCGGCAAGGCGCTGTCGCAGCCCGACGCCGAGGCGATTCTGGCACAGGACTTCGCCAAGATGGCCGAGACCATGGCGGAATGCGCCGGCATGAAGCTGGTCAGCGAGAACAAGGCGGTTCCGACGGGCCTGTAAAGCCGATCGTCAACGCATCACGCGAAGAGTCCACGATGAAACCATCGCAGCACGCCGACGTGGTCGCCCACAACGACGACATCGGCGAAGAGACGCGGCTGAGGCTGTATCGGAGCCAGCAGGTGATCCGGCAGGCGGAGCAGC
>NZ_NPEX01001008.1 GCF_003258865.1 Rhodoplanes roseus | reverse complement strand
TTTCTGGTCGGTCGGCCGCAAGATCGAGGTGAAGCGCCTCGATCTGCGTCCGCAGGCGGCCGAGATCACGGCGCAGGAGATGCTGACCAAGGACCGCATCGCGCTGCGCGTGACGCTGACCGCGTTCCGCCGGATCGTCGATCCGGAGCGTCTCGTCGCCGCGGTGCCGGACGTGGATGCGTGGCTGTACCGGCTGGTGCAGTTCGCGATCCGCGATGCCGTCGCCTCGCGCACCCTCG
>NZ_NPEX01001007.1 GCF_003258865.1 Rhodoplanes roseus | reverse complement strand
GTTCGAAGCGCTCGCCAAGGAGATCGGACCGGACGAGAACGGCAGGCACCGCACGCCGGAGGAGATTGCCGATGGCTTTTTGAAAATCGCCGTCGAAAACATGGCGAACGCCATCAAGAAGATCTCGGTCGAGCGCGGCCACGACGTCACCCATTACGCGCTCTCCTGCTTCGGCGGCGCCGGCGGCCAGCACGCCTGCCAGATTGCCGACCGTCTCGGCATGCAGAAGGTGCATATTC
>NZ_NPEX01001006.1 GCF_003258865.1 Rhodoplanes roseus | reverse complement strand
GGGAGATATCGACTGGAACCGGGTCCGCGCCGACGGCATTCGCTTCGCCTACATCAAGGTGTCGGAGGGCGGCGACCATGTCGACGAGAACTTCTACGACAATTGGGAAGCCGCAGCTCGTGCTGGCGTGCCGCGCGGCGCCTACCATTTCATGTATTGGTGCCGAACGGCCGCCGAACAGGCGTTGTGGTACCAGCTCGCCGTGCCGCAGGATAAAACCCAGCTTCCCCCCGTTCTCG
>NZ_NPEX01001005.1 GCF_003258865.1 Rhodoplanes roseus | reverse complement strand
CGAAGGCCGCGCCGATGATGATGCCGACGGCCATGTCGAGGACATTGCCTTTGAGGGCGAACTCACGGAACTCCTTCAGCATCTAGGCTCCCTTAAAGGTCGTTATGGGTGTTGTCGCCATCGGTCGCAATCAAGGCGAATCTGATCGGCGCCGGACGACAAGGCGTCGGCGCGGGTCTTGGATTCTGCCGCAGGAGCAGGCGCGATGACGAGGCATGCCGGGCTTTGCCCGACCGCAG
>NZ_NPEX01001004.1 GCF_003258865.1 Rhodoplanes roseus | reverse complement strand
CAGCGCGGCGGCAGCGGTACTCGTAAAAGGCGCTTTCATCCGCATCCTGAAAACGCCCCCAGCGGCTGATGTCGTAGACCAGCACGACCGAGAAATCGGCAGTGCCACTTTCGATATCGGCGATGAGCTGCTGAAGGCCGGAACGGCCTTCGATGTTCAATCCGCTACGGCCGGCGTCAACATAGGTGCGGACGATTTCGATACCGCGGTGTGCAGCATAGCGCCGGATGACATCAGAC
>NZ_NPEX01001003.1 GCF_003258865.1 Rhodoplanes roseus | reverse complement strand
ATGTCGGTCTGCGTCTGCGGATCGGCGCACTCGGCCGCCCGTGCCGCGCCCGCGGCCGGCAGAGTCAGAAGGACGACAAGGGCGGCCAGGAACGTCTTCGATCGCGCCATCACATAATCTCTCCACATGCCGCGCTTCCACGGCTTCGAAACATCATGAAAGACAAGATGGCACAGCCGCAGCCACCGCGAAATGGTCCCTGAATGATCACATTTTCGGCCCCTCGAAACGCAGACTGG
>NZ_NPEX01001002.1 GCF_003258865.1 Rhodoplanes roseus | reverse complement strand
GGCAGGAATACGACAGCCAGTCTCAGCGCTTCTCGACGCCTGAGCGACGCCGCGTGCTTCAGCTGCGGTTCAACGACCCTGAAGATGCCAAGAAGGCTGCCGACGAAATCTCGTCCGGCGACACGCTTGAAGAGGTCGCAAGCGAGAGAAATCTCTCCGCCGTCGACCTCGGCCTGAAATCAAAAGCCGAAATCGTCGACCAGAACGTCGCCGACGCCGCCTTTTCGGCCGACGAAGGG
>NZ_NPEX01001001.1 GCF_003258865.1 Rhodoplanes roseus | reverse complement strand
TCAACAAGGAAGTCTATTACGCGCCGGCCCTACCGGATCTCGGCGAAGCCCTTGCCAAGACGACCATGGCGAAGGATGTCGACGCCACCATCTCCGCCTTCGCGCCTCCGCATCCGCAATATCAGGCGCTGAAGGCGACGCTTGCGAAACTGCGCGCGAGCGACGGCAAGCCTCTGCCGCATATCGCCGAAGGCCCGACCTTGAAGGTCGGCCAGCGCGACCCGCGCGTCCTCACATTG
>NZ_NPEX01001000.1 GCF_003258865.1 Rhodoplanes roseus | reverse complement strand
CCACAACCTTTACGGACCGACAGAAGCCGCCGTCGACGTCAGTTATTGGCCGGCAGTCGCAAACGACAGCTCCGCCCCGGTCCCCATAGGCAGGCCCGTCTGGAACACGCGCCTCTATGTACTCGACCGCCATCTTCGCCCGGTGCCGCCGGGCGTTGAAGGGCATCTCCACATTGCCGGACGCCAGCTTGCCCGGGAATATCTCGGCCGACCGGATTTGACGAACAAACGCTTCATTCC
>NZ_NPEX01000999.1 GCF_003258865.1 Rhodoplanes roseus | reverse complement strand
GATCGGCAACCCTTTCGGTGTCGGACAGACGGTGACAAGTGGCATCGTTTCGGCGGTGGCACGCACCGAGGTCGGCATCTCCGACATGGCGTTCTTCATTCAGACCGATGCGGCGATCAATCCGGGCAATTCCGGTGGTGCGTTGATCGATGTGAAGGGGCGGCTTGTCGGGATCAATTCGGCGATCTTTTCGCGTTCCGGGGGCTCGAACGGGATCGGCTTTGCGATTCCCTCGAACAT